>JAAZKA010000023.1 GCA_012800055.1 Clostridiales bacterium
CCGCTGCCTGCTGCTGACGTTCTTCTTCCGGTTCATGCGTCCGCTGATCGAGGGCGGGTATGTATACCTGGCGCAGCCGCCGCTGTTCAAGGTGACGAAGAACAAGAAGCTGATAGGCTACGCGTACAAGGACGAAGAGCTCGACGAGATCCTCGCGAAGAGCGGGTCGGACTACGACATCCAGCGGTACAAGGGTCTGGGCGAGATGAACCCCGAGCAGCTTTGGGAGACGACAATGGACCCGGATAATCGAGTGATGCTGAAAGTGTATATGGAGGACGCTTCCAGTGCCGACGAAACGTTTTCGGTGCTGATGGGAGAACGGGTAGAGCCGCGGCGTGAGTTCATCGAGAAGAACGCAAAGTATGTGAAGAACCTTGACGTGTAAAGGATGAGCGGCCGTGAAAACCATTCCCCCGTATACCGACCTTGAAACACGCGTGGAAAAAAAGACCATATCAGAAACATCAGAATATATAAAATCTGTCAAAAGGAATGACCCCTGCTAAAATCCGCAAGGAGTAACCACAATGGACAAAACCCCCAAGAAAACAACCATCATCCCGATAGATATCGAGCGTCAGATGAAATCCGCTTTCATCGACTACTCGATGTCCGTCATCGTTTCCCGCGCACTGCCGGATGTGCGCGACGGCCTGAAGCCCGTCCATCGCCGTATCCTTTACAGCATGTACAACGCGGGCCTCACGCCCGATAAGCCTTACTCCAAGTGCGCCGCTACTGCCGGCGACGTCATCAAATACTTCCACCCCCACGGCGAGGCCTCCGTATACGACGCCCTTGTCCGCCTCGCCCAGACTTTCTCCATGCGCTATCCGCTCGTCGACGGTCAGGGCAACTTCGGTTCCCTCGACGGCGACCCGGCCGCTGCCATGCGTTATACCGAGGCAAAGCTCGCGAAAATCGCTATGGACCTCATGACCGATATTGAGAAGGATACCGTCGACTTCGTGCCCAACTACGACGGCCGCTATAAAGAGCCGTCCGTATTGCCGTCACGCTTCCCGAACCTTCTCGTCAACGGCTCCGTCGGCATTGCTGTCGGTATGGCGACCAACATCCCTCCGCATAACCTCGGAGAGATCATCGACGCGTCCTGCCTCCTGATCGATAACCCCGACGCCACCCTCGATGAGCTGATGCAGTTTGTCCAGGGTCCCGATTTCCCCACCGGCGGTACCATCGTAGGCCGGGCCGGTTCCCGTGCCGCCTATGCCACCGGACGCGGCGTCGTCAAGCTGCGTGCCAAGTCCGACATCGTCACTGAGGACGGCAAAACCCGCATCGAAATCACCGAGATTCCTTATATGGTCAACAAGGTCAAACTCGTCAAGAGTATGGCCGACCTCGTCAAGGATAAGCGCATCGACGGCATCGCCGACCTCGCCGACCACTCCGACCGCCTCGGTCTCAAGATCGTCGTTGACCTCAAGCGTGACGCGAACCCACAAGTTGTCCTCAACCAGCTCTACTCCTATACTCAGCTCCAGGTAAGTTTTTCCGTCTGTATGCTCGCGCTTTCCGGCGGTCAGCCTAAGGTCATGTCCCTTAAGAAAATGCTCACCGACTACCTCGTCTTTCAGAAGGAGGTCATTGTCCGCCGTACCCGCTTTGAACTCAAGCGCATGAAAAAGCGTGCGCTCGTGTTAGAGGGCCTGAAGGTCGCGCTTGACAACATCGACGAGGTCATCAACATCCTCCGCTCGTCCAAGACCGAGCAGGCCGCCAAGATACGCCTGCAGAATCGCTTCGATCTTGTCGAGGAACAGTCTCAGGCCATCGTAGATATGCGTCTGGGACGTCTGACAGGTCTGGAACGCGAAAAGCTCGAAGCTGACCTCAAGGAGCTATATGAGAAAATCGCCGAGTGCGAACATCTCCTGACCTCCGATGCGCTGCAGTACGCACAGGTCAAGAAGGAGCTGCTGGAAATCCGCTCCCGTCTCGCCGATGAGCGCCGGACGCAGATAGAGCTTGTGGACGATGAGCTGGATATCGAAGACCTCATCGAGAACGAGACCAATGTCTTCACGCTGACCCGCGCGGGCTATGTCAAGCGGATGCCGGTGAGCGTTTACAAAGCGCAGAGGCGCGGCGGACGTGGTATCTCCGGACAGTCGCTGCGGGAAGAAGACAACGTCTCGACGCTGTTTGTCACGAGGGTTCACAACCCCGTGCTGTTCTTCACCGACCGCGGCCGTGTTTTCCGGCTCAAGGGCTACCAGATCCCGTCCGCGTCAAGGGGCGCGAAGGGCACCAACCTTGTCAACCTCCTGCAGCTCGACGCCGACGAGAACGTCACCGCGCTGCTGCCGGTCGAACCGTCGGAAAACGACAACCGCAACCTGCTGTTTGTTACGCGCGAGGGTATCGTCAAGCGTATGGCTTTGTCTGCGCTGTCGAATCTGCGCAAGGTCGGACTGCGCGCGCTTATACTCAGGGAGGACGACGCGCTCGTGTCTGTCAACCTCACCGACGGGAACCAGGACCTGATCATCGCGACAAGAAACGGTCAGGCGATCCGCTTCGGCGAGGACGAGGCGCGCGTGATGGGTCGTACCGCCGCGGGTGTGCGCGGGATACGTCTCACCGACGGTGACCGCGTCGTCGGCGCCGCCGTCGTGCGCGAAGGAACCGATCTGCTCACCGTCACCGAACGCGGCTACGGTAAACGTACGCCGGTCGATCAGTATCCCCGGCATCACCGCGGCGGCGGCGGAGTCATCACCCACAAGCTTACCGATAAAACCGGCCCTCTCGCGGGCATCCTCGCCATTGACGGGCCGTGCGATCTGCTGCTGATCACCTCTGACGGCCAGGTCATCCGCGCAAATGCCGATGAGGTGCGCGTCTGCGGGAGATCGTCCCAAGGCGTCATCGTCATGCGTGCGGCGGAGGATACCGAGGTCATCGACATCGCACGCGTCGTCCATGAGGAGGATATCCCCGACGAGGACGAAGAAACAAAGCCCGAACAGGAGCCGATGAAGCCGGAAGAGCTGGATATGTTTGAGATACCGGACGATACCTACGAGGATGAGCCCATACCGCAGACGGACGACGAGACGGAGGAAATTTGAAAGAAGTAACGATTTGGACGGATGGCGCCTGCTCCGGGAATCCCGGGCCGGGCGGCTGGGGCGCTATTCTGGAATATAAGGACACACGCCTCGAGATGTCCGGCGGTGAGTACATGACCACCAACAACCGCATGGAGCTGACCGCCGCGATCGAGGCGCTTGAATCTTTGAAGGAGCCTTGCGCCGTCACTCTCTACAGCGACTCGGAATATATGGTCAATGCGATGACCAAGGGATGGGCGGCCGGCTGGAAAAAGCGCAGGTGGATGAAGGCCGACAAGACGCCCGCAAAAAACCCCGATCTGTTTGAAAAGCTGCTGGATCTGTGCGCAATCCACCAGGTGAAGTTCATATGGGTGAGAGGTCACGCAGCCGACGAAAACAACAACCGCTGCGATGAGCTTGCCGTCGCGCAGAGGGATGCCCACACCAGGTGACGCGTCCCGTCTTCCGCATGTTTATGAATCCTGAATCCTCAAAGGAGGGCTTACGCGTTGCTCGATACGCTTGTATTTTCACTCAACGCCGTCGCACCACTCGCTTTATTGATGGCGCTGGGGGGCGTTCTCAAGTGGCGGAAGTTCCTGTCCGAGGACTTTTTTTCCAAAGCAAATAAGCTCTCCTACAGCATCCTTCTGCCGGTGATGCTCTTCTGCAACATCTGCGACAACGCTGCTGCCGTCTCGGACTTCGACTGGAAGTACGTCGGTATCGCCGTCGGCACGATCTGTCTTGCGTTTATATTGCTGATGCTCATGATCCCGCTGATCGTCCGTGATAAAAAGCGCATCGGCGTTGTTGTCCAAGGCATCTTTCGCTCCAACTTCATCATTTTCGGCGTCCCCGTCGTCACCAATATGTTCGGAGAGGGGGAGCTTTGGACCACGACGATGCTGCTGCCGTTCGTCATCCCCGTCTTCAATGTGCTTGCCGTATTCGCGCTGACCTGGCATATGAGCGATCAGCACGGCGGAAAGCGTGTGCGGGAGACATTCCTCGACATCATCAAAAACCCCCTCATCATCGCGTCCATATTGTCGTATCTGTTTATATTTCTGAAGATTCCGCTGCCGTCGGCGATTTATGCTACACTCAAAAACCTGAAAAGTATGGGCACGCCGCTGGCGCTCATCGCGCTCGGCGGTACGCTGACCTTCTCCAGTATGCGCGCCAACCGGAAGATCCTCGCGGGTGTGATGCTCGGCAAACTCGTGCTCATGCCGCTTTTGGTCCTCCCCGCCGCGATCCTCATGGGATATCGCGGCAGCACCATCGGTGCGCTGCTCGCGCTCTCCGGCTCGCCCACCGCCGTGTCGAGTTATGTCATGGCGCAGCAGACCGGCAACGACGGAGATCTCGCCGGTCAGGTCGTCGTCCTTACCACCGTCGCCAGCGTCGCAACAATCTTCTTTTGGATATTTCTTCTTCGTACATTGAACTATCTGTAGTTGTTATAACGGAAAGTGTTATAGCGGAGGTGTAAAGCATGGCTAAAATATTGATCGTCGAGGACGAGGCTGCGATTGCGGATATTGTATCGTTCAACCTCGAGCGCGAGAAGAACACCGTTGAGGCGGTGTACGACGGGCTGACCGGCCTCGACCGCGCGCTGAACGGCGACTTCGACCTGTTGCTGCTGGATGTGATGCTGCCCGGGATGGACGGCTTCGAAATTTGCCGCCGCGTCCGTGAGTGCTCGAACGTGCCGATCATCATGCTGACCGCGCGTGAGGAGGAGACGGACAAGGTCTTCGGTCTCGAGATCGGCGCGGACGACTATATCACAAAGCCCTTTTCGATGCGGGAGCTTCTGGCGCGCGTGCAGGCGAACCTGCGGCGTACTGTGAAGCCCGAGACGGATGCGATGAAGCCCGATATCGAACAGGGCGACATTGCTATCTACTTTGCAGCGCACGACGTCAAGAAGCGCGGGGAGTCCGTCGACCTGACCGCGCGGGAATTTTCGCTTTTGCGTATGATGGCCGCGACGCCCGACCGTGCCTACTCCCGTGAGGAGCTTCTGCAGAGAGTTTGGGGATACGAATACTACGGCGACCTGCGCGCGGTGGACGTGGCGATGCGTCGTTTGCGCGAGAAACTCGAGGACGATCCGCCGACACCGAAGTACATTCTGACCCGGCGCGGCGTCGGGTACTATTTCTCGTCGCAGGAGAATTTCGTCTGACCGGTTCGGGGGTAAGGTATGTTTCGCAGTCTGCACATGAAACTGGTGCTGATCCTGATTCTGCTGATTCTGTCGGTAATGCTCGTCGTCGGGACGCTGATGATGAATCGGGTGACATCGTTCTATCTGTCGGAATTCCGTACGCAGATGGAGGATGTGTTCACCACGCAGTTTTTAGGGGAGCTGCGCGATGAGGCGAATGGCGCCGACGCGGCGACCCGTCTGCGCGACATGCTCTATGCTTACGCCGGCCCTCTCGGCATCGACACCTACCGCCAGTATTACATTCTCGACGCATCCGGCAGCTATCTCGCCGGGTCCGACGCGGTCTCCGGACCGAAGCTCGAGGTTACCTCCAACATCATCCGTGCACTCGGCGGCGAGATCGGCGACCGCATGTATCTTGCCGAAAGCTACATGGACATCGCCATCCCGCTCTCCGCAGGGGATACGATCTATATCATCTACATCAAGGATTCCAACGCGGAACTCGACGAGCTGAAATGGATGCTGTTCAAGATCACCGTGCAGGTGATTCTGTTCGGCCTGCTGTTTGCGGTGCTCTTAAGCTTCCTGCTTTCAAAGACTATGACAATGCCGCTGGAGAATGTGACAAAGGGTGCGGCGCGGCTTGCTTCGGGCAAATTTGACCGGATGCTTGAGGTACAGAGTGCCGACGAGATCGGAGAGCTGACGCGGACGTTCAACCACATGGCCAAGACTCTGCAGGAGACGCTCGCAGACGTCGAGGGCGAGCGCAACAAGCTCGGGACACTGTTTCTGCATATGACCGACGGCGTGGCGGCGTTTGACAAGAACGGCGCGATCGTCCACATGAACCCCGCAGCGGAGGTGCTTCTGGGCATCCCGTTCTCCGAGACGCTGACGTATGACGAGGTGCTCGGCGATCTGCCGCAGCCGGGTACACCCACAGAGGAAGATCAGACGCCGTCCGTAGAGTACAAGCGCGGCGAACGGACGCTGCAGGTATTCCTCGCACCGCTGGGCGTGACGGAAAACGAGCGCGGGACGATGGCCGTTATCCACGATGTCACCGCGCAGCAGAAACTCGAGAGTGCCCGGCGTGAGTTCGTCGCCAACGTCTCCCATGAGCTGCGCACACCGCTGACGAGCATCAAGAGCTACACCGAGACGCTCATGGAGACGTCCGACCTGCCGCCCCAGACCTCCGCGCGCTTCCTCGGCGTGATCAACAACGAAGCCGACCGTATGGCGCGCATCGTCAAGGATCTGCTGACCCTCTCACGGCTCGACTACGGTAAATTTGATCTGAAACTGTCACGCTTCCCCAGCTCTAAAATGCTCACCAGCGTCTACGACGCGATGGTCTTTGAGGCGAAGAACCGATTCCATACCCTCACACTGGACCTTGGCGACAATCTCCCCGTCATCACCGCCGACCGGGAACGCATCGAGCAGGTGGTGGTGAACATCCTGGCAAACTCCGTGAAATACACGCCAAACGGCGGCACGATCACCCTCTCCGGTCACGTGGAGAACGGGATGCTCGTCATCTCCGTATCGGACAACGGCGTGGGGATTCCGAAGGAGGATCAGTCGAGGCTGTTCGAGCGCTTCTACCGCGTGGAGAAAGCGCGCACGCGGGATAAAGGCGGCACGGGCCTGGGGCTCGCGATCGCGGCGGAGATTGTGCGCTACCACAACGGTACCATCAGCGTCGAGTCGGAGGTCGATGTTGGGACGACAATGACCGTCCGGCTGCCGATCCGGGAGGATTTGCCCGATGTGCAGGATACGCGACAGGTGTAGATATGGGAAAGATCAAAAACCTGTGCAAGAATCTGTTGGTGGTTCTGCTGATCCTGAGCGCGCTGTATATGACCACCCTGGTGTGGTCATATACGATGGGCGTTTCGGAAATTGAGCTGATAAACCGCGCGTTGGGCAGAGAGCGTCAGGAGACGGTGCTGTACCCCAACTACGCGGAGCTGAGCTATGCGCTGCGGGTGGTGACCCCGCTGAAGTGTGCGGTACGTGCGTCGGAGGGCGCCGGTCTGTACAGTACGCCGGACGGAGATACGGCGTCGACATGCTTTGAGACTGCGCAGGTGGTACTTGCCGAGGCGCTGGAGACGGCGGGCGAGCCGATCCTGTCAACGTCGTACCAGTGGAGGGAGGCGCTATCGGGAACGATGGTGTTCCTGGATTTCGACGGCTGCTTCCCGCTGGACACACTGGCGCGGCTCATCGGTGCGGAGCCGCCGGATTACCTGACCGCCGATGCACGCTACATCGTGCTCTCGATTCGTGAGGATCGTGTGGTGCTCTACTATAAGACCGATGAGCGTACGATCTACTGCATGGATACCGAGAGCGACGCGGAGTATCTGCGGAAGCTGTGCGGTGACTACGTGGGGAACGGGAGCCGGTTTGCATATGAGGAGAATCTGGCCGACGCGCGTGATGTGCTTCTGCTGCGGCCGGAGTTGACGTGTACGGGCCTGACGGCGCAGAGCGTGACGGCAATCGCATCGGAGTCGGACACAAACCGCATCATGACGGCGGTGCTTGAGGGCTTCGGTTTCAACGCCTACACTGCCCGTGCCTACCGTGAGAAGGATGGGACGCAGGTGTATGTGGACGAGGAGCGTACGCTGCGTGTAGGTACGGACGGGTACGTGACGTATTACAATCCGGCGAAACTGTCGTCCGATACGGCGCCGACGGGAGAGGCGCGTACGGCGCGTATCGCTGAGGCGGCGCGGCTGGTGTCGGAAATGCTGACCCCGACGCTCGGCGACGCGCGGCTGTATCTGCAGAGCGGTTCGTACGACGCGCAGACGGGTCTGTATACCGTGCGCTTCGGCGCGGCATATGACGGTATCCGCATCCTGGGTGAGCCGGACTTCACCGCGCGCGTTGAGTTCCGGGGAGCGGAGCTGGTGGCCGCGGATGTATGCCTGACAAGCTATCGCGCGTCCGGCACGGTGAACCTGATTCCCGCGTCGCAGGCTTTGGCGGCTGCATCCTCTACGGCTGGCTTCGGGCTGTACTACTCTGTAACGGACAGCGGCGTCGAGGCCGGGTGGTACAACATTGCGGAGAGCGTTGAAAAAGCCGGATAGATGCTGTAAAACCTCTTGGGCAACGCCGCACAGACGAAGATACGCAACCCACCAATTTTGGTAACTTTTACAAGAAAATTATATATTTGACACAACCAAGATAATATGTTATTATAGTAGTATAAACCACCTGCGAGGTGACTACTATGAAGTACAATAGTTTGTTCGATCTCTACAAGGCGTTTCCAGATGAAGAAGCCTGCGTAAAACAACTAGCAGAATTGCGCTGGCCGGGCGGAATAGTATGTCCACACTGTGGTCACACTCGCAAAATCCAACGCATTGCTCGAGATAATATCTACAAATGTGCTGATTGCAAAGATAAGATAACTGTGCGCAGCTGCTCGTACAAACACAATGTTAGCATCCACCAATGGGTTAAGACTCACATATATGGGGTTAATATTATGCGCGGAGAGGGGTGATTTCGAAGTGGAGCTCAATAACTCACTCACCGCCGCGGCCAATTATAAACCGAATAAACTAATGGATTATTGGTTAAACAAAGTGCATTGTGGCGATTGTGTTGAACTCATGGATAAAATGCCTGCAGCTTCTGTTGACCTCGTTGTTACATCGCCACCGTACAATTTAAGGAACAGCACTGGAAACGGAATGAAAGACGGCCGTGGAGGCAAGTGGAAAAACGCTGCCTTGATTAACGGATACGAAGCAGCCGAATACGACGATAACATGCCAAACGATGAATATGTAGCATGGCAACGAAGATGCTTGGAATCCATGATGCGCGTTTTGAAGGACGACGGGGCTATTTTCTACAATCACAAATGGCGCGTACAAGGCGGATTGCTACAGGATAGAGCCGATATTGTTTCCGGTTTTCCTGTTCGTCAGATTATCATTTGGAAGCGCGACGGCGGTATAAATTTTAATCCTGGATATTTCTTGCCAACATATGAAGTTATCTACCTAATTTGTAAAAAGAAGTTTAAGCTAGCCCCTAAAGCAAATGCGATCGGTGATGTATGGGTTATATCACAGGAGAGCAAAAACCCTCATCCGGCCCCCTTCCCTGTTGAGTTAGCTCAACGCTGCATCAAGGCAACCAATGCCAATGTCATTCTTGATCCGTTCATGGGATCTGGCTCGACGGCGATAGCAGCCGAAGCATGTGGGCGTCAGTGGATCGGAATAGATATTGCAAAGAAATATTGTGATTTGGCTGAAGAACGAATTGAAGCAGCACGAACACTATACAGGAGAAAAAAACCATGAAATTAGAATTGAATGGAGACCCGCCGAAAAACAAAAAGCAGATGCTAGAGCGTTTACGTGAAATAGTAAACGCTGGTTGGCTTGAAATGCCGGACGATGTCAAGCGCTATAATGGCACAGGTGGCCCGGGCAATTTCCTTGAAGATTTGCTAGGGTTGACAGTAGGAAATCAGGATATTGCCGACTGCTTAGGATGGGAAGTGAAGTACTTCACACCTAAAACTGCTCTTATAACCTTATTTCATAAAGAGCCTGAACCAAAGAAGATATTACGCTATATGGTCAGCAAGTACGGATGGGAAGACAAATACGGCCGATTAAGCTTTCGGCATACAATTCATGGACGATCAGATAGGTTTGCTGTTTATAACGACGCAGGAAGTATTATTGTTCGCGCTTTACATGACGGAAATGATCCTGTACCTACATGGTCACATGATATGCTGTTGAATATAGCTGGTAATAAACTAAGACGCTTAGTAACCGCTGAAGGTGAACGGAATGGTAGAAAAGTCACTTATAAAAAGATTGAACTATACGAAAACATCATACTTACACAACTTATGCAGAACCTAGTTAATGGTAGAATTGTGATTGACTTTGATGTCCGCGAAATGAAGGCAGGAAGCGATAGCTTACGAAATCACGGTACTAAGTTTAGGATTTCACCGAAGGACCTCAAACAAATATATGAGAAGCATGAAGTTTTAGGCCCCTAGTTGTGTTAAGTATGTATTTCCTAAAGAAGGGACGGGAAAATCATACTCCTGCCCCTTTGTCCGTTATGGAGGAAGCTATGGGAAAGTACACACTGGGTCTTGATTTCGGAACGCTCTCGGGCCGCGCGCTGCTGGTGGACACGGAGAATGGCCGCGAGGTGGCGACGGTGGCGATGGACTACCCGCACGGTGTGATGGATCGTGCGCTGCCGGACGGCACGCCGCTCGGGGCGGACTGGGCGCTGCAGCATCCTGGCGACTACATCCAGGTTCTCGGGTATATCGTGCCGGAAGTGCTGCGGAAGGCAGGGATATTGCCGGAGGATGTTGTGGGTGTAGGGGTGGATTTCACAACCTGCACGCTGCTGCCGGTGAAGGCAGACGGGACGCCGCTGTGCTTCCTGCCGCGGTATGCGTCGGAGCCGCACGCGTATGTGAAGCTGTGGAAGCATCACGCAGCGCAGAAGCATGCGACGCGGATGACGAATCTCGCCGCGGAGCGCGAAGAGAGGTTCGCGGCACGCTACGGCGGGCGGTTCAGCTCAGAGTGGGCATTCCCGAAGGTGTGGCAGACGCTCGCGGAGTCTCCGGAGGTCTATCGTGACGCGGCATACTTTCTCGAGGCGGGCGACTGGCTGGTGTGGCAGCTCACGGGAGTCCAGGTACGCAACGCGGCGATGGCGGGGTACAAGGCGTTCTGGTCTCCGTCAGACGGGTACCCGTCGCGGGACTTCTTCGCGGCGCTTGCCCCGGAGCTTGCAGACGTGACGGAGAAGTTCGCCGCGCCGGTGATCCCGTCGGGGACACTTGCGGGATACGTGACGGACGCGGCGTCCTCGCTGACGGGGCTGCGTACGGGGACGGCGGTCGCGGCGGCGCATATGGACGCACATGTGACCCTGCCGGCGGTGAAGATCACCGAGCCGGGGAAGCTGTGCGAGATCATGGGGACGTCGGGCTGCCATATCACGCTGGACGAGCACGAAACAATCGTGCCGGGATTCTGCGGCGTGGCGGCGGACGGTGCGGTACCGGGATACTACGCGCTGGAAGCCGGGCAGTGCTGTGTCGGGGACCACTTTGCATGGTTTGCAGAAAACTGCGTGCCGGAGAAGTATGAGATCGCGGCGCGGGAGAGAGGTCTGAATATCCACGCGTATCTGACGGAACTGGCGGAGAAGCTGGCACCCGGAGAGAGCGGGCTGGTGGCGCTGGACTGGTGGAACGGGAATCGGTCGGTGCTGGTGGACGCAGAGTTGACAGGGTTGATCGTCGGGATGACGCTGCGAACGAAGCCGGAGGAGATCTATCGGGCGCTGATCGAGGCGACGGCATACGGGACGCGGGTGATTGTGGAGGCATTCCGGGATGCCGGGGTGCGGGTAGACACGCTGATCGCGGCAGGTGGAATTGCGCAGAAGAATCCGATGGTGATGCAGATATACGCGGATGTGCTGGGGATGCCGATCCGGGTAGGAGCGTCGCAGCAGGCGTGCGCGTTGGGGAGTGCAATCTTTGCGGCGGTATGCGGCGGGGTTTACAAAAATGTAGGCGAGGCTGCGGAGCGGATGGGTGCGCTGAGCGATCTGTGCTATACGCCGGATGCGGAAGCAATGGGCAAGTATGAGAAGCTGTTCCGGGAGTATAAGGAGCTGCACGATTACTTCGGAAGAGGCGGCAGTGACGTGATGCGGCGTCTGCGCACCAACCGATAGCATGTGCTCCGCGAGGTGACGCTCACAGCTGCCATTCGTGCAGACTGCGCTCATCCTTCAATCATATCATCTTCGCGAAGCTGCCCGGACGAGGCGGAGGGCTGCCGACACGCGTCTGCGTCCATATGTACACCCCGTACCTTCCCTTACGGAAAGGTACGGGGTGTATCTCTGTCAGTACCGGCGCATAATCTCCTCGAAGCTCTGCCACTCGACTTCCCTGCCGTAGTTTTTCTCTATCCGCCGGGCTGTCTCCGCCAGCGCGCGCAGACCCGTCCGCTTGCCGTTGGAGTACAGGCTCTGCCAATGCGAGATCAGCACCGGCATCGCCCCGATCCGCAGCGCGTCCGCGAAGCTGCCATGCTTTCCATCCTCCGTCAGAATCCGGTCGGCACGCTCCTTTACATGCGCCTCCGACGTGTCCGGATTTTCGATCGTCTCCCAGAACTCGTCGTTCAGCGTTGCCGGAATGGAAATTACGCTCCGCTCGGCCGTCCAGTATGCCCGCCATGGGCCCGCTTTCGGCACTCCGCGCATCCCCCTGAGGAAGTACCACGCGCGCGTCTCGCCCCAGACCCGGTACACCGCGTCGGAGATCGCCGCCGTGTAGATATCCTCCAGCTCGATTCCGAATGCCCACGGCGACGTCACGCCCACCGCGCGGATTCCCACGTCACGCAGAATTTGCAGCGCATGCGCGATGTACTCCGCCAGGCTTTCACGCGTCTGCGTCGCGGCCCACTCCATTTCATTGCAGTCGTAGTACGCGCCCGTCTTCAGGTTGACCGCTTTGTGATGGGTGAGCATTTCCGGCCCGAACGTGAAACGCTCCCCGAGCCGGCGCTTGGCGATGTCCAGCCACTCGAGAATTTCGGAGTAAGGGAAACCTTCCACGCCGTGTGAAATCTCCCCGCGGCAGCCGGGATTCGGTACGATGCTGAACTTCCCCGCCAGGCCGTACTGTTCGCAGACATCGCAGAAGTCCGAGAGGAAGTCGTTGGGTATGTTGTCCAGCAGCGGACGGCCGTCGCGGGTACAGGGAGATTTCGCGTGTTCCCGGTAGACATGGACGCGCGGCGCCGGGTCGTCGATGATCAGACTGATTGACTGTTTTTCCATGGGTATGTGTCCTTTCATGTAGGTGTTACAGTTCCGCGTCCTCATGCTCATCCCTCATGTCCGTAAGACCGGATGGTGTGAAGCCGCGTAAAGAATACGCATGGGGCGTTCTCCCGTCGAGCGGTATAAGATATTATACGCTGTAGGGCAGGCGGTGTCAAGGGAACCGGAGTGAAAGAGATCCATAGGACAATTCAGATTTCCTCGATACCGATCTTCTTCAGATACCGGTAGATACCGTCATAGAACTGCGGCAGGCAGGTCGGGTCGGCGAGACTACCGCGCGGGATGAAGATCACAAATCCCTGCCGCGCGCGTGTCAGCAGCACCCGGTACGCGTTCTTCAGGTACGCACGGCGCGTCGGATCCCGGATATTCTGCCAGACACTGCCCTGAAAGCGGTGGTATTGGAACTCCGTGCCGTCATGCCGCAGGTTTGCGTCCCAACAGACCACGCTCCAGTCCAGCTCCAGCCCCTGGATATCGAACTCCGTCGCAGCCTCCTCCAGATACCGCGCCGCCCGTACGTCCTCACGCCCGTTGAGGAACCACACCGGCGCATCGATCTTGTTCTCCACCCATACCCCGTACGGCCGCAGCCGCAGCGCGCCGGAGCTTGCCGTCAGGCCGTAGCTTTGCGACCCCTTCGCCTTTTGCCGTACCCAGTCCTTCGCGCACGCAAGCTCCCGCGTCAGCATGATCGGATAGTCCTTCCGGAACGCCGTGTATAAAGACCGCGCGCGCACGTCCTCACAGTCCAGCAGCGCCTTGACAAAGTCCGCCACCCGCTCACTTCTGAATGACCGCAGTGAAACCGCCAGGTGCAGCTCCGGTACGATGTCCGCCGTCCCGATCAGCTCCGCCGCAGCCGCGCCGCCGGTGTACTCGCTGTCCGTGATCCGGTCGGAGATGTAGACGTCCCAGTGCGGAAAGTGCTCCCGCAGCGCGTCGAACCATGCGGCGAGTCCTGCCTCTCCCGTGTTGATCTCCTGACCGCCTCCGACGAGACAGACGATCACCGCCCAGTCTGGGTGACGATCCATGTAGCGGATGAGGAACTCCGGTTCCGACTGCCGGAAATCCCGCACGCCCTTTTTGCGCTCCATGAAGTGCGCGAGCTGTTCCCGTGTCCAAGCGCGCTGCGCCTCATCGAAGATCGCCACCCTTTCACACGGCGGCGCGTCCGACAGCATCGCTTCATCCCGGAAACGATGGATGATTTGAATGAACGACTTCACTTTACGTTGTGCCGCAGTCTTCCTGATATGCTCCCGCTCACTTTGATCTCTTGCCAGAGCTTCCTGCAGCACCGCGACCAGCGGATAGTTCCCCGACAGAAACACCGCGTGCTCGTCCATATCCGCATGCTGACGCTCTACCGACAGGTTCAGGCCGGCGAGTGTCTTTCCCGCGCCCGGTACACCCGTCACGAAGCAGATTGCCTTGTGCCCCGAAGCCTTGCTGCGCTCGATGATGCGGTTGACCGCGTCGGTCGTCTGACTGAGGTTGGCTGCCCCCGCGTCGCTGCGTGAGATATCCCGCACATCATGGCCCCGGTACAGCGCCCGCGCGGCTTCGATGATGGTCGGTGTCGGCGCGTAGACGGAGTCCGCCCACGCCTGCGCCGACAACGCCTCTCGCCGGTAGGACCGGGCAACCATGCGAATGGTCTTCCCGAGGTTGTGCTCATTACAGCACAGCGGCAAAAGCGCCTGTTCATCCAGCATTCCGAGCTGTATCTGCCGTTCAGGCGCCTGTGTGCAGATGAGCAGCGGCACAAGAAACGCGTTTCGGCTCTCCCGATGGAAACAGCGCAGGTCCAGCGCATAATCCGTCACCTGCTCCAACGCAGCGCGCGGGTATGTACGCTCTCCCACCTTAAACTCCAGCAGGAAAACGATTCCCTCGTACAGCAGCACACCGTCCACGCGGGCACCGACCCGCGGGATCGTGTATTCCAGCAGCAGCGTCCCATCGGAGAATCCCCGCAGCTCCCGTTTCAGAATGTTGATTTCTTCCTTCCATGTGTTTTTCTGCAGATCGTCCGCTTCAAACGCGTCCTCACTCGTCAGCTTTCCAAAGACAGAGTAAAAGTCTTCCAAAAGAAAATCACATACATTCCCTGCGTAATAATAGCGTTTCATCCGCAATACCCCGTAATCCCGTATGTAATAATTGAAAAGGAACCGATATACTGTCGGTTCCTTCCAAGCCGCCCATACAAGACGGCAGTTATTCATTTACAGCAACTCGCGATAGAGTGCGGCGATCTCCTCGACGGAGGTCTCGCGCGGGTTGCCCGGACGGCAGGCGTCATCGTACGCCGACTGCGCGAGTGCGGGGATATCCTCCTCGCGGACGATGCCCCGGAGCGTTGACGGAATGCCGATATCCTCGGAGAGCTTGCGCACCGCGTCGACAGCGGCTTTGCGGTACTCATCCCGGCTCATCGTGTCGACACCCGTCACGCCCATGGCGCGGGCAATCTCGCGGTACTTCTCTCCGGTGTAAGGCGCGTTGTATGCCATGACCGTCGGCAGCAGGATTGCGCACGCTTTGCCGTGCGGCATGTCGTAGTATGCCGACAATGTATGCGCCATCGAGTGGTCGACGCCCAGGCCGACGTTCGAAAAGCCCATACCCGCGATGTACTGACCCAGCGCCATGTCCTCACGGCCCTGCTTGTCACCCTTGACCGCAGCCCGCAGCCCGCGTGCGATGATCTCAATGGCCTTGATGTGGAACATGTCCGACAGTTCCCATGCGCCCAGCGTGATATAGCCCTCGATCGCGTGGGTCAGTGCGTCCATGCCGGTCGCGGCGGTCAGACCCTTCGGCATCGTCGACATCATGTCCGGGTCGACGAACGCGACGATCGGGATATCGTGCGGATCGACGCAGACAAACTTGCGCTTTCTCTCGACGTCCGTGATGACGTAGTTGATCGTGACCTCGGCGGCAGTACCGGCGGTGGTGGGGACGGCAAGGATCGGGACGCAGGGATGCTTTGTCGGCGCGACGCCTTCGAGCGAGCGGATGTCGGCAAACTCGGGGTTGGCCACGACGATGCCGATGGCCTTGGCGGTATCAATTGACGACCCGCCGCCGATGGCGACGATGCAGTCCGCGCCGCACGCGTTGAAGTCACGCACGCCGTTCTGAACGTTCTCGATGGTGGGGTTGGGCTTGATGTCGCTGTAGAGCGTGTAGGGAATACCGGCGCGTTCGAGTAAGTCGGTCACCTTTTTCGACACGCCGAACTTCACGAGGTCGGGATCCGACGCCACGAACGCCTTTTTAAACCCGCGCCTGGTGATCTCCTCCGGGATCGCCGCAATCGCGCCGCTGCCGTGGTAGGAGGTCTCATTCAGGATAAATCGGTTCATACACAACGCACCTTTCTGTTTTGTAAAGTCATTTATCCGGGGATAGCTCTATTATACCGCGTTTTTCGGAAGATGCAACCACTGCCGTGTGAATGATTCGGAAATTTTCTGACAAGCCGGGATACGCATGTGACATTCTCTGCCGGATGTGTGCCCGATGTCCGGTCATGCTGCATCCCCCTCACGTCCCTGTACCCCGAGACCGCCTCCGGTATGCCCCGTTCCACAGTTCACGGGAGCTGGAGTGTACCCGAAAGGTTTGCAAGACGCAGGCGGTAGCGTTCGTATTTTTCCGCATAGCTTCCTTGCGGTAGGATGACCTCTCCTTCTCCCGTCATTTCTTCCGCTGCACGCCTCAGGCAATACCCGCCTTCACCCGCCGCCGCGATCATTGCCGCGCCCAATGCGCAGATATCCCCGCTGCCTTTCCTTACCGTCAACCCCGTCACATCCGCCACGATCCCGCTCCATACCTCGCTCCTCGCCGCACCGCCAACCATCACCAGCCGCTTTGCGTCAAACTCCCGCAGCCCCAGCTTTACCTCAAACGCCACGCACTCCATCAGCGCCCGCGCCAGATCATACCGGTCGTGCCGCAGCGTCAGTCCCTCGATTCCGCCGAGCAGTCCTTCACCCCGATGCGTGAAGCTCTCACCCGCCAGGAACGGATAAAAGAACAACCCCGGCTCACTGCGCCGCTGCGCCGCTCCGACATCCAGCTCCTGCGGCGTCAGCCCCGTCAGCTGCGACAGCCACTCCATCGATGTACCCGATCCCACCAGGCTCGCAATCGCACCGTATAGCCCCGGCAGAGCGTGACGCCCGACCCCGACCCGTGAAGCCGTGTACATCGGACGCTCCGTCACTGCCATCAGTACCCACGTTGTCCCGGCTGACAGCAGCACATCCCCGGCCTCCCGCGACCCGCATCCCAGCGACGCGCAGTATTGGTCATGGGTCCCGTTGTAGACCCGGACACGCCCGGTCAGCCCGAAAGCGTCGGCGGCTTCCCGCGTCAGAGTTCCCACATATGCTCCGGACGGGAGCAGCGTTGGGAGCTGCGTATCCGTCACGCCCGCGTATTCCAGCAGCCGCGCGTCCCATGTCCCCGCGCGGAAATCGTACAGCAGCCGCATCGCTGCGTTCGTCGGGTCGACCGCACAGTTCCCCGTCAGCTTCAGGTTCATGTACGCTGGTGTTGTCGCCCAGTACCGCGCTGCACGGCAGACTTCCGGTTCGTGCTTTTGCAGCCACCGCAGCTTGCATGGGTCACCGAACGCCGCCGCGTCCCAGCCGGTTGTATGGTAGAACGCATCCGCGCCGTAGGCTTCCTGGACGTATGCGGCTTCCTCTGCGGCACGTGCATCCATCCAGGTGAGCGCATACCGCAGCGGCTCGCCGGACGCATCCAGAGGAACCGTCGTGCCGCCCTGCGTCGACAGCGACATCGCGCAGACCTCGCTCGCGTCGACTTGCGTCAACGCCTGCCGTACCGCCCGAGCCGACGCCGTGTACCAGTCGCGCGCGTCCTGCTCCGACCGTACGCCGTCGGAGTGGAGCGGATAGCCTGCGCTGCCCGTCCCGCAGATATGCCCCGCCGCGTCGCAGATGAGCGCCTTGACAGCGGTCGTCCCGACATCCAAGCCCAGATACAGCATATAGTTACCCCTTCATCCCGTCCAGCGCGTCTGCGCATGCCGTCAGAATGTACCGCAGCACCGCCTCACTCGCGATGACCGGCGGCTTGAACAGCACCGCCGGCGGACAGTGCGTCTTATAGAGCTGCGCCGACGCGTCGATGCACCGCGCGTTGAGCAGCTTCGCGAACCGTGCCGCTTCTTCCGTGTCGCGGAAGTGCAGCGCCGCCAGATGCCCGCGGCCCTCCGCATGCGATACCACACCTGCGTATTGAACGGCAAGATCGCGCATCCCATCCTCGAAGAGGGTTCCCAGACGCGTCAGTTCTGTGCCGTTTTCCTCTGCGAAGCGCATTGTGATCAGATAGCTCAGGCTCGCAAGTTCCTCCTGACCGTTCGTTACCAGCGCGCCGAACAGGTTCAGACGATCGCAGCTCTCGCGTACGAGCAGACGGCTCGCCGGATATTCCCCGCCGGGGAAACCTTTCCCGATCACCGCCATATCCGGGCTGATCCCGTACTGAAGGAACAGGAACAGCCCGTCGTACCACATCCCCGTCTGTATCTCGTCGCACAGCGTCGGCGTATCCGTTTCCCGGCACAGCGCGTACACCTCCCGGATGTATGCGTCCGAGAGCCTGACCGCGCCGTAGTTCATCATCACCAATTCGTGCAGGAATCCCGCTACCTTATAAGGAGGTCTGTTGTACGCCGTCAGCTTCTCCCGAAAATCCGCCGCGTTGTTCGGCAGCACCGGCACCACGCGGCAAATATTCGCATCCTCCAGCCTCTTCGCGAAGTCCGGCCACAGCCCGCGCATTGTCTGCGTCAGTACGGTCGTACCGTGGTAGTTTCCCTCACGTCCGCCGTGGTCGTCCGCCATCACCAGGAACACCGGCACGCGTCCCGAGTACGGCGGCGTATCGGAGATGGCCACCAGCTTATAAAACCGCGACAGCATCTGCTTCACGCCCGCCTCGACGCCGAGCGACCCGGTTTCCAGATTCACCACCCGGTACCCGCCGCCCGCCGCATCGGAGAGCCTCTTCTCCAACAGCCGCGTGATATAGCCGCGTGTCGTGTTGTGCGTTGCGTTCGGAATACCCAGACGCCGCGCGCGGTCAACCAGCCGGTAGCCGGGAAACGCGTGGCCGAGCGACGCGTGGTAGTGCTCCGACTTCCCCAGCAGATACAGCCGTCCGTCCTCGCCGAGTCGGTAACAGCCGTATCCGCTCAGCGGCGCGGCGTTTTTATGGAGCGCTTTCGAGAACGCCGACGTCGCCGCACCGTCCGACGGGTCGTCGAACGCCGGGAGCACCTGCGTCCCGACCTTCCTCAGCAGCCGGTCATTCTCCCGCTGTACATGCTCCGGGTAGAACGCGACTTTCTCCCGTATCAGCGCGTCCGCGTCCGTGACGCCGAAAAACGCGGCCGCACGCCGGACATATTCCGTGTATTCCCCGCCCAGCATATCGGTGAGACTGCAAACCGGTGATGTAAACATACCTATCCTCCGAGCCTTCGTTCATGTCTTCATTATACACGCGCGTACCGGTTTCGTCAAGAGCATATTGACCGAATCTGTCAGAAAAATGAAAGGAACGCTTATCTTTTCAGCACGGAAAGCAGCGGCAGCTCCCGCCGTACACGCTTAACTTCCTCCGGGTCGAGCTCCACCACGCGCACATCCGGCGCATCCCCGAGGTCGCACATCACCTCTCCCCACGGATTTACGGCGAGACTGTGTCCGTGGGAGACATAGCACATGGACGGGTCGGGCGCAGACTCCACGCCAAGCATATAGCACTGGTTATCCAAAGCCCGCGCACGGAGGGTCAGCTCCCAATGCGCGGGACCGGTGGTCGGATTGAACATCGACGGCGCGCAGATTGCCCACGCTCCTTTGAGAACCGTCTCGCGCGCCAGTTCCGGGAAGCGCAGGTCGAAGCAGATTTCCACGCCGAGCATTCCCCAGGGCGTGGGAAACACCGTCGCGCCGTCACCGTGCGTGAACACGTCCGACTCGCGGTAGGTTTGGCGGCCCGGGATGTCAATATCGAACAGGTAGGTCTTCCGATGCCGCGCGAGCGGCTCACCCGAGGGTGCATAGACGAAAGACGTGTTATAAAGCGCATTTCCATCGCGCTCGGGGATGGAGCCGCCGACAATATAGAGGTTCAGCTCCCGCGCGGCATCCGAGAGCATCCGGCGGGCGGGTGCATCGGGGGTACTTTCGGCGTTTGCGGCAAATAAGGACGTCTCATACGTACAGCACCACATCTCCGGCAGGACGGCAAGCTGCGCGCCCATGTCCCGCGCACGCAGGAGGTACCGGTAAGCGGTGTCGATGTTCTCGGTCTTCTCCCGTACGACGGGCATCTGAAGAAGGGCAGCGCGCATAGGGATCAACTCCTGAGTTTCATTCTCCGGATTGCGGGAAAACCGGGAGTGCAGCCAAAAAGGGTGTTTATGATGCAGGCAGCGGATGACCCGCAGACGGACGCGTCGTCGGGAAGGTCTCGGAACCGTTCATCGGGAAATCCTGACAATGAAAAGAAGGGCGGCGGTTTTCATCACCGCCGCCCTTTGATCGTTTAGTCAAACAGGTCGTAATGCACTGCGTCGAGGCTGTAGCGCGACTTCGGGTCGGGGCCGCGGTCGATCCACAAGCCGTTTGTGAAGTCCGGTACCGGGACGGGCATCGAACCCATCGCGATGCTCTGCTCGGACAGTGTAGTGATGCTCATCCATGCGGCGGAGTCATACGCGTCAATCGGGGTGTCGGTGCCGTTCTTGACGCTTTCGAAGAACGCGCGTTGCACCAGGTAATCCATCCCCCCATGACCGCCTCTGACGCCCGCACTCTGGAACCACTTCCACAGCGGATGGTCGTACTTCGGCAGCTCATCCTTGAACTTCATCCACCGCGGCTCCCATTCGCCCTCGACATGCTCATTCAGGCCTTCGATCATCAGGCGGTCGCCGTCCTCGCCGTACATGCCGCGCGTGCCGCGGACCGTCAGTTCACGCGAGTAAATACGCGGCAGACAGTCGTCATGCTGCAGGCGGATCGTCTCGCCGTTGGCGCACTTGATCAGCGTCGTGACGATGTCGCCCTCGTTCCAGTCCATCTTTGCGTACTCATGATCCGCGCCGTACTTATTCTTGGCAAACTCCGTCAGTCCGCGCGCTTTTGTCGCCATGCTCGTCAGAGCGATGAAGCGGTTGCCGCGGTTGATGTTCAGCATGTTCGCGATCGGGCCGAGCGCGTGGGTCGGGTACAGCTCGCCGTTTCTGCGCTGGAAGTTGCGGAAACGATAGTGACGGCGGATCAGGCCGCCGGTGATCTCGTCGCGCAGGTCGTGCGCGTACGCGCCGTCGAGGTGCAGAAGCTCGCCGAAGATGTTCTTCTTGACCATGTCCAGAAGTGCCAGCTCCTCACGGCCGTAGCAGCAGTTTTCCAATAACATACACGGTACGCCGGTCTCCTCGTACGCCCGCACCAGGCGCCAGCATTCCTCGATGCTCGACGCGCCGCCGACCTCAAACGCCGTGTACTTGCCCGCACGCATCGCGGCTTCGGCGATCCGCACGTGGGTCTGCCACGACGACGTCACCACCACCGCATCCAGGTCGGGACGCGCCACCAGCTTGCGGTAGTCCGCGTAGCCCTCGGGGGCAAGATCCGGGCGTTTCTCCCGAATCTTATCCAGTGCACGCTTCACACGGTCGTCGTATACGTCACAGACCGCCAAAACGTCGATGTCATCCATGTCCAGCGACAGGATCATCTGTCCGTAGCCGCGTCCGCCCATGCCGACGTAGCCAATCTTGAGTTTCTCTTTCATACGTTCCTCCAGTTATTTTCGTGTGTCAGATACGACGCCCGACGCGTCGAGCAGATAGCGCGCGCCAAGCCCCTTCTGCGACGCCCAGAACTCGTCTGCCGGTTCACGCAAGCCTCCCGGCTGTGCGTAGTCCCGCTCAAAGTAGAGCGTCAGTGCCAGTCCTCGGGTTCCCAGGACATTGTCGATGTCTTTCATCAGCGAGACCAGCGCGTCCTCCAGCTCCTCATTCATCTCAACCCCGGCCGGGATGCCGAGGTCGGACAGAAGCAGCACGTCAAACCCCAGCACCGCCGCCTCTGTCGCGATCGCCGTCAGGTAGCCGCGCACCTCGCCGCTCGCAGGATTCAGGATTGTGTGGCCCGCAGCGTTCTTCACCGCGCTGCCGTCAGAGCCGTATAAGACCCAGTTCTCGTCCACCTCAGCCATGAGGTCATCGCTCAGGCACGAAAGCCGTCCGACGACCGTTATGCCGTTTTCCTTCAGGAGCAAGATCGCGTCGCGCAGATAGAAATCCTCTGTCGCCGACGCGTTCGCACCGGCACGTGAGGCAATCGACGTGCTCGACAGGAACGACAGCCGTCCGTCGGGTGTCTTCACTTCGAGCACCGCGACGGTCTCCTTCGACGCCTTGAGGAGCCTCGCGGTGGAGGCGAAGTCAGCGGCCCGCAGGTTCGCCCGCGACAGAAGCCGCCCGATCTGTCCGACGAGCCGTTCGCCCGACGGCAGCACGGCATCCTCCACGTCGACGGACGGCTGGACAGTCGG
The DNA here is from genome assembly GCA_012800055.1 of Clostridiales bacterium. Lineage (GTDB taxonomy): Bacteria > Bacillota > Clostridia > Oscillospirales > QAMX01 > JAAZKA01. The sequence goes on from JAAZKA010000023.1 coordinate 22,819, forward strand.
CTTGAAGGTGACCAGCTCGGCCTTCTCGGCCGCTCCGGTCGTCGCGGGCGGGAGGGTCACGGGCGGGAGGGTCGCGGCACTCTTCGCCGTTGTCGTACCGAACAGTGCCGACGCGTCAAGCTGTACGCCGTCGGATGTGAAGACCAGGGCATCCTGCAGTACGAAAACGCCTACCAGTATGACCACAACGAGAAACGCGGCGACAATCATCCCCGCGATCTTCCCGGCGTTTCTTTTCCTGCGGCCCGAACCGCGATAGCTCCGATAGGCCATGACGCTCTCCTATAGTGTTGCGCTTATCTGATCAGCGCGGTCAGCTCCGGCATACTGTGGATGATCTTGCGCGGGCAGACAGTCTCGCACTTCCCGCAGCCGACGCACAGCTTCGGATCGATGCGCGCGAGGTTGTCGGTGATCGTGATGGCACCGGCCTCACATGCCTTCACGCACAGTCCGCAGCCGATGCAGCCGGCATCGCACACCGAATGCGTGATGTTGCCGCGGTCGCGCGACGAGCAGCTGACGACTCTGAGCGTACTCGCGGCGGGCAGGAGGTCGATAAGGCGGCGCGGACAGACCTTCGCGCAGATTCCGCAGCCCACGCACAAGCTTTCAGTGACGGCAGCCACGCCGCGTTCGATGCGCAGGCTTCCGAACTTGCAGGCCTTCACGCAGTCGCCGAGCCCCAGGCACGCGTAGGCGCACTCGGTCGGACCTCCGGTGATGCGCATCGCCGCGAAGCAGCTCTGGATGCCGACGTACTCATAACGCCAAAGGATGCTGCCGCCGCCGCTGCACTGGATGACCGCGACCTTGCGCTCGGGAATCTGCACGGTCGTGCCGAGGATGGCGGCGATTTTCTCGATGACCGCCGCGTCGACTGCGGTGCATCCGGACGGGGACGCGGCGCCGCTGACGACC
>JAAZKA010000024.1 GCA_012800055.1 Clostridiales bacterium
ACACCACGTCTCCCACCGCGTCTCCGGTCACCCGGATGGCGTTGAACACGTCGTCCACGTTCGACAGAATGCACTCCCGCGCGACCAGATGCGGCGCGACATAGACCCAAAGCTTCCCGTCGTTTCGCACGACGGCACGCCCAAGAAGCTTGATTACGCAGCCTGCGCGCTCGGCATACTTCGCGTCCGCGAGCGTTACGCTCCGGATACCGGTCGTATCGATATCGTCCGGTCGTATCTCCCGTCCGAACGCGAGGTCGGAGAGGATGGCGATCTTCCGGCAGGTGTCGATGCCGTCGACGTCGGCGGTCGGGTCGGCCTCGGCGTATCCGAGCTGCTGCGCCTGACGGAGCGCCGCATCGAATGTCTCACCGTTTTTGAGCATGTTCGTCAGGATATAGTTCGTCGTACCGTTGAGGATGCCGCTGATCTCCAGCACGCGGTTGGCGGTCAGGCACTGCGTAAGCGGCCGGATGATCGGGATGCCGCCGCCGACGGATGCCTCGAACAGGTAGTTGATGTTCCGCTCTTTGGCAATTTCAAGAAGCTCCGCACCGTGGGCGGCGACCAGCTCCTTATTGGAGGTGACGACATGCTTCCCGGCGAGAAGGGAGCGCTTTGTAAAGTCATACGCCGCGCGGGCGCCGCCGATGGTCTCGACGACGATCGAGACGTCGGGGTCATTCTCGATGACGGAGAAGTCATGGACGCAGAGTTTTTCGTAGGGGGTTGCGGAGAAGTCGCGAATATCGAGGATGTATTTGACGGCAATATCCTGACCGGCGTGCGCGGAGATTTCTGCGGCATTTTTCCGCAAGACCTCCTCCACGCCCGAGCCGACGGTGCCGAAGCCCAGGATGGCGATGTAAATCATAAACGCAATAACTCCTTCACGTTCTTTGTCTGTTCTGAGCCGCTGTTATCCTGCGGCGAGGATTCCCAGTGAGCGTACGCCGGGCAGCCCGCGTGCGTCGTTGAGCAGCGACTCGACGTCGCCGGTGAGCGTTTCGGTGCGCAGCGAGATGGTGACGGTGGCCTGCCCGGACAGCGGGATGTTCTGGTTGATTGTGAGCACGCTGGCGCCGAGGTCGGCGAAGCGGTTGAGAAGTCCCGACAACACACCGGGCCTGTCCTCGAGGCTTCCCTGCAGCGTGACGATGCGTCCGGCAGACATCTCGACGAACGGTACGGCGGCGTCGCGGTATTTATAGAAAGCGCTGCGGCTGATGCCGACCGTCTCAATGGCGTCGGTGACGGACTTTGCCGCGCCGGTACTCAGGAGCCGTTTCGCCTCCACCGCCCGCGCGAGCACGTCCGGCAGCGCCCACGCCTCCACCAGGTAGTAACGCGTGCCCATCCCATTCCCCCCAATCCGCACAGAAAACACATTTGTCCTTATGGTGCGAATTATAACACATATCGTCCCATCCCGCAAGATGCTTTTTTACGCAAAAACCACTCTCTTTCCGTCCTCTCCCTGTGAATTTTTCCGCAGGGAGGCGCAGGGATCGGGAAACAGCAGCGGCTGACATGCGCTTTTTATGCTGACTTCGGCAAAATGATCGCTCTTTCTGCAATTCTTATGCCCTCCCGGTACGCATATCGTTATATATTTATCAGATTGTTCAAATAATATTATTTCCCGTGCAGTTCAACGCTTGCAAATCCCCGCAGTTTCGTGTATACTGATATCCGGAATACCCAAACCACGGGAAAGAAGGTCTTGTGAATGATTATACCGGACGCAAAAATGATCAAGGACGCTGCGCGCCGTTTGGGTGCGGATTGCGTCGGCATCGGCTCCATCGACCGCTGGGAGGGAGCACCCGCGCAGATGGATCCCCGTTTCATCATGCCCCGCGCAAAGTCCATCATTGCCATGGGTTTCCGTGTCTTTCGCGGCTCCCTGCGCGGCATCGAGGAAGGTACCTATTTCTCCAACTACTCCGCCATGGGCTACGGCGGCATCACCTACCTCTATATGCCCATGACCGTCATCAACCTCTGCAAGGTCATTGAGGACGCCGGCTTTGAGGCCATTCCCATGGGCCATCAGAGCGACTGGCGTGCCATCGACAACGGCGGCATACGCCGTGAAAACTACTCCCGCCCCGTCGCACCCGGCAAGCCTATCCCCGACGTCATGATTCACCTGCGCATCGCCGGCTACCTCTGCGGCCTCGGCGAGATCGGCTGGTCTAAAATGCTCCTCACCCCTGAGTTCGGTCCCCGGCAGCGCATCGGCATCATCATCACCGAGCTTGAGCTCGAGCCCGACCCCATTATGGAGCCCGGTACCCTCTGTAACCGCTGTATGGCCTGTGTGCGCGAGTGTCCCGGCAGCTGCATCAGCGCCACCAAGTCCGTCAAGGTCAACCTCGCCGGGCATCAGGTCGAGTGGGGCGAGATCGACATTGACCGCTGCGGTTATGTCTTCACCGGTGCCGAGAAGACCTCCGAAGGAGAGAAGGGCGGCTACAACGGCGAGGGCTATAAGCCCAACTTCATCTCTCCCTTCTATCAGAAACCCCGCAATCTCTACAACACCGGACAGGCTGTTTGCGGTGCGCGCGGCTGTACCCGTGCCTGTATGATCAGCCTTGAGTCGCGCGGCAAGCTCAAAAACAGGTTCGAGAATCCTTTCCGCGACCACAAACCCTGGACGATGGACTGGTCAGACGAAGCCATCGCCGCCGATCAGCCCGCCGAATACTCCAACCCCACCGGACGTCCCGTAAAGCCGTCGGACGTCGACTGATTCATCCATCAATACGAAAAGCCCCGTTCCGGCAGCAACCGGACGGGGCCTTTCAGGAGGTACTTATGGCCATCAAACTGGCGGTGGGCTTCCAGCTCGCGGAAGGCAATGAGGAACGCTTCTCCGACCTCGTCTCCGATTACCGGGACGCCGTCGCGGAGGTGTACTTTCCCTGGCTCGACACGCCCTCCGGACGCTCGGCGCTTGCCACGCGGCGGGGACATACCGACTGGTCGGCACAGGAACGTCTGGAGGACGAGCTGCGCCGCATCCGTGCGATGGGCATCCGGCTCGACCTGCTGCTCAACGGCAACTGCTACGGCGGCGAAGCGCTCTCCCAGCACCTCGCCAACCATGTCGTCTCCATCGTCGAACGGCTGCGCGGCGTCTGCGCGCTCGACGTCGTCACGACCGCCTCGCCCTTCATCGCGCACGTCCTTCGTGAAAGCTTTCCGGATGTCGAACGCCGTGCGTCCGTCAACATGCGCATCGGGACGGTGAAGGGTATGGAGTACATGGCCGACCTGTTCGATTCGTTCTACGTCCAGCGCGAGTACAACCGCGATCTTGCGCATATCCGGGAGCTGCGCGAATGGTGCGGCGAAAACGGCAAGAAGCTTCTGATGCTTGCAAACTCCGGCTGCATGAACCACTGCTCCGGTCAGACTTTCCACGACAACCTCGTCGCGCATGAGACATGCGTTACCGAAACGCAGAATGTCCGCAGCTTTCTTCCTCATACCTGCTGGCGCTACCTCAAGGATTCAGCCCATCGCGTCGCAGTACTGCAGAATTCCTGGGTGCGCCCGGAGGATCTGGACCGCTATGAGGGTCTTATTGATACGGTCAAGCTTGCGACACGGATGCACCGTCTTCCGGGGATGGTGATCGACGCCTACGCAAAGCGAAGGTTCTACGGAAACCTGCTCGACCTGTGCGAACCCGGCTATGGCCCCGCGTTCGCGCCGTACGTGCTGGACAATCAGAAGTTCCCCGACGATTGGTTTGACCGTACGACCTCCTGCGACAAGCGCTGCCACAAATGCACGTACTGCGCGGAAGTTCTTGAGCGTGTACTGACGAGGGTAGAGTGATGGAAATGCTGCCGGGGCTGACATGTGAGCCGGAGCTGCGGACGCTGCACGTCTCGGTGACCGAGCGCCCGCACGGGCATACGGCGCGGTTCGATACGCCGCGTACCAATAACACGTTCGTCGCGGTGACGGACGGCGAGGTGACGCTGCGGGAATACGGGCACGACGCGGTGGTGCTGCCGGCGGGCGCGCTCGGCTGCATCCCGCTCGGCGCACGCAATATATCCTCCTACACCGGTTACGGCAATGTCGCGCTGGTCATCGGCTTCACGATCTGCGACGCGGACGGCGCACCGCTGCGGCTGTGCGATACGGTGCGTATGCTCACGCCGTCGATGTCGCCGGAGCTGCGGCGGCTGTTTATCAACTTGCGCGAGAGCAGCGCCGTCATGCGTCCGTCCGGACGGCTCACGCAGCGCGCGGTGTTTTATGCCATCCTTGCGGCACTGTGCGACCTTTCGGTGTCCCATGTCAGCCCGCGCGTCGAGCGGATGCTGCGCCCGGGACTGATGCTGCTCGAGGAACAGTACGCCCGCAGCCTGCCGGTACGCGCCTATGCCGATGCGTGCGGATTGTCCGAGGGCGGCTTTCGGCGGCTGTTTCATACCCTCCACGGCATGTCGCCCGTCGAGTACCGCACCCGCCTGCGCATCGCCCACGCCGAGGGATATCTCCGCAACCGTCTCTACAGCGTCTCCGAGACTGCCCGCTTCGTCGGATTCGAGAACGTCAGCTACTTCTCCCGCGTCTACCGCCGCTTCACCGGACGCCGGCCTGGAGAGTACGAGTGAGCACCCTTCCCAGCCGGTCGGCGGCGGCTTCGAGCAGAGGAGCGGCGTCGCGGATGGCGGCGTCGAGAGTCATCGGGCGGGTGATGATGCTGAACGCCGCCGTGACGCCGTGGTCATAGACGGCCTCATAGCCGCGTCCGAGGGAGCCTGAGAGGATGTAGACCGGACGTCCGCCCGCGCGTGCCGCAACACCCACCGGCGCCTTGCCGTATGCTGTTTGGTAATCCGTCGCGCCCTCACCGGTGATTACCGCGTCGCAGTCCCGTACCAATCGGTCAAAGCCCGACGTATCCAGCAGCAGCGCGACGCCCGGAGTCAGTTCGGCGCTCAGGAACAGCCGCAGCGCAAAGCCCATGCCGCCCGCCGCGCCCGCTCCCGGATATTCCCGCGCCGACTTTCCCAGCGCGATCTCCGTCACGTCCGCATATACCCGCAGCGCACGGTCGAGCACTTCTACGGTGTCCGGCGACGCGCCCTTCTGCGGGCTGAATACCGCGCTCGCCCCACGCTTGCCTAAAAGCGGATTGTCCACGTCGCACGCTGCCCGGATCCGGCATTTTTTAAGCCGCGCGTCCAGCTTTGAGATGTCCACGCGGTCGAGGGACCCCAGCGCCCCGCCGCCGTCGGGAAGCTCCCGTCCGGCTGCGTCCAGGAAGCGGACGCCCAGCGCCCGCAGCATCCCCGCACCGCCGTCGTTCGTCGCGCTGCCGCCGAGCCCCAGGATGATGTCCCGCAGTCCCGCGTCCAGTGCCGCGCGGATCAGCTCGCCCGTGCCGTACGTCGATGTCACACGCGGGTCACGTTGTTCAGGTTCCACCAGCGTCAGCCCGGACGCCGCTGCCATCTCCAGCACCGCGGTCTTTCCGACTTTCGCGTATGCCGCGTCGATTTCACGTCCCAGCGGATCGTGTACCCGCACCGTCACACGCTCGCCGCCGCACGCCGCGACGTA
>JAAZKA010000004.1 GCA_012800055.1 Clostridiales bacterium
CGCGGGACTCCCTATAACGTGAACTCCGCAAACTCTTCCTCCACGACCTCGCGCTGGTCCGCAGGTTTGATCTCCAGATCCCCCGCCAAATCCTTGAACGTATTCCCGGGATTCTGCTGCAGAATGTTGAGAAGCCCCGTGAAATCGCGCACCACCTCACGCGGCGTCAGCAGCACGTCCGCTCCCATCCTCCCCGCAATGTCCGCCACAAACCCCGCCAACTGCTCATCCGTCACCGGCGGTGTCCACTCATATCTTTGCGCATGCAAAATCACGATCCGCTTCAAAAGCGCCAGAAGTTCCTCCGGCGTCAGCGGCGTCAGCATCAGGATCGGCCCCGCGAAGTCCTGTGTCCCTTCCGCGTACCGGTTCACGCGCAGCCTTGACCGCAGCGCTTCGTAGCTGTAAAGTCCCCGCCGCGTATCCTCCACAAACTGCGGTGTTCCGCCGAAGAAGAACGCCATGTTCGACAACCGCCCCTGCGTCGCGTCGTTGAAGATGCCCAGCAGCTTCTCATAATTCGCCTCACGCGCGACCGTCTGCACGATCTTATACAGGTTCACCGCCTCGTCGATGATGATCAGCAGCCCTTTCTGACCCGTCTTTACCATCAGCGCCGCCAGCAGCTTCAGTACATCATACCATGTCTCGTCCGTGATGATCGACGACACCGGCAGCACGCGCCGCGCTTCGGTCTTCGTCGGAAACTCCCCGCGCAGCCACCGCAGCGCGTTGTTCTTCAGCTCCTCATCGCCCGCCCGTGTCCCGCGATAGAACGCGCCGATTACCGCGGAGAAGTCGAAGCCGTGCACATAGCCAGACAGATCGGCGATCGCCTCGGAGACGGCGGTTTCCGTTGCGACACTTAAGGCCGGGTCATTCGGAGACAACCCGTCACGCTTCGCGCACATCAGCTGCACCGACGCGATCCACCGCGACAGAATCACCGGGAGCGCGCCGCCGTCCGGAGCGGCTCTGCACGACAGATTCCGCGCCAGCTCCCGGTACGTTGCCAGCCCCTGACCCTTCGCTCCCGCGAGCCGTCTCTCCGGTGTCAGGTCACAGTCCGCCACCGCGAAGCCGCGCTCCAACGCATGCGACCGCAGAAGCTGCAGCAGGAAACTCTTGCCGCTGCCGTAGCGCCCCGTGATCATACGGAACGCGCTGCCGCCTGTCTCCACCGTCTCGAGGTCACTCAGAAGTGCCGCAATCTCACGCGTACGCCCGATCGCGATATATTCCTGACCCGTACGCGGCACCACACCCGCCGAAAGCGAGTTCAGTACCGCCGCGCAGACCCGCCGCGGGATCTGTATCTTCTCTGACATTGCGTTTTTCTCCATTCCGATGCTCTTTTCGTTATACCGACGCTGCATACTCCTCGTACAGCGTCCCCGTCGTCATGTCGATTACCAGGTCGCCCAGGATCGCCAGCGCCGCCTCGTTGATCTCCTCATACACCGCGTCCGGGAAGGTCATCTCCTCCGCGCACAGCCGCTCAATCTCCGCGCGGTCGTCCGCCTTCAATGCCGCGAGCACCGCCGTCTGCAGCGGGCTGAGTGCTTCCGCAAGCGTCACCGGTTTATCGTCGGGCAAGTCGGCAGATATCTCGGATGGCACGGAAAATGAGGGTATTTCGGACGATGCGGGCGTCTCGGGCCGTGTATCTTCCTCCGCGTCATCGTCAAGCGCGTCGAGCAGGCGGCGGGTATTCTCCCACGACGCCGCTTCCAGTTCCCGCGCGCGGTCGAGGTCGATGCGTACCGGCTCGCGGACAGGTGCGGGAGACTCCGGCGCCGGCCCGGCAGTCCCGAATGCGGCGGTCAGCGCAGCCTCCAGACCATCCGGCAGCGTGTCGTACTTCAGACGGCCGGGGAAACGCTCACGGCGCCGCAGCAGATTCTCCGTACATTTCAGCACGTTGTTCACAAGCGCCTGTGTTTTCCTGTCGCGTGTGAGGGTCTTGTACGTCAGTATGATGCGCCGGGAAGACGCGCGCCCGACGATTGCGCCGTAGAAGGATTCATGCACGGCGGTACGCGTCTCGCCGGGTGAGAGTAGCGTGACCGGCGCTGTTTTCGCGAGGTGATCCTCGGTGATGCGCAGCGCGGAGAGCATTGCCTCGTGGCACAGCTTTTCATGTCCGCCGGTACAGAAGCGGGAGGTGTGGAGTTTTGAGCCGAGCATGCCGCACAGAATGGGGAACGGGAGCGCTGCCGCCCCGCCGCGCAGTCTGCGGTTGTACCATACCTCCGCCGGAAGATCGGTCTGCGATACATCAAAGGGGATGCGTTCCTGAAGGGCGTCGAAGTCGGAGCCGAGGTTATTTAGCAGCATATAGTCCGCGCACCAGCCGGGCATACAGCGGTCGAGGTAGGGGATATCGGCGCGGAAATTCTCCCACAGCCGCAGCAGTGCCGCGAGCGCCTCGGCACCCTGCGCGGTGATGGAGTTGAGCAGCTCATACGCGAGCAGGTAGACATAGCCGGCGTCGGCTTTCAGGACGTTGCCCATCCGGAAGCGGCTGCGCCAGTGGAAGTACCAGGCCTTCTGCAGGCTGCTTAAGTCGGAATAGGTGGGCTTCACGGCTTTCAGGGGTATGGGGGCGGCGGGAAAACCGGCATAGTCGCGAAAGCGTCGGGCATCGGCGAGGAAGGCCGCGCCGCGTGTGGTACCGGGCAGCGTCGAGGGCAGCACCTCCGCGCGGACAAGGCACGGCCCGGGCAGCTCGATGACCCGTACGGGCGGCGGGAGGATGCGTGCCGGCAGCGGGAAGTCCCGCGGGATTGCCGTGGGGCGCGGTGCGGACTGCGGACGCGGCAGGCCTCTCCCCAGTGCGCGCAGAGCCGGCAGTGCGTCGCCGGAGAACAGGTACGACGCGCGGTCGCACAGCTTACCCAGCGCCGCGGCCCTGCGGTCATTCGCGGAAAGCGTGAAGGTACCGTCGGGAAAGTCCTCCAGCTCTTTGAGGTGACCCGGCCAGATGCGGTAGAGGGTATACTCGGCGAGCATATAGCCGTCGACGGTACTCAATGCCCTGAGCGTATCGCGCGGGACGAGCGCGGTGAGGGTGACACGGAACGCGCCGTCATCCGCGCGGGTCACGTCGATGTGGAGCGGCGGGTCGTCGGTCATCGTCAGCGCACAGGTCAGCGGCAGCCCTTCCTTCTGGAGCTTGGGTACGATCACACGCAGCACGATCTTGTAGTGCTGCGGCGAGACGGTACGGTACTGCCAGAGGAACGGGTCGAGGAGGGAGAGGGCCGGGATGCGGAAGCCCGCGCCGGGCATGTCGTCGGGACGCTCGGTGAAGTAGCCGCGTCCGCGGTAGACTGCCGGACCCATCGCCGAGCGCGCGGAGAACATCAGGCGTGCGCGGTCGGGCGTCAGCGTCAGGGACAGCGCGAGGTCACGCGGGAGCGTCGGAGCGTTTCGGACATGTGAGCCGCGCGGCGGGAGCGGGAGGTCGCGATACATCTGATTCATCGTGTCATCTCATAGCTGTCCCGAAGCAGAGCCGGGAGCAGCGTGTCCGCGTCACCGCCCATGACGACGGTGATCCAGTGCACCTTATTCATATGAAACGCCGGGAGGATGGATTTATACGACGCGCGGAGGAAATCGCCGGTCAGCGGGGCGCATTTGAGGTTGACGCGGTCGCGCCCTTCCCGTGTATGGAAGAACGCGAAGCAGCGTTTCCCGTTCCGGTGGCGCAGAACCGTCCATGTCGGATTTGCGGTATCATCGTCGAACGGGTAGTCGACATACGCACCGGGAAAGGTCAGGCACAGTGCAATGCAGGAAGAGTTGTCCACAAAATCACCCCAGGATAAGCATGATCAGCCCGGAGATCGCCATGAAGAGGTATACCACCAGCCGCAGGCGTTCGGCGTTGAGCTTATGAAACACCCGGCATCCGAGAAAGACGCCGGCGGCGATGCCCAAAAGTCCGACGACCCAGTATCCGGCGACGACGGGTGTGACGAGACCGTTGGCTGCGCGTACGGCGAGGGCGAAGAGATTGGTGACGGTGAAGTAAGCCTGGATGGTGGCGAGGTACTCCTCGTTGGATTCGGTTCCGGCGAGGAGGTAGACGACAATGGGCGGGCCGCCGGTGGAGAACAGCCCGGAGAGAAGCCCGGAGAGCGACCCGGCGACGGCACCGGCGGTGTGGGTCGGACGGATGCGGATACGGCTGCCGAGAAAGAGAAAGTAGGCGGACAGGAGGATGAGGGCAGCGCCGAGAAGGCGCTTCATGAGCGAGTCGGCGGCGCCGCCGGAGAGGGTGATGAACACGGCGCTGACAATACAGAAACAAAGTGACGGCAGCCACAGTTTCTTCCAGGCAATATGACGGCGGTACCGGAACGCGGTGACGGTGGTGCATGCGAGAGACAGAGCGCCGGACAGTGTGACGCTCATGCCGTAGCTGGGGAGGATGACGGGGAAGAACATCATCACAAAGATCCCGAAACCGAAGCCGGACGCGGACTGCACCAGCGCTCCGACTGCGACGGTGAGAACAAACAGCGCAATCGTCAAATGTCCGACCCTCCATACGCGTTCTTATCCTGTTATTATAACACAGATAAGGTTTCATTGCAAGGGTTTTTCGGCAGATCACAGAAAAAGCCGCGTCTTCCGCTTTACAAAAGAGCGGAAACGCGGTATCATGGACAAGTAAAGAGGATTGCTGCCGGATGCGGGTTTTACCGGCGTAACGCACATGTCCGCTTCCCTTTTCGCGGTGCACGGGAGGCTGCCCGGACCGCAGCAGAAAAGATTCGGTATAAAGACCACCCCTTTTTCCATAAAAGAAGGGGTGGTTTTTATGCTTTACCGGATCAGCGCCTCATGTCCCGTCGCTGCGGATTCGTAGATCGCGTCGAGAATCTTCATGATTGTCACGCCGTCCTCGCCCGGGCTGCGGCACTCGATGCGCGCGCCGTTCAGATCGCTCTCCACACACTGGACAAAATGCGCCATCTCGCTCTCGAACAGCCCCTCAAAGCTCAGTTTCGTCTCGCCGTACGGCGCGATGTCCACCATGTAGTCGTTCATCTCCGTCGTGATCTCCACGTCCGGGCTCAGCTTGATTCCCGCCTTCGTGCCGAACAGCTCCACGTCTCCGACACCCTTCTTGATGTTCAGGTCGAACGAGCACTCCACGCTCAGCACCGCGCCGTTGTCAAACCGGACCATTGCCGTTGCCAGATCCTCTACCGAGAACCCGAAGCGCGGATCCTGCGCCGTCGCTACCCATTCCTTCGTCGTGCTCTTCAGATGCGGACGGTTGCCCAGCTTATGGAACGTCGCGCCGAATGCCGATACCGGAGTCGGATTCCCCATCAGGTACCGCGACAGGTCAATGACATGTACGCCAAGGTCGATCAGCGGGCCGCCGCCGGAGTAGCGTTTGTCGCCGAACCATCCGCCCGGGCAGCCGTGACGGCGCAGGTATGTCGCCTTCGCATAGTAGATGTCGCCCACCGCGCCAGAGTCGATGAAGTCCTTCACCACACGGCAGTCGTTCCCGTAACGCCGTACGAACCCGATCATCAGGATGCGGTCATTCTTCTTTGCCGCGTCCAGCATTTCCTGCGCCTGCACCTGGTTCAGCGCCATCGGCTTCTCGCAGATGACATGTTTCCCCGCGTTCAGCGCCGCGATCGTCGCCGGGGCATGCGCCGCATTCCACGTACATACCGATACGCAGTCGATGTCCTCTTTTTTCAGCATCTCGTCGTAGCTCTCGTACACGTGGTCGCAGCCCACGCCGTGTTTCTCCGCGTACGCTTTCGCCTTCGGGACGTCGATGTCGCACACCGCCGCGATTTCAACGTTCGGCAGGGCCTTGTAGCCCGCCATGTGTACGCCGCTGATGCCCCCGGTTCCGATAATTGCCGCGCGAATTTTTCTGTCCATGTGTCATGTTCTCCTTATTGATCACAGTTTGTTTATTCCGGTGCGCAGCACCCCGCGTTCATCTGCTGCGGATACCGCTCCCGGATTTTTGACATTATTCCGGAAAATCTTTAACAAATATCGAACAGCGCTATTGACAATGAAACGATTATGTATTATACTAAACACATATTAAATAAGGGGGTAAAATCATGAAATCACGTCCCGAGATCAAAGCGCAGGCCAAAGCAGCTTACAAAGCCAACACCGGAGTCAGCATCGGCGCCTATATCGTCTACCTGCTTGTCGTAGGCACGGTGTCCGGTATCTCCTTCGGCGCCGGCGCCGTCATTCTCGCACCCGTACTCATGGTCGGGTTTTCGTTCTTCACCATTCGCCTCTACCGCGGCGAACCCCTCAGCATCGGCGATATTTTCTCCTCCGCGTTCGATAACTTCGGACGCAAGCTCGGCGGTATGCTCTGGATGGGTCTGTGGACTTATCTCTGGTCTCTGCTGTTCATCATCCCCGGCATCATCAAGGCTCTGGCCTATTCCATGACCCCCTACATCCTTGCCAACGATACCAACGTTGCCGCCACCGACGCCATCAAGCTCTCCATGCGCATGACAAACGGACACAAGGGCAAGATATTCGTCTTCATGCTCAGCTTCCTCGGCTGGGAGCTGCTGTCCGTCCTTACTTTCGGAATCCTCGACCTTGTCTTTGTCGGCCCCTACCGCGCGGCTTCCATGGCCGGCCTGTACATCGAGCTCAAGCAGAACGCCATCGACAACGGCATTATCTCCGCTGCCGAGTTTGCCGGCCAGCGTGTGTAATCCCCATCTCTGATCCGAAATATGGGACGCGGAGTCAGCACGATTCCGCGTCCTTTCCTTATGCGTTGATGCTTTCCACGAGCGTGCGCGCCGCATCCGTCAGCGCGGCCCATTCGCCCGCGCGGATTACCCGCATGTCCGCGAGCGCGCCGCCGGCACCGACGCATACACAGCCCGCATCCAGAAATGCCCGTGCGTTGGCACTCGAAATCCCGCCGACTGCCGCCAGCGGAATGTGCGGGTACGGTCCGCGCAGCGCTTTGATGTACGCCGTTCCCAGTACGCTCGCCGGGAACAGCTTCACTATCTGCGCGCCGCATTGGTATGCGTATGCCGCTTCCGTCGGTGTGAACGCGCCGGGAATCGACACAAGCCCCAGTTCCCGCGTCCGCGCGATGACCTCCGTGTCCACGTTCGGCGAGATGATGTACCGTGCACCCGCACGGTACGCCGTCTCGACCTGCCGCGCCGTCATCACGGTTCCCGCGCCCGGGAGAATCAGACCGCCGCGCGAGAGACGCTCAATCGACCGCGCCGCGGTTGTCTCGCCGTCGGCGCTGCTCTGGTCAAACGTCACCTCGATACATGTCACGCCGCCGTCATACAGCGCGCGCGCCGTGTCCTCTATACGCTCCTCCGGCACGCCGCGTAGAATTGCAATCACGCGGCGTGCCTTCAATGTCTGCAGAATATCCATCAGTTTCCGCCTCCCAGCCATGCCGGCGGCTGTGAGTTGTCAGACGTTGTCGTCTCCGACGCGTCCGTGCTCTGCGCCACCGTCGAGGTTGCCGACGATGACGTCGACGTATCCGGCGACGTTTCCGAGGTTGTTCCGCCTCCCAGCCATGCCGGCGGCGTGTTGTTCACTCCTGTTCCCGACTGGTCGGGCATTTGCGTGTCGACTAACTCCGGCCCGACGAAGATCGTTACGTCCAGCCTCGTATACGTGCTCGTATTCTCCAGCGTCCGCGAGACCAGCTTGTCGTCGATATACACGCAGCGGTAGACCTGATACTTATACCCCGAGTGGCCCGACGCATTGCCGTAGCGTGTGGTGCCCGGCTCCATCGTCTCGTCCAGAGTCGTGATTGTCTCGAACGGCTCGTACGCCAGCTTTTTGCGCTCCAGCTCGACACGCTTGTTCTCCGTCTTCGTACCCAGGATCTGTATATGCACATTCCCGCCGGTTACCTCGGAGAGTATCTTAATCGGGTAATCGGTGTCGTTGACGAACTTGTAGTCCTGCGACCCCCACGACACGGTGGCGTCCTCGCCCAGCGGGACGTAAGTGACGGTGTAGCGGTGCGCGCGGCGCTCAGTGATCTTCAGGTCGGCGTACAGGCATGACAGGTAGAGCGACGAGCTGACCTGACAGATGCCACCGCCAATTCCGTCGACGACCTCGCCTTCCGCATAGATTTTCGCGTCCTTATAGCCCCTCGCCACTGTACGCGGGCCGACGATGTCGTTGAACGAGAACTCGTCTCCCGGCTGCAGAACCGTTTCATTGATCGCGCTGCACGCCAGTATGATGTTGGACGTACGGTTCTTGTCGTTGGTCAGCGGTGTCGAGACCTCCGACAGCAGATCGCCGAACGGCGCGACGGTGGTCGCGGTGGTCGTTGCCCTCGTCGTCGTGATCCTGGAGTAGCGGGACGTTGCGGTCGTGGAGTGGCGGGACGTCGCGGTGGTCGTCGCGGCAGTCGTTGGAACCGTCGTCGTTGCGGCAGTCGTCGGAACCGTTGTGGTCGCGGCGGTTGTCGGCACGGTGGTCGTC
>JAAZKA010000025.1 GCA_012800055.1 Clostridiales bacterium
CCAGGGCAGCGGGATGGTACGGCGCGCCTCGATGCCCATCGCGCGGGTACGTTCCGGCTGCGACAGCGCGCGCCGCAGCACGTCCGTGAGCGCCTCGGTCGTATCCTCGCAGACGAAGCCGTTGACGCCGTCCGTCACGACCTCCGCCGGCGCGGTATCCTGTACGACCACCGACGGCGTTTCCATCACCGCCGCCTCGCGTACCACCAGCCCTGATGTGTCGTACAGAGACGGGAACACGAACAGCCGCGCGTGACGGTACAGCCCGTGCAGCAGCCGCGCGTCGGAGACATGGCCGGTGAACACGACGTTCCCGGCGATCCCGAGCGTGTCCGCGAGTTCTCGCAGCGCCTTTTCATCCGGCCCCTGACCGGCGAGCACCAACGTGTACTCGACGCCGTCGGCAGACAGTGCCGCGCAGCTTTCGAAGACGCGCCGCAGGTTCTTCTTGAAGTTGAGCTGACCGGTATAGAGAAGGGTCGGGGCATCGGGGAGTGAGAATTCCCGGACGGCGGCGGCTTCGTCGGCAGGGTCGATGTCGACGAGGTCGGTGCCGTTGGGCATCAGGCGCAGAGTGCCGTTGTAGCCGTAGTCGCGCAGCGTGGCGGCGGCATTGAGGGAGACGGTCCAGACCTCGGTGCAGTTGCGGTAGAACTGAGCGACGTAGAGTGCGCCGAGCGACGCGAGAGCCTCGGAACGGGTGACCTTCTTGATATCGTCGTAGTATTTGGAGTGGAAGGTGCCGACGAGCGGGACATTGCGCCGGGCTGCCTGGCGGACGGCTTCGAGCCCGGTGCTGCCGGGGGAGTGGGCATGGATGATGTCGAAGGTGAGCATCTGCTCGCGGTTGCGGAAGTTGGCGTCGAGCAGCGGGACGCCGGCGCGGTACTGGGAGACGGACGGAATCGCGGTGCCGACGTAGTCCACCAGCTCGTACGGCAGCCCGCCGCGGAAGCCTGTGTTGGTCTGCGGGCAGATGACATAGACTTCATGCCCGCGCTTGGCGAGGGAGTTTGCGTACTGTACGAGAACCCGTCCGACGCCGTCGATGACGGGCAGAACAGAGTCGGAAAAAAGAGCGATTCTCATGGGATACACCTCGCTTCATTATCCAAAGGAGAATCGTGGGATCACGCGGACACCGTCGGGCGTCCTTACGGTTTCTTCTTCAGCGTATACTTCTTCTTCCGCTGATCGTACGCCTCGTACGCGCGGATGATGCGCTGCACCAGCTCATGGCGGACGACGTCGCGGTCGGTCAGATGGCACACGGCAATCCCGGGCACGTCATTGAGCACCGCGACGGCATCCTTCAGTCCGCTCAGCTTCCCCGGCGGCAGGTCGATCTGCGTGATATCGCCGTTGACCACTGCCTTCGACCCGGCGCCCAGACGCGTCAGGAACATCTTCATCTGTTCGGGCGTGGTATTTTGCGCTTCGTCCAGGATGATGAACGAATCGTCGAGCGTCCTCCCGCGCATGTAGGCAAGCGGCGCGACCTCGATGTTCCCGCGCTCGACATACCTGTGGTATGTCTCCGAACCGAGCATATCGAACAGTGCGTCGTACAGCGGACGCAGATAGGGGTCGACCTTACTCTGCAGGTCACCGGGCAGAAAACCAAGCTTTTCGCCCGCCTCAATCGCCGGACGCGTGATGATCAGTCGGTTGATCTGCTTGTCCCGGAACGCCGCGACCGCCATCGCGACCGCGAGGTAGGTCTTGCCGGTACCCGCGGGGCCGATGCCAAAGGTAATCGTGTTCTTGCGGATTGCGTCAAGGTACTTTTTCTGCCCCAGCGTCTTGGCCTTGATCGGCTTACCCTTGATTGTCACGCACACGACGCCATGGGCAAGCTCCTGCACATGAGTCTCCTGCTCCTCGCGCACGAGGGACAGCACATAACCGACGGTCTGCGCGTTGATGTGCTCGCCCCTGGCCGACAGCGACATCAGCGTCTCCACTGCCCGGACACCCCGCAGCACATCCTCCGTCTCGCCGCTGATGCGGAGGTTTCCGTTCTGCATGGAGACCTTCACCCCCAGCTCCGTCTCCAGCAGGCGGATGTTGGCATCAAACTCGCCGAAAACGTCGAGAATCTGTTCCATACGCTCGATATTGATGATCTGTTCCGTCAAATAAATACCACCTTCCAGACATATGCGCCGATATCTCCGGCATCCTCCCGCGTCTGCGCACGGTCGTGATGCGTCAGCGTCTTCCTCTTCATCAGTATATCACATGTTTCCCCGTCATATGCGGACGGTTTGTTAAAATTCACGCGGAACCGCACCGACGTCTCTCCCGCCGCAGATATCGCGGCGTCACCGACGCTAGCGCATCCAGGCCTCCAGCTCCTTGAGCCACAGCGCCGCCGACGCGTCCGACGGCATCCTCAGGTCTCCCCTCGGCGATACCGCTACGCTTCCCACCTTCGGCCCATCCGGTAAACACGATCTCTTGAACTGCTGTGCAAAAAATCTCTGATAGAAGTTCCGGACCCATTTCACCAGCGTTTCCCGCTTATACTCCGGAAACGCCATCTCCATTAAATACAGCACCTTCCCCGGCGCAAATCCCCATCTCAGCGCGTAGTACAGGATAAAGTCGTGCAGCTCGTACGGTCCCACCAGATCCTCCGTTTTTTGCGCAATCTCCCCATCCTTCGCCGGCAGCAGCTCCGGGCTGACCGGCGTCGCGAGGATGTCCAGCAGCACCTCCCGCAGCGTCCCTTCGCCCGCACGGTCCGCGCAGTAGCGCACGATGTGGCGGATCAGCGTCTTCGGTACCGACGCGTTCACTCCATACATGGACATGTGGTCGCCGTTATAGGTGGCCCATCCCAGGGCCAGCTCCGACAAATCCCCGGTTCCGACCACAAGCCCCGACGTCTGGTTCGCGATGTCCATGACGACGTATGTCCGGGCTCTTGCCTGTGCATTCTCGAACGTGACGCTGTGGTCATTGATGTCGAAGCCGATGTCGCGGAAATGCTGCGTCACCAGCGCGGTGATGTCGACGGTACGAAAGGAAGCCCCGAGCGAGTTGGCTAAAACCTCGGCGTTCGACCTTGTCCGGCGGGTCGTCCCGAAGCACGGCATCGTCACGGCGACGATGTCGGTACGCGGACGCTTCAGCAAATCCATCGCGCGGACGGTGGCCAGCAGCGCCAGGCATGAGTCGAGCCCGCCGGAGATACCGATGACGGCGGTCTTAGCCTGAGAGTGGGACAGACGCCGCGCAAGCCCCTGCGCCTGGATGCTGAGGATCGTCTCGCAGCGGCGCTCACGGTCGCGGAGATCGGCGGGGATGAACGGATAGCGCGCGATCTCACGGGTGAGG
The DNA here is from genome assembly GCA_012800055.1 of Clostridiales bacterium. Lineage (GTDB taxonomy): Bacteria > Bacillota > Clostridia > Oscillospirales > QAMX01 > JAAZKA01. Next base: position 3,343 of record JAAZKA010000025.1, read on the forward strand.
GCGGTCGGCGCGGGCGCGAGGGGGAAGGGGATGCGGGTATACGCGGGGTCATTTGAGAGCCGGAAGGTATTGGAGCGCCGGCGGTCATAGTTCAGGCGCTGGAGGTCCAGCTCACTGACGGCGTACCCGTCGCCGAACGGAGAGCTTTCCGACAGCAGCGCGCCGTTTTCGGCGACAAGGTTATGCCCCGCGAAAACCATATCGGTGGAGCTTTCGCCGGTACCGGCATCGGCACAGAGATAGCCGCAGTGGAGGCGCGCGGACTGGCCGACGACGAGGGAGCGGCGATACTCCTCCTTGCCGACGATTTCGTCGGTTGCGGAGAGGTTGAGGATGACGTTGGCGCCGGCCATCGCGTGAGAGATGGACGGCGGATTGGGCGACCAGAGGTCCTCACACAGCTCGACGGAGACGCTCAGCTCGCCGGAGGCAAAGATGAGCTTTGTACCGAAGGGGACGGTACATCCGGCGAGGGTGACGGAGCCGGTGAGGGCGGGCGCGGGGGAGAAGTGGCGCAGCTCGCAGAATTCGGCGTAGTTGGGGAGCATGGTCTTGGGGACGACGCCGAGGAGGGTGCCCATATGGAAAACGGCGGCGCAGTTATAGAGCTTGCCCGCACAGCGTACCGGCAGTCCGACGGCGCAGAGCATGTCATACGCCGCGGTTTCGCGGAGGATACGGGCGAGGGCGGACTCGGCGCCGTCGAGGAGGGTATTCTGAAGGAACAGATCGCCGCAGGTATAGCCGGTGACGCCCAGCTCGGGAGTGACCGCGACGCGCGCGCCGTCGGCATACGCACGGGTGAGGGCTGCGGCGATGGCGTCGGCGTTGCAGGCGGTATCCGCGACGTGCAGCGCAGGCGTGACGGCGGCGGTTTTGATGAAGCCGTATTGCATATCCATGACCTCGCTGTTGTAAATTGGGACGCGTGGGGGCAGGGGAGCGGACCTGACCGTTCCGCCTCATACTCCGTACCTCTGTATCGTTTCATGAGTCTATCATACCGCGAAACAACGAAAATGTCAACGCTTCCCGACAAAAATTCGCGCATGGGGGATCCTGCGGAAAAACATGCGCGCCGTCCTTCTCTGTGTCCGCAGCTTCCCGGCATAGGAAGAGCCTCCTATGGCTGAATATCCATAGGAGGCTCTCTTTCAATGTCTGTTTTTACTTGACTGGTTCACAGACACCTTTCGGAACTGTTTATGCTGTGATTGGTTTGCGTGCTATGCTGTTCGGTTAAACAAGCGTCCAGTTTGTGGTTACCTTCGTTCCGCCACTGTCTACAATATCGAAGGTCCACTTAGCATTGGTTATCACCTTCGTATATACGGAATTTCCGCCGAGGTTGATTTTAGCTGTGATTGTCACTGTAATAGCCCAAGGACCTAAGCAATCTTGTAAATTATAGAACTGCGGTGCTACATCAGCATAATTAACGATGTTATCAGCTTTCGCACCATTATTTGACACCTTAAGTTCACCTGTTGCCGTACCTCCGGGCTCGATCGTGTAATTAAAGGTGTACTCTACATCGGCTCCGGTTGTGGCGTATACTCTATACCTAGCCTTTCCTTGTGGTGATTCAGCCTTTGGTGCTTCCACCGCTTCAAGGTTGAGGACAACAGTCTTGCTGAAACGTTTGGTTTCGACATCGAACGCTTGAATGGAAACAACATTGAATCCTCCAACTATCTGAGCATACGTCAGATTCTTGAGCGGAGTCGTCACGCCGCCACCTGTGGTGAGGAGAACCTCAACATCCTGATATCCGTTGTCTGTATAGTAGTTGGCTTCCTCTCTACGGATGACTTGGTACTGAGCGGCATTCTTGACTGTTGAGTCGATTTTATCGGTGTTGGACGTGGCTGTTGCTACAACTGTTTCGCCCACAATGTACTTGACAGTAGCCATAAGATTTCCGTCAAGTGTTACACCCAAGCCGTTTACCTTAATACCTGTAATCTTCGGGGCTGCAGCAAATGTGATTGGATTCTTGCTGTGTACGCAGCCAACTCGGCGGCCGTCTGCGGCGGTGATGTAGTTGATATCATCAACCAGTGTTGGATTTGTGGTTTCATAATAGTAGGCGAGAGCTGTGATCGCAGCCTCTGTAATATTAAACCTTACTCTAAGTTTGCCGTCTTCAAAAGGATAGTATTTAGCATTTTCGCCTTCCTGCTTCACCATGACACCTGTGGCAACTCCTACTCCCGGTAAAGGCTTTGCAACGGACATTTGAAGTACGTTTTCACCATTTACTTTATCTGTCCGGAAGTTAACATCGTTCTTATCCACATCGACAGGTCTGATGTAGAAGGTGTGGGCTACGATATCAGACTCTTTAGTGCCGGATGTTACTTTGGCATGGTACACAACGGTCTTGCCCTGGTTTTCTGGGGGAACCGTTACCTCGATATTGGGTTCTGTCTTCCAGTTACCGGGCTGGGGAACCATGCCCTCGTTGAGATAGGCTCTCCAGAGTTCCACAGGAGCGCCATAATCTGTTGTGGCTTTGATCTTGTCGCCGGCGCTGAGGATGGAGCCGTCAGCCGGAGTAATGGTGGGGTCTTCAAGTTTGGTCATGTAGTCCGTAAGCTTGAAAGTATAGGTGGATACAAGCCCCTTATTGCCTTCGCCGTCCTCAAGCCAAATCTTGTACACAGCTTCACCGTAGGTATCAAATTCGTTGATAGCCATTTGGTGAGCACCCTGATTGTTAATCAGTACAGGGTTTACATCGTTAGGACCCTGCGCGTACTGGTTAAAGTCTGCTGAGGGTCTGGCTTTGTAGAAAAGCTTGTAGGTGCCGAATTCAGTAGAGTTAATGTAGTTGGTCTCTGTCTTGCTCCACTTTATGGTGCGTGTGTTTTCCTTATAGAATGCGCTGACGGGGATGGGCAGTGTAGCGCCATTCAGCCTCAGCTGGATTCTGGACATCGCGCCGCTCTCTTCGAACTTGGCAGCAACATATACCAGAGGCTTTGCGTCTGTGATCGTTGTGCCTGCATTGAATGTGTCGGAGATATTGGACTTGATTGTCGCAGCGTTGACCTCACTGTAGGGCTGATTCAGATTTGTGGGCTCCGCGGTAGCGCTGATGTTCCAGAAAACCGTCATGCTGCCTTCGTTGGTTATCTCGAGGTATACCTCTGTGCCATCCTCAACCTCGAAGTATGTGCCAGATACGTCGGTCTTCGCGGGAATCTCAACAAAGTTGCCGCTGTCCTTGTAGTATGCCTTGAAGAAGGGTGCATTACCGTAGACGTATGTAACCTTGTCGCTTATATCAGAGAAGAATATCAGGTTGTTTTCAGCGTCCCTCTTTTCGAAGCGGACACCGGCATTGACGGTCAGTGTGTCACCCAGGGCACCTGCGGGAGCTGTTACCTCCTGGGTAAAGACGATGTTGTCGTCACGCGTGAAGGTTGTCACAGGCCCGTCGTTGAACTGGTAGAAGTATGTCTTCTCGCCGAGTGTATTGGCTTTGACGGTAGTCTGAGGGTATGTGATTGTAATCGTCGCGCCGCCGGAGGGGGAAATTGAGGTGCCGTTAGCCGGGTCAAATGTGGGGAGCTTGGTTGTTCTGAATATGAGTTTTACGAATTTGGAATCCACATCTTTATTTCTGACCTTTGCGTCGACGTAATATCTCGTGTTAACTACGTCAGCAGGGATCTGGAACTCGTCACCGGAGGTGAACTCGGTCCATTCTGCAGCTGCGAGATCCACGACGGTCTTGGCATGGCGGATGTAGAGTGTATCGTCGCCTGTGATCGTGATCTTGTCGGCAATATTGACGTTGTAGACCTTGGTACTTGTCTCAAGGACAAATCCATTGTACGTTACAACGGGAGCGTTGGGCCTGTACTCTTCGACTTCCTCGGAGTACCATCTGTCACCGTTGGCATTCTCGGAGTAGGCAACAGCTCTGATGTGGTAGCCGTCGGAGAGGTCGAAATCAATATCCTTGAACCAGTAGTCGGGGTTGGTGTGATTGAACGCTTCAATATCAATGGCGTTCGGGCTAACTATGGGATCGCTGCCATCCGTTGTGTAGCGGATTCCCTCGAATAGAACAGGGAAATTTCCTGCATGCTCCTTGAGCATTTTCAGCTTGATGGTTCCAGCGCCTACTAACTCGATTTCAGGCTCGATGGGACGGATGCGAACCGTTTTTCTGACTGTCTCACTGGCGCCCAGAGGATCAATTGAGGCTAAGAAGTCGGTTTCAGTACCTGTGAATTGCGCTGCGATCACATATGAGAGAGGTGAAAAATCCGGGCCTTTAAGCTTGTTTCCGGCAACGGCTTCGGTGTGGTAGATATTCAGCTTGGCACCGACAACCTTTGTGGAGGCGGTGACCTTATCGCCCTGCTCTACTACCGGGATCTCCTCGGTATAGGCTACATCCTTGCCGTTGTCATCATAAGTTACGACAATGTCGGGGCTGAAGTAGATTGGGCCGTTCTTCTTAATAGTGTATGTGTTGACATCGCTCGTGCGATAATCCGCGGGATCGGCTATGCCGTTGGTATATACGGACCACAGAGAGATCGTGACCTCATCAAGGCCGGGATAATCATCATCCCACTTGAAAGCGTGATCTTTTCCTGGTGCATTATACTCTACTTTTTCTTCTTCGTTTATCTTGTAGTAGTTGACCACACCTTCGAGATGCTCGGCGAACAATACGCCGTTGTCGACGTACACGAATTCTCTCTCATGCTCTTCATTTGCAGCATTCAGAAGTCTGGGAGGAACGGCGATGAAGTTGAGCATCAGTTTGGAGGTGACCGGCTTATCTGCGTTGGCATTAGCGACAACGCTGAGGTCTTTCTTAACGGTCTTGGTCGCATAGATAGGATCGCCATTGAAAGGCGGGAAGTCGTCTATTGTGCTTACACCCCAGGTCATCGCATTGAAGCCTGCCGGGAGAATCGGGAGTACGCTCTTGAATTCAGCTTCTGCTCCATAGGCGATGGTGTCGGTGTTGTCTGGGCCTACATACTCAGTTGTCACGCCGCTCGCTGTCAACTTGACCTTGATGATGGGGGCAGGATTGGCGAAGTACTGAGCAACCTCGTTAAAGGAAACCTTCTTAGTCCCATTGTCGAAGGCAACAACCTCGGCCGTAACTCTGATTGGCTTGTTGTACACGCCATCGACTGTGTAGATGTAGTTATTATGGTCGCCCAGATTGAGGTCTTCGGTATCGTTGCCGTCTTTGATTGTTACGGCAAGCTCATAAGTATACTCGGGATAGGCATCCTCACCGAGGTCATTGAAGAATCCTATAAGTATCTCATCGTTTTTATACACGAAGCTGAGGCTGGCAGGAGAAATGATGTCTGTTACATTGAAATCGTAGTAATAGAACTCGGAAACGGGTCCTAAAGCCTCACCGGCTCTAATCGCTGCGGCATAGAGATACTTGCCGTTGAGACCGGTTACAGGGTCGTTGTATTCTGTGCCCGCTTTGACAGCTGTCAGAGCGGCTGCTTCATTAAGCGCAGTATCAGATTTGGCGTACTTGATAGTATAGTCGCCATAGTTCGTGGAGAGATCTACCTTAGTGTTGTTCTTGACGGCTGTGTGGGAGGGAATGTCCGCATTGACGATGACTTCTCTGCCCTCAAGCACTCTTTCGGCTACAGGGGAGCTTGCCTTGTCAACACCGGCGTTGGGAATGGCAATGGCCTTTATTGTAATCGTCTTGCGGGGAGCCAGAGTGACTGTAAAGGAATTTTCATACTTTGTGGAGCCGGCTGTGGGTGTTGTGCCGTCCGTTGTGTAGTATACTGTAGACTCATCGGAAGCGATAATGGTTATGGTGTATTGGCCGGCATCCAGAATCCGGTCGGTCACAACTTGGCCGTTTCTGCTGACAGTGATAATCGGTGTGGCAACAGCTGGCTGAGCGGCTGTTGTGAACGAGTATGTCAGCTGAGCAGGAGCATAACCGGCGCCGTTGGTGATGGATTCGGAAACGGCGATCACATACTGCGTATTCGGCGCAAGAACAACCTGCGGATCGATTGTGAATATTGTTCTGTCATCGCTGACTGTTACAACTATGGCCACCGGGTTCGTGCTGTCACCGCTCTTATAGAGTGTGAAGTAGGGACCGGCGTTAGCGTTGTTGATGTCGGCAAAGCCACCCTCAGCTGTCTTTATCTTCATGGGCTGAGAGTATGTCAGCGTGAGGATACCGTCCGTTGTAGATACGCCCACTGTGGGAGCAAGAACTGCGGTAGGTCTCGCCACATTGACGATGAAGTTGCCGAACTTAACCACCGGAGTATTGCCACCGGCGTTGGTGATGGTGGAGTTGGGTGTTACAATGTAAACCGTGTTCTCCTTCCATGTTGCCGGAGCAATAGGCGCGATTGTAACCGTGGTGTTGAAAGGAGCAATGACGTTATCCGCTACGGTTACCGTATACGCCGGAACATCTACTACAGCGGCAGATGTAATCGGGAACAGCGCTCTCAGCGTGGCCTGGTCTGCGACTGTGGACAGAGGAGCGTTGTTATAGTACATTTTTTCGGAGTAAACCAGAACCAGAGGAGACGTGGTGGTAGCAAGCTGTGTGGGGATTGTAAGTACGGGAACACCTGCCGGAGGTGCTGCCGCTGTGGAGCGGATAGCAACGGGAGATGCGCCCACACCCAGCACTACATAATAGTCATAGGCTGCGTTCTGGAGTCCGGTCAGCGACAGCGTTATCTCGCCTGCGGCGGAAGCGGCTGCCGTTGTTCTGGAGGCGATGATCACTGCAGGATTGTAGGAGGTTGTGCCCCTGGCAGCCTCGTAAACCTGGCTCGGGGTGGGGACTGCGCTGCCCTTGGGTACCGCAATAGCATAGGCTGTGGCACTGCCCGTGCCCTTAACCTTGATTGTCTTTGTGTATGTGCCTCCTGCAGACGGTACAAAAGCGCCTTCAGAGGGATAACCGGCTGCGAAGAAGGGGGCATTATTTGTGAAAATGTCAACCTTCGTCGGATTTCCGGAAACGGCTGCGCCGTTGGCTCTGAAGTAGTAATACAGGTCGTAGTTGGTGTTGACGGGGAGAGCGGCTGTCGTCACAACAGCCTCTACATTGGCTGCCTGAACGATGTTGCCGGAATGCAGAACCGGTGTGGCACCGTACGCAACGCCGGCGATTACCTGATCAGCCGTAGGAGCGGGAGCATTGTTTGCAACAATGACGTAATAGAGTAATCCGGATGCGCTGTTAAGGCTGCGGATCTCGAGAGCATCGTTGACGATGTAGAACTTCACTTGTACGTTTTCCGCACCGCTGCCTGTGTACTTGACGCCTGCAAACATGGCATAGAGACCGGCACCGATGTTATACTTCTCAGGAACCATGGAGAAGTCAGCACCGGGGGCGGCGATGTTAGCCATCTTGACTGTGCCGGAACCTGTCAGCTTGGTATTGGAAGCGCCCTGACGGACGGCAAGGTTTTCAATCACGGTGTCCCTGTTGAGAAGGGCAATCGTTGTATTGGGAGTTCCGACTTCAACAGAGGGGAACTTGCCGTCAAGCGTAAGCGTGCTGAAGGGAGACATGTTGCTGAAGACATTCCCGAAGCCGTAGTTGCCGCCGGTTGTATTGTTCTTCAGGGTTGTGGTTGTACGAGCCTCAAGAGCGTTAACGTTTGTTGCACCGGAAGCTATGATTGTGCTTCCGTTGCCGCTCGTGGTTTCCACCTCAACCTTATTGATTGTGCAGTTTTCGAGAATGACTGTAGCGGCGCCTCTGATTCTCAGGGTGCCGGTGGGGATGTTGCAGTTTCTGAGCGTGATCGTGCCGTTCTCGCAGCCCTCTGTTACGTAAACCGTACCAAAGAGGTTGGCGCCCGTTATTGTAATGCCGGCTGTGTTGATAACGGCATTTGCAGGGTTGGCTCCGGGATCCGTACCGAAGGAGGAACTCATGTAGATCGTACCGGCCATACGGTAGAATACGGTCGAAGCCTCTGCACGGGTGATTGTGTTTTTCGGGCGGAATGTGTTGTCCGGATAGCCCTTGATGATGTTGTTTTCAGTAGCCGCGATGACATAGGGGAGATACTCGCCGCTTATCTGACCAGCATCAGAGAAAGTGCTATAGGACGACCTGGGCTGAACCCCGAGGTATCTCATGATCAGGGCGCAGGCTTCTTCACGGGTTAAAGGTGCATCGGGGTATACGAAGTTGCCCTTTGTGGTGAGATAGCCATTGGCAGCCGCCTTCATGATGTCAGTGTAATACCACTTGGAAGGGCTGACATCTGCAAAGGCTTGGTTGCTGGTGTTCTTCAACCCGAAGGTGTAGTTCTCAATCTTGATGAACTCAGCCTTCGTTACCGGATCTCCCGGTCTGAAGCTTCCGAGGTAGCCCTGCAGGACCGCTTTTTCGCTCATATAGGAAATCTCATTCACCGCCCAGTGATTGGCGGGGAGATCCTTATAAGCGGCCGCTCCTGCTGTTCCGACCAGTACCGAGCCAAACATCGAGAAGATGAAGGCAAGGCACAGGACGAAAGATAAAGTGCGCTTCATGGTTTTACCTCCCTTTGTTTCCCGTACGGAGAAATTATAACTTTATTCCCTCGTTACGGTGCGCTTTTTAGGCTTTTTGTACATATATGACATTTATAACGGAACCTTCGCCGGAAGGACACACTTCCTCCGACAAAGATTTCGTATAAAGACATATCTGCTAGGATACATTCTATCACAACAACGCGAAAATTGGAAGAGTTTTTTTCACAGTTTTTTATATTTTGCAAAGTTCGTTTAAAGACGCTAATTATTCAAGCATTTTTTGTGGAATATGACGTAGACATAACCTTATCTCCGACATAAACATGCGCTGCGCAGATCAATGTGAGGCTTATCAACTGTCGAGGAACCGGGAATCTTCCGCTAATTCCTGTGCAGTCTGAATACTCTGTGGCAGTTCATCTTTTTCGCAGCTTACTGCTGGTCGTCCCAGTTGTGCCAGATATTCTGCACGTCGTCGTTATCCTCGAGCAGCTCGATCATCTTCTCCATGCTCTGGATATCCTCGTCCTTATCGAGGGTGACGGTGTTCTGGGGAACCATCTCGACCTCGGCGGATAGAAACTCCAGGCCCTGGGCCTCGAGCGCCTCGCGGACGGCGGAGAATTCGTCGGGGGAGGTGGTGATCTCGTAGACGTCGTCCAGCGCCTCGAAGTCCTCGGCACCGGCGTCAAGGGCGAGAAGCATCAGTTCATCCTCTTCATGGCCCTCGCGGTCGACGACGAGCACGCCCTTCTGCGAAAACTGCCAGGACACGCAGCCGTTGGCACCCATGCCGCTGCCGTACTTGTCGAATGCGTGGCGCACGTCGGCGGCGGTACGGTTGCGGTTATCGGTGAGGGTCTCGACGATGACGGCAATCCCGGAGGGGCCGTAGCCCTCATAGTTCATGGGGATGTAATCCTCATCGGCTGTGCTGTTGGCTTTGGTGAGCATGCGGTTGATGTTGTCGTTCGGGACGTTGTTGGCCTTGGCCTTGGCGATGATGTCGCGGAGGCGGGAATTGGTGGCGGGATTCGCGCCGCCGTTCTTCACGGCGATGGCTATCTCACGGCCGATCTTTGTGAAAATTTTCGCGCGCGCAGCATCGGTGCCCTCTTTCCTGCGCTTGATGTTATTCCACTTGGAGTGACCTGACATATATGAACCTCTTTTCCTGAATAAACCCGGAAGGGATATGTTTGATTTATTTTACCACAGGGCAGCGGGCGATGTCAAGAGACAAATTACACAGGGTTGCCGCAGTATTTTCTGCTTCTGCAGGTATTTGGAGATGTGCGGGACGCGGCGGCACGGGGACGCAATCCGCCGCGCGCTTTTCATGCTTTCACGGTTGACTTTTCTAAACTCCCGTGCTATACTGAAATCCCTATTATTAAGGAGGTCACAGCTTTGAAAAGCAAAAATTCCGCGCTCAAAAGCCTTTGGCTGATCGTATTCCTTGGAGTATGCGGCGGCGTACTGCGTGGACTGGAGGTCGCTCTCCACTTCAACTGGGACACCGCCTTCTACGAACCCTTCAGCACCTCCTTCATCATGCCGCTCCATGCCGTCATCTCCACCGCCGCCGCATTGCTGTTCGCATACCGCGGACGCGGGGAACTGCCCGAGTACACCGAAGCCTATGCGATGCCCGGGAAACTCTCCGCGACGCTCAGCGCGCTCTCCTGTGCCGTGCTGTCCGCCGCCGGACTGTGGAAGCTCGTCGCCTCTCTCACACGGCCGAAATGGTCGGGCATCATCTTCGGTATCCTGACCATCCTTGCGGGGCTGGTGCTGCTCATGCTCACCCATGCCAAGCATCGCGGCGTCCTCTCCGAGTACGGACGCTTTATTTCCTCACTGCCCGTCTACTGGTCATGCTTTCTGCTCATCCTCACCTATATGGAGCATCCCGTCGAGCCGGTCATCCGCGTCTTCGCCTACGATATCCTCGCGGCATGTCTCATCGCGCTCGCGTTCTTCTTCCACGTTTCACGCATCTACGGCAAGAAAGGTGCCGGACGTCCGCTGTTCTTCTCGATGGCCGCCGTCTACTTCATCCTCACGGTGGTACTCGGACGCGCCATCGCGTACCTGATTTCCGGCGATACGCGCAATCTGCTGGACGCGCCGTTCCGGATGATCGCCTTCAGCTGTGCCGGGATGGTCATCTTCCTGGACATCCGCGCGATGATCCGCAGCCGGGAGCGCACATGAACGATGCCGCGATATTAGACTGCGCGCGGGTGAGACACATTGTCACACCCGCGCGCGGTGTTTTATATAAGGTTATATAAGGATGAATGGACGCGTGAAAAGCGCGGCGGGGTTACGGTACGCACGGGTGTCAGGCTGTGCCGGCCGCACTGCGCTGTTCCAGCCACGTCGCGGCAACCAAACTCACCATGATCAGTACCGCGCCGATCCACCCGCTCAAACTCAACGTCTCACGCAGAATCAGATACGATGCTGCGGCTGTGAAGATCGGCTCCGAGCACATCAGCAGACTTACCGCCGCCGCCGGCAGTCTTGACAGTGCGTAGTTCTGCAGCAGGTACGCAAACAGCGTCGCGACGATGACGATATACCCCATGATCCACCATCCCGTCGCCGGGATCGTCAGCAAAACCGCCGGTCCCTCCAGCACGAGTGCCGCCGCCGTACACACAAGTCCCGTGAAGCCGGTCTGTACGGCGGTCAGTGTGAGCGCGTCGACATCCGCCAGCAGTTTCGCCGAGAAGACGAGCATCCCGGCCATTGCGACAGAGGTCAGCACGGCGAAGACCTCGCCGATCCCGAAGCCGCTGACGGTACCTGCGCAGAGGAGCCACATCCCGCCTATGACAACCGCGATGGGCAGCCACTGAACTGTGCGCATTTTCTCCCGGTAGACAAGGAAGGAGAGGATGGGTGTAAAGAGGACGGCGAGGCTCATCAGGAACCCGGCGATGGTAGCCTGTGTCCGGGCGAGACCCCACGCGGCGAAGAGGTATGCGGCGGCGGAAAACAGGGACACGGGCATACAGCGTACGGCGGTTTTCTGGGTGAGGGTATGTTTGAGCTTTTTCCGGAACAGGAGCATGACGAGGATAAAGGTAGCGACAAAGCGGATGGAGAGGCACCAGAACGTCGGGATGACGCCCAGGCCGATTTTGAGCAGCGGATTGCCGATACCCCAGAAGAGGCACTCGAGCAGAATCATCCCGGACGCCGTCAGCTTCTGCATACGTTTGGTTGACATAAAACAATCCGCCTTTCTCATTTCCGCGAACCGTGCGGCTGCAAGAGACAGTATAGCACACTGAGGGGATTCTGTCAATGAGAGGATGGGGAGCGTACCGAACGCCCGGTCGTTCCAAGCTCCTGTGATCAGAGTTCCCGCAGCGACGGGACCGTACTGAAACCTCCGTCCCGGCACGCCCCCCGTCTCTTCCTATACTACCTTATTTCTGCACGGGCATTGCCCGCGCCTGTGTCGTCTCTGTTCTCGTGTCCGCGTCCTTCGGACGGAACATGTTCTCTGTCTGTTATGACACTTTTGCCGCGGCTGGCCGGGAAGCATAGATGGTTCATAAAAACTTAATCTGAACTATGCCCAAACCACGCCCCCGTTTCGCTTGCGTGGACGGCTGTTCCGTGATACAATAGACCTGTATTGAACAGGGAGGGTGTATGGTTATGGCATCCATTTTCACGTTATGGCTCAGGGAGCAGCTCCGGCTGATCAAGCCGATTGTCTCGCGCGCGAGTATAGAGACCGCACGGCAGGCGCAGGATATGGCCGGGGAGCTTGGCTCCCGTATGGTTGCCTCACGCGTGACCGTTGAGGAGATCGCCTTCGACCGCTTCAAAGCCGCCGTTGTCATTCCGAATGACTGCGCTGACTCCGACCATGTCATCCTCTATCTCCACGGCGGCGGCTACGTAGCGGGTTCGCTTCCGTACGCGCTGGGGTTTGGGAGCGTACTTGCCGTGCGTACAGGCCTTTCGACACTGTGTGCAGCGTACCGGCTTGCGCCGGAGCATCCGTATCCGGCGGCGGTGGAGGACGCGTGCACGGCGTACAAATGCCTGCTGGTATCCGGGATCGCGGCGGAGAACATTACGCTGTTCGGGGAATCAGCGGGCGGGGGATTGGCTTACGCGCTGTGCTTATGGCTGCGGGAGCGTGGGATTGCGCTGCCGGGGCGGATCGTGGCAATCTCGCCGTGGGCAGATCTGACGTTTTCGGGGAAGTCGTACCGAGAGAACTTTCTGAAGGATCCGTCGTTGTCGGAGGAGGCGTTGAGGTATTACGCGGAGATATACGCGGGCAGAAACGTGAGGGAGCCATGTGTGTCGCCGGTGATGGGGGATCTGTACCGGTTTCCGCCGTCGCTGATCTATGCGGGGAGCGACGAGATACTGAAGGACGACGCAGTGATGCTGAAGGAGAGACTGGAGGAGTGCTCGTCGGAAGTGAGGCTGCATATAGCGGAAGGGCTGTGGCATGTATATGTGTTGTTTTGGGTGCCGGAGGCGCAGGAGGCGTTGGATGAGATTGCGGAGTTTGTGAAGCCGTAGGGGCTGACACGTACCGCGTACCAAAACATCCGTTGCATCCCACCCTGTGCCATGCAGAGGAAACCTTTAAGACACACACGAAGACATATAGAAGATATATAGAGACAGTCCTCTGTCACTTAAAACAAAAATGGCGCGGGAGCGGTTCCCGGACCCGAAGGATTCGCGGGGCGCCCGACACTCCCGCTTTCATCTATTTTGAATTGAGGTATTCGCTTGAAACATTCGCACTCTGAATTTCCCCCCTATATGAAACTCGACAACGCCGCTAAAATCTACCCCGCCGCACGCCGCCGTAACTGGATGGCGCTCTTCCGCGTTTCCGCCACCCTCTCCGACCACGTCGATCCTGCCGTCCTCTCCACCGCTCTCTCCCGCGTCCTCAAACGCCTCCCCGGCTTTGCCCAATCCCTCAAACGCGGCCTCTTCTGGTACTATCTCGAGCATAACGACGGCCTCCCGGATATCACCCCCGACGTCGCGAACCCTTGCGTCCGCCTCATCCCGAAAGAAAACCGCGGCTTCCAGTTCCGCGTCCGCTATTATAACCGCCGCATCGCCGTCGAGTTCTTTCACGTCCTCACAGATGGTACCGGTGGTATGATCTTTCTCAAAACCCTCGTCGCCGAATATCTCCGCCTGAAGTATAATGCAGGCATCCCCTGTACCGACGGCATCCTGGACTGCGGCGAATCCCCGCGCCCCGGTGAAACCGAGGACGCTTACCTCAGGTATGCCGGTTCCGTCACCCGCTCCCGCAGCGAGAAAAACGCCTTCTATATCAAAGGTACCGAGGACCCCGACGACGTCCATATCGTCACCGGTCTGATTCCCGTCGCCGAGGTACTGGAACGAGCCCATGCCCGCGGCGTCACCCTCACCGAATATCTCACCGCCGTGCTGATTCTCGCCATCGACGGTATCCAGCGGCGCTCCGGTGTCAGACGCTGCCATATGAAGCCCGTCAAGATCAATGTTCCCATCAACCTGCGGCGCTTCTATCCCACCGAGACCCTCCGCAACTTCGCCATCTACGTCAACCCCGGCATTGATCCCCGGCTCGGCACCTACTCCTTCGATGAGATCCTGAGGGCTGTCCATCACCATATGGGCGCCGAGGTCGAGGAGAAGCTGCTCAACGCCCGCATCGCCACAAACGTCAGAACCGAGCTGAACCCCATCCTCCGTGCGGCGCCGCTGTTCGTCAAGAATATCGCCATGAAGCTCACTTTTAACATGGTCGGCGACCGCAAGACGTCGTCCTCTCTCTCGAACATCGGTGTCGTCCGTGTACCGCCTGAAATGGAGAAATACGTCCGGCGCTTTGACTTCATCCTTGGCCCGCTGTCCCGCAACCGTGTCGTTCTCGCCGCACTTTCCTACCGCGACACCCTCGTCCTCAACTTCACCCGCACCATCCGCGAGTCCATGGTCGAGCGCGACTTCTTCCGATTCCTCGTCCGCGAGGGCATCCATGTCACCATCGAAAGCAACAACCAACCGTAGGAGTAGAAAGGAAATCCGCCATGTCATACTGTGTCAACTGCGGTGTTGAACTCAAGGACAGTGAAAAGACCTGCCCGCTGTGCGATGTGGAGGTGCAAAACCCACGCGCACCGTGGAAGGAGCCTGCCGAACGTCCCTACCCGGGTCGTCTCGAGCCCGTCCTCAAACGTGCAGACCGCCGTTTCTTCGCGACCCTCGCGACGTTGATCCTTTGTATTCCCGTTGCCGTCACGCTCCTTTCAGACCTCCTTACCGACGGGATGCTCACCTGGTCGGGCTATGTTGCCGGTGCGATGGCTCTCCTGTTTGTCTGGGTCATCCTCCCGTTTTACTGCAAACGCTATTACCTCCTGCGGCTGCTCAGCATCGACTGCCTTGCCACCCTCGCGTACCTCAAGCTCATCGAGTACGCCTCTCGCGGGGACTGGTTTCTGCCCATTGCCCTTCCCATCACCGTTGCCGTCAGTGTGCTCGTCCTGCTGTGCGCCCTTGTGCTGCGCAACCGCAAACGGTTCAGCGTCGGAGTGCGAGTCGCGTGTGTATTCTTCGCAGCCGGGCTTGCCACCGTCGCCATAGATGTCATACTTGCCCACGCCGACGACGGGTCGTGGATGCCGCGATGGTCGTTTTACTCCGTACTGCCGTGCGTTGTGCTGGGAGTGGTCGCGATACTCATGTCGCGGCATAACCGGCTGCGGGAGGAGATACGCCGGCGGCTGATGTACTAGGGCGGTCCCGTCCCGCCCCGCGTCACGCAAAAGAAACCTTCCCCACGGCATATCCTTCACGGATTGCCGAAATATATACGGGCGTGTCCTTCTTTTTTCAACTTTCCTCTTGACTTCCGCCTGCGTTTCTGGTATACTACGCGATGTAGTCGCGCATAGGCTCCGCACGACGCGGAAATTGCCCGTGCGCGGGAAGAACGGAAGGAAGGTACCCATTATGACAGGCATCATTGCAACCATTTCCCTTTTAGTCTTTATCGCGCTGATGGTCGCCATCGGCATCTTCGCACGCAGACGCGCCAATACGGTCGACAGCTTCTTACTCGGCGGCAGAAATATAGGCCCGTGGCTTTCAGCATTCTCCTACGGGACGGCCTATTTTTCTGCGGTCGTTTTTGTCGGTTATGCAGGTATGCACGGCTGGAACATCGGCCTTGCGTCTGTGTGGATCGGCGTCGGCAATGCCCTCCTCGGCTGCTATCTCGCCTGGAAGGTTCTTGCCAAACGTTCCCGCCGTATGACCCATAACCTCGACGCAAAGACCATGCCCGGCTTCTTCGCCGCGCGCTATCGGTCCTCCGGCATGAAGCTCTACGCTGCGTGCGTCATCTTCATCTTCCTCGTGCCCTACGCCGCGTCCGTCTACAAGGGTCTCGGGATGCTTTTCTGCAGCGTCTTCCCCGGTACGCCTGCCTGGCTCTGGATGCTGTTCGTCGCCGTGCTCACCGGCGTCTACCTCACACTCGGCGGCTACATCGCGTCCACCATGTCCGACTTCATCCAGGGTCTCATCATGATCTTCGGCGTCGTCATCATGGTCGTCGCCTTCATCATCCGCCCGGAGGTCGGCGGTGCGTTCTCCGTTGTCGACAGCCTGCGCAAGGTCGACCCGCAGTTTGTGAATCCCACGGGCGGAGCTTCGTTTAAGTTCCTCCTGTTCAACATCCTTCTGACCAGCCTCGGGACCTGGGGTCTGCCGCAGATGGTCCACAAGTTCTATGCCATCAACGACGAGGGCAACATCCGCAAGGCCACCATTGTCTCCACTTTCTTCTGTGCCCTGATCGGCTGCGGCGCATACTTCGTCGGGTCGCTGTCGAGGTTGTTCCTCACCGCTACCCCCGCCGGAACGCCCGATATCGCCGGCTCCTACGACGCCGTCATGCCCACGCTGCTGATGAAGGTTTTCTCCGGCTCCGTCGGCGCGAACATCATCCTGAGCATCATCCTTCTTCTGCTGCTGTCTGCATCGATGTCCACGCTCGCGTCGGTCGTACTGACGTCCAGTTCCGCCATCGCCGTCGACATGATGGGCACCATCCGACCCAACTGCTCCGAGAAGAAGCAGATGATCCTGATGCGTTCCCTCTGCGTGGTGTTCGTCGCTTTGAGCTTTGCATTCGCCTGCGCCAATATCAGCTTCATCGTCAACCTGATGTCGTTCAGCTGGGGTATCGTCGCCGGATCGTTCATCGGACCGTACATCTGGGGTCTGTATTCCAGGAAGATTTCCAAGCCGGGCGCGTGGTGCGGGCTGCTCTCGGGCGTGCTGGTCGTCGGCGGTGCGATCATCGTGCTGACGCTGACGCAGGACTTCAGCGCCGCGAAATCCGCCGCGCCGATCCTCGGGGTCGCCGCGATGGGAACGTCGCTGGTCGTCACGCCGCTGGTATCCTGGCTGACCGGAAAGCACAAACCCGACGAGACGACGCTGCGCCGTGCGTTTCTCTACATCGGAAAAAACGCGGAGATGAAGTAATCCCACCACTAAAAAACGCCATGGGAGACCCCACGGCGGCTGATTCGGATTATGCGGATAACCACCCTCTGTATCACGCGGATACAGAGGGTGGTTATATTCATAAACGCAAAGAAAACACGGAAAACCGACATCCGAAGCTTGATTCGGATGCCGGTTTTCCTGATCCGCAGGGAGCGGAATGACAGCCACTGCTTCTTATGACAGCAGAAGCCGCGTCACACTCCGCACCCGCCGATGAACTCCCGCAGCAGGGAATCCTCCGGGACAAACCGGGTATCCAGCGGCTCGAAGCGTTTCATCGTCTCCGACAGCTGTCCCATACGCAGACCTTTCAGCGCACCGCGGTCGAGTTTCTCTACCTCTTCCAGCGCGATGGGCGCCAGCAGATTCACCTCATAGTCGAACGACGTATCCAGCATGATCTGCGCGCGGTACTTAAACGGTTGGATATACGCCTGTTCTCCCTGCAGCACATCGGGCCACCGCTGCAGCGTATGGGACAGCGCGGTATTACGGAACAGACCGTCACGGACTCCGCGGCGCAGGAAGCGCATCCACTCGGGGCGGAAGATGACGTGGGTCTCGTCGCGCACGCGCATGCGGGCGCTGCAGTAGAGAGTGACGGGATGGCTGGCTGCGCAAACGGCATCGTTGAGTGCGTGGATGCCCTCGAAGATGGCGATCTCTCCGTGTCCGACCCGGAGCGGTATCTGTTCATCCGTACGCATACCGGTGGTGAAGTCGAAGCAGGGCAGCAGCACCTCCTCACCGCGTTCGAGCGCCGCGAGGTCGTCCGACAGGCGTATGATGTCCAGACGCTCGGGGGATTCCCAGTCGATGGTGAGGTCTGAGCGGTCGAGCGGCAGGAAGTAGTCGTCTAACTCGACGGTATGCGTCCGCACGCCCGAGCGCGCAAGGTGTTCGGCGAGCTTCCGGGCGGTGGTCGTCTTCCCGGAGCCGGACGGTCCGGCCAGCATCACGACATTGCTCGGTGACGCGAGGATTTTGCCCGCGATCTGCGCAAGGGTGCTTTCGTACAGTGCCTCGCACGCCGCGACGAACCCGGCGGGATCGGTTCTCACGCGTGTGTTGATCTCGTCGAGCTGCTTATGGTTGCGGTAGGTTTTGGTATTCGCAATGCGGTTTTGCATATGGCTATCCTTTCTCAAGATACAAGGATGTTCGCGGGGGTAGAAGCCGGGACACGGCGCACCGGGGTATATCCGACCGTCCGGCGTCACGGAATCACGGATGCCGACTCAGGGAAAGGGGCTCAGCTGAGAGATGCGGCGGAGCCGGGTTGTGCGCAGAACGCCGCGATCCTCTCAAACCGCCCCAGATTCTCTTCAAACCGCTCCAGATACTCCCATGCGTACTTCGGCTGCGTCAACCGCGTGATGGCTCCCTCCGCCGTTACCAGCTTCGTCACCGCACCCGCTCCGAACGCCAGCACCGTCCCGATCTCCTCCATCATCACCACATTATAAGCGCACACATGCCCCGGCATCGTCCACCCGATGTTTTCAAAGCTTCCCCCGATATACTTCTGTCTGTACAGGTAATACGGAGCATATCTCTCCGAAAGCCTCTCCTGCGCGTATTCCAGCATCCGCGCGATATCCTCCGTCGGCAGCGGGGTCGCGTGCAGATCGGCTCCGCGCTTCAGCGCCAGCGTATGCACCGTGACATTCTCCGGCTCCAGCATAAGCACGCGTGAAAGTGACCGCGCGAACCCATCCGGCGAATCGGCAGGCAGCCCGGCGATGAGGTCCATATTGACGCTGTCAAATCCCGCCGCGCGGACGTCACGCATCGCCCGTTCGATATCCTCGGCAGTATGTGGACGACCGACGGCTTGCAGCACATGGTTCTCCATCGACTGCGGGTTGACGCTGATGCGGCCGACGCCGTGGGCGTGCAGCACGGCGAGCTTCTCCGGTGTGATCGTATCGGGACGTCCGGCCTCAACGGTACGCTCGTACGGATCTCCGAGGGCAGAGGCGGCGGTGAGCACACGGTCGAGCTGGGATGCGGAGAGGGTAGTGGGGGTGCCGCCGCCCATGTAGAGGGTACGGACGCGCAGACCGATCTCCCGCAGGCGCTCGGCGCCGCAGGCAAGCTCCCGCGTGAGCGCGTCGACGTACGGCTCCACGAGCTTCCCTTGTGCGCCGACCGTTGACGAGACGAACGAGCAGTATGTGCAGCGGGTGGGACAGAAGGGGATGCCGATATAGACGTCGATATCGCAGGATGAGCGTGAGGACTGAATGCGGACGGCTTCCTCGGCGCAGCGGACGGTGAGGCGGGCTTTATCCTCGCGTACGAAGTCCTGTTTGATGAGGGCGCGGACGGCGTTCCCGGGGGAACCGGTCTCACGGATGAGGAGGCGTCCGAGCTTGGCGGGACGGACGCCGGAGAGAGCGCCCCAGGGCGGGATTTCGGGGAGGTGGGGGAGAGCTGCGCGGTAGAAGGCGCGGCGCACGGCGTAGCGGACGAGGGCGCCCTCACGCCGGGGATCGGAGTCGGGGAGGACGCGGGTCGTACCGCGGGTGGTGAGGGAGCCGCGGGTGAGGGTGACAGCGGCGGTGAGGAAGCGTTTGCCGCGGGAGACGCGGGTACAGGCGGAGCCGTGGGGGTCTGCGGGGGCATCCCAGGCGTGGTGCTCCTCGGGGAATAGGGTGATGGCGAGCTGTTCGACACTGTAGCGGCAGTCGGCGCCGATGAGGGTCAGCCGCATGAGTCATCCCGGGCGGGAAGGGTGCGGAGCATGGGGTTATGGGCGCGGGCGTAGTCGAGGGAGAAGCCGCGCTCATGGCCTGGGCTGCACGAACGGTCGCCGGGGAGAGAGGCGAGCCTGCGGAGGGAGGCGCGCATCTGCCGGAAGTCGCCGCCGGGAAAGTCGGTACGTCCGCAGGAAGAGGCGAAGAGGGTATCGCCGGTAAAGAGGCAGCTTCCGGTATCGAAACAGACGGAGCCGGGGGTATGGCCGGGCGTATGGAGGACGGTGAGAGCAGTACCGGCGGCGGAGATGACATCGCCCTCATGGAGAAGAACGTCGGCGCGGACGGGGGTATAAAAACGGCTGTCCATAAAGGCGGAGAGCATGGACAGGGCGGGATTTTCAAGCATGGGGGCATCGGCGGCGTGAATATAGACGCGGGCGCCGGTGGCTTCTTTGAGGGCAGCGAGCGCGAGGATATGGTCGAAGTGGCCGTGGGTGAGGAAGATATGGCCGATTTTCAGGGAGAGGGCATCGATTTCACGGAGGATGGCGTCGGCGTCATCACCGGGGTCAACGACGAAACCCGCGCGGGCAGCGTCGTCATAGGCGATATAGCAGTTGGTGCGCACCGGTCCGACGGTGAGCTGCCGGAGTTTCATACAGGGACCTCCTTTATGGCGGTGAGCGGGGATGCGGGGGACGCGTAAAGAGAGAATGCTGAGTCCTGCAAAGTTTGGTTACGCGCGCAAATCCTTACTGTCCACAATCAGCGTCACAGGCCCGTCGTTGCTGATCTCCACCTTCATATCCGCGCCGAACACACCTGTTTGCGTCGGTATCCCGCGTTCACGGCACACCTCCACAAACCGGTCAAACACCGGCTGTGCATCCTCCGGCCTTGCGGCGTTAGAGAAACTCGGCCGTCTCCCATGCGAGCAGTCCGCGCACAGCGTGAAGTTGCTGACCGCGAGAATCTCCCCCGCGACGTCCGAAAGTCCGAGGTTCATCTTCTCCGCGGCATCCTCGAAAATCCGAAGCCCGGTACACTTCTCCGCGAGCACCTCGGCGTCGTGCATGGTATCTCCGACGCACACGCCCGCGAGGACGAGGAATCCGCGTCCGATCTTCGACACGACAGAACCCTCGACCGTCACCGACGCTGTGAGCACCCGCTGTACCACCATAATCATAACCATAACCTCTTTTGTTATTATGTATACCGTCCGCGCGGGGACATGCGGATGCGCGGGATGCCGCGGTCCGGTGCTGCTATCGTATGACGCGCTCGACGGAGACCACCCCGGGGATGTTCTTCAGCCGGGCGGCGACCTGTCCGAGCTGCTCCGCGCTGCGCAGGATGACCACCGCGTCGATCTGCGCCAATGCCTTCTGCAGTTCGTGTGCCGAGATGCTCGACACGTCCACACGCATATCCGACAGCGCCAGCGTAATCTCCGCCAGCAGCCCCCGCCGGTTCTTCGCATGCAGCGACAGCGCCGTCTGGTACTGCTCATTCTGCGTCGCGACCCAGTGAACCTTCAGGATACGGTCGGCGTTCTCCGGGATGTTCAGCGCCTTCACGTTCGGACAATCCGCCCGGTGAACCGATACCCCGAAGCCCTTCGTAATATACCCCACGATCTCGTCCCCCGGGATCGGCGTACAGCAGCGCGCGAACTTTACCAGACAGTTGTCCACGCCCTCGACGATGATGCCGCTGGACGGCCGCGTCTTCACCGTCCTGGTGATCGGCTGTACCGTCCGCTCGGGTTTCGGCGCGAACTCCGCTACCCGCCCTACGACCTTGTGGGCCGTGATGCCGCCGTAACCGATTGCCGCGTAGAGATCATCCACCGAGTGGAAGCTCAGACGCTGGCACACGGCGTCGCGCACTGCCGGATCCTCAAACGCCGCCGAAAGCTGCTCCCGCTTCAGCTCTGCGTCCAGAGAGGCGCGGCCCTGCTCGATGTTCTCCTCACGCCGCTCCTTCTTGAACCACATCTTGATCTTGCTGCGCGCCTCGCCGGTCTTCACGATGTTCAGCCAGTCACGCGAAGGCCCGCGCGTGGTGTTCGACGTCAGCACCTCGACGATATCGCCGTTGTCGAGCTTGTGGTCAAGCTGCACGATCTTTCCGTTAACCTTCGCGCCGACCATCCGGTTGCCGACGGCGGAGTGAATCGAGTACGCGAAGTCGATCGGTGTGGCACCGAGCGGCAGGTTGATGATGTCGCCCTTCGGGGTAAAGACGTACACCTCGTCGGAGAACAGCTCGGTACGCAGCGAGTTGATGAAATCCTCCGGATCGGTATCCTGCTGCGATTCCAGGAGCTTGCGTACCCAGGCGAACTTTTCGTCATCGCTCTTCTCCCGGACGCCGCCCTTATACTTCCAGTGCGCGGCAACACCGTACTCGGCAGTGTTGTGCATCTCCCACGTTCGGATCTGTACTTCGAACGGTTTGCCGTCTCTGCCGATGACGGTTGTGTGCAGCGACTGGTAGAGGTTGGGTTTCGGTGTGGAGATATAGTCCTTGAACCGACCGGGGATGGGCTTATAGAGGTCATGGACGACGCCCAGGACGTTGTAGCAGTCGGTCACTGTCCGTACAATGACACGGATGGCGTAAATATCATAGACCTCGCTGATCTCGTGGTTGAGCATATAGACCTTGCGGTAGATGCCGTAGATATGCTTGACGCGGCCCTC
>JAAZKA010000005.1 GCA_012800055.1 Clostridiales bacterium
AGTGAAACATATCTCCTGCGCGGCCGAGCTGGATGAGCCGCTGCAGCAGGCGCTTCTCCATGATGAACATTCCAAGGCTCTCGTTCTCCTGGGCGCGTTCGGGGTGGGAGTCGATGCCGACGATGCGGCCGTCCTCACCGAAGCGGTAGTAGATCGAGCGCGCAGGGTCCCCGACAGGGAGTTTGGAGCAGACAACCGTGATATCGGCCTTTGTCTCAATATGCCGCACGAGGACGTCGCGCAGGCGGATGTTGGTGATACAGTCGCCGTCGGCGAGGACGACGTAGGGCTCGCGCGAGTGGGCGATGTAGGACGTGACGCCGGCGAGAGCGTCGAGCTTCCCGGTGAAGGTTCCGCTGTGGGACTGCTCGCCGCCGTAAGAGAAGGGCGGCAGCAGGAACAGACCGCCGTTCTTACGGCTCAGATCCCAATCCTTACCGGAGCCTAAATGATCCATCAGCGACTGGTAGCTGTCGCGCATGATGATGCCGACGTCGGTGATGCCCGCGCCGACCATGTTGGACAGGCAGAAGTCGATGGCGCGGTAGCGTCCGGCGTAGGGGACGGATGCCGCCGTACGCGGAGCGACCAGCTCCCTCATACCACTGTATCTACTGTAGGCAAAAATCAGACCGAGCATTTTGTTCATCGTCTTTATACCTCCCCTCAGCCCAGCGTGGTGCCGGGAGCTACCTGCGCACCGTCCGGCAGCGCAATGCCCTCCGCAATCACCGTGATTTTAGTCCCCAGCGGGTCGATCGCGCTGCCGCCGATCTGCGCGCCGTGCCCGATCTTCGTATTCTCTGCGAGGATTGCAAACTCTATGACGGCATCCTCTCCGATCTCCGCGCCCGGCATCAAAATCGAATAGCGCACCTGCGCGCCGCGTCCGACTTTCACGTCGTTGAACAGAACGCTTGCCTCGATGGTCCCGGCAATCGTACAGCCTTCGGAGACCATCGAATGACGGATGGTGCCCTCGGGGGTAACGTAGTGCGGCGGGGATGCGGGGTTACGCGAGTAGATGCGCCAGCTCGGGTCGTTCAGCCGCAGCGGGCACTTCGGTGACAGCATGTCCATATTTGCTTCCCACAGGCTGTTGATGGTGCCGACATCCTTCCAGTAGCTATCGAACGGGTGGACGTACATCCGGCAGCCGTCCTTGAGCATCCCGGGAATGATGTTTTTGCCGAAGTCATTCTCCGACGCAGGATCGTTCTCATCGGCGATGAGACGTTCACGCAGCACCTTCCAGGTGAAGACATAGATGCCCATCGACGCAAGTGTGGACTCCGGTTCGCGGGGCTTCTCGACGAATTTGGTGATGCGGCTGTCCGCGTCGGCGGAGAGAATGCCGAAGCGGCTGGCCTCGTCGAGCGGAACATCGATGACGGCGATGGTGCAGTCGGCGTGCTTTTCCTTATGCAAGGCAAGCATCCGGGTGTAGTCCATCTTATAGATGTGGTCGCCGGAGAGGATGAGGACGTACTCCGGGTCGAACTGCTCCATGAACTGGATGTTCTGGTAGATGGCGTTGGCGGTACCCTTGTACCACTCGCCGGACTTGGAGCGCATATATGGCGGGAGGATATGGACGCCGCCGTTTGCGCGGTCGAGATCCCACGGCTGACCGCTGCCGATATAGGCGTGCAGAGCCAGCGGCTCGTACTGCGTCAGCACGCCTACTGTATCGATGCCGGAGTTGACGCAGTTTGACAGCGGGAAGTCGATGATGCGGTACTTCCCGCCAAAGGGCACTGCGGGTTTTGCCATATGCCGGGTCAGCACGTGAAGCCGTGAACCCTGACCGCCCGCGAGCAGCATTGCGATACATTCTTTCTTACCGTACATCCGTAATTCCTCCCGTGATCGCATTATTTTAAGTTGTTTCATTCTTCGTTTCCGCAGGTGTGTTTTCCGCGTCGGGACCATAGCCGGGCTTATAGTAGAGGACTCTGGCCGGAGCGCCCGCAGCGACTGCACCCGCCGGGATGGACTTGCTGACGACCGATCCCGCACCGATTGTCGCATGCTCACCGATCTCGACGCCGGGAATCAACACGCACGCCGCGCCGACATACGCGCCCTTGCGGAGAATGACCATCTTATCCTCGGGCTTGGTGATGTTGCGCTTGGGGCCGTGTCCGACAATCGTCACGCCGAAGGAAATCGTTGCATTGTCCTCAAGCACGACGTTCTCCGAGCGCAGATCCTCCAGAAAACCATTCTGACCCATGAACCCGCCCTTACCGAGTTTCATGCCGGTGAGCCGATAGAGGAACTTGCGAAAACGGACGTTGATGTGCGGCACATGCGCGGCAACGTTGTTGGCGATGAACGTCCGCAGCCACTGGAAGCGGTATACTTTTCCCTTAGCGCGCTTGCCGAACATAAGGTCACCGAGGTAGAAACCGACCTGCCCGGCGAGCACGAACGCGCCGAGGAACAGCTTGCCGATCGGGTACAACACCAGCATTACAGGCATCAGGATAATCACAAGCAGCGCGATGACCGTACCCTGAAACGGGGTATACTCAGGCGTGAGCTGCAGATTCAGGGACGCAAGGTTGGGGTTCTCCTCGTTTTGCCAGAACCATCTCATTGTCTTCATCCTTTTTGTCATTCATAATGGGCGTACAGGTGTAGTAAAGCGCGGAGAGGGGCGGCAGCGTGAGCGCGGCGGAATAAGGCAATCCGTTCCAGGGGATGTTCTCGGCAATCAGGCACATCTGCGCGCGGTCATATCCCCCCCAGCGAGCGTCGTCGGTGGAGAACGCGAGCGGGTACATACCATCGTACGCCAGCCCGATGCGGTAGCCCGACAGCTCCGCGCCGGAGAAGTTGCACGCGACGACAACCTCATGTCCATTGCGCGCGATCCTTCTGAAGACCGCGACGTTCTGCGTGTAGTTGTCGCAGGAGATCCACGAGAAACCCTTCCAGTCGGTGTCATTCTCCCACAGCGGCGGGGTGTTCCGGTAGAAGCCGTTGAGTGCCGCCACGTAGTCCCGCAGTCTGCGGTGGACGTCCTCGTCGAGAAGGTGCCACTCGAGCTGGACGTTTTCGTTCCACTCGGCATGCTGACCGAACTCACCGCCCATGAACAGCAGCTTCTTCCCCGGATGCGCGTACATGTAGGCATAGAGAAGCCGCAGCCCGGCCATCCGTGCGGTTTCGTCGCCCGGCAGCTTCTCGATGAGTGCGCGCTTGAGGTGCACCACCTCGTCGTGCGACAGCGGCAGCACGTAATTTTCCGAAAACGCGTAGGTCAGCGAGAACGTCAGCTTGTCATGCCGGTAACGGCGGTAAAGCGGGTCCTCGCGGCAGTAGGCGAGGATGTCGTTCATCCAGCCCATGTTCCACTTGTAGTTAAACCCCAGCCCGCCGAGGTAAACGGGCTTGGTGACACCGGGCCAGGCAGTGCTCTCCTCCGCCACCATCAGCGCGGACGGGTATTCGCGGAACACGGCTTCATTGATGAAGCGGATGAGCGCAATGGCCTCGAGGTTTTCGCGTCCTCCGTAGATATTGGGGCGCCATTTCTCGCGCCCGAAGTCGAGGTAGAGCATGCTCGCGACCGCATCGACGCGGAAACCGTCGGCATGATAGACATCCATCCAGTAGAGCGCGGATGACGCGAGGAAACTGCGCACCTCAGGGCGTCCGTAGTCAAATACATAGGTGCCCCACTCGGGACGCTCACGGCGCAGCGGATCGGAGTCCTCGTAGCACGGCTCGCCGTCGAACATTGCGAGGCCCCAGTCATCCTTCGGGAAATGTGCCGGCACCCAGTCAAGAATCACGCCGATGCCGGCTTGATGGAAGCGGTCGATGAGGTGGAGGAAGTCACGAGGTTCCCCAAAGCGGGAGGTCGGCGCAAAGTAGCCGGTACACTGGTACCCCCACGACGCATCAAGCGGATGCTCCATCACCGGCAGCAGCTCAACATGCGTGTAGCCCATGTCTTTTACGTATGGCACAAGCTCATCCGCCAGACGTGCGTAGGTGTAGCTGTTGCCATCCTGATCTCGCCGCCACGAGCCTAGGTGTACCTCATAGATGGTCACGGGCTTGTCATAGCCTGCCTGCCGGGTACGCATCCAGTCAGCGTCCCCCCATGTATAGCTGCGCGGCTGATAGACCTTCGACGCGGTGGAACCTCGTGTCTCAGTATGAAAGGCATAGGGATCGGCTTTCAGGCGTACGGAGTTGTCGCGTGCGGTGATGCGGTACTTATACGCAGCGTACTCGGATAGCCCGCCGACATAGCCCTCCCAGACGGAACCGGTAACTTTGCGCATTGGGATACCGTCGCCCCAACCGCAGAAATCCCCGGTAACCGCAACGTTCTTCGCGTGGGGCGCCCAGACGCGGAAGGTCACACCGCTGTCGTCCGGATGCGCACCGAGCCAGTCATACACGCGGCAGTCCTCGCCCCGGTGAAACAGATACGCGTGGTCGTCCATGCGTCTCACGCCTCCTCTCTTCTTGTATTATACGCTATCTCCTGGGATTTGTCCAGAGGTTTTTCGCCGTTTATGAAAATAACGAATAAAAGCGCACAAGGAAATCCCCGTGCGCTTCGTCACTTTCAATAAGTTTTACATTTCTTCATTCTAAGTTTTACATTTCCTCATACGCTTCGAGTTTTTTCGCCGCAGGCTTCGCATCCCCATGCCGCACCAGCAGCATCGTCACGAAACTCAGCCCCGCGAACACCGCACCGTACGGGAACAGCGTATGGTAACCAATGTGTTCGAGCAGGTAGCCCGACAGGATCGGCGTGACGACCTGTGCGAGCATCGAAAAGGTGTAGTAGTAACCGGTATACTTGCCGATGTTCGAGCCGCGCGACAGTTCGACGACCATCGGGTAGGAGTTGACGTTGATCGCCGCCCAGCCGATACCCGCGAGCGCGAAGAGTACGAGGATCAGCGGAGAGAAGGACTTGAAGAAGTACGCCGATGCGAACACCGACGTCAGCAGCGCGACGCCGATGAGGATGGTGCGTTTGCGTCCGACGCGTGAGGCGAGCTGTCCCATCGGGATAAACGCCGCGATGGCGGCAGCCTGCGCGACGATCAGCGTATAGGCGAACAGTCCGCCCTGCAGTCCCCAATAGCTCTGCGCGTACTTGGAGAACGCGGTCGTCACGGCGTTGTAGCCGAAGAACCACAGGAACACCGACGCCAGGATCAAAATCAAGCTGCGGCGTTCCGGTCCGCTGAGGGAACGCTCGGATCCTCCGGGTGTGCGGTTATCCGTTTCGTCCTCGTCGGATATTCCCGCGTTCTTCTCCGTTTCTATCCTCTGTGCGCGGAGCTTCGGCTCGTTAACGGTCAGCCGCAGTACGATCAGACAGCCAAGCATCACCGCCGCAACGCACAGGAACAGCGGCAGATAAGACGGGTTTTCCTTTGGTACGAGTACGGCGATGAACACGAGCGAGAGGATGCCGCCGACCGCACCCATGAGGTTGATGACTGCGTTGGCTTTTGAGCGCAGCGGCTTGGGCGTGACATCCGGCATCAGCGCAACGGCGGGCGAACGGTAGGTCGCCATACTGACGAGGACGA
Organism: Clostridiales bacterium; assembly: GCA_012800055.1. Classification (GTDB taxonomy): domain Bacteria; phylum Bacillota; class Clostridia; order Oscillospirales; family QAMX01; genus JAAZKA01. The sequence goes on from JAAZKA010000005.1 coordinate 5,577, forward strand.
GAGCCAGGACGGTGAAGAAGAACGGCAGGTTGCGAAGGTTGTCGGCGATGGGCAGCAGTACACACAGCAAAGCGGAGACAAGCGTCCCGCCGACGATGTAGGGCATCCGGCGTCCGATGCGGGTATGGGTGCGGTCGGAAAGCGTACCGAACAGCGGGAGCATAAAGAGCGCGAGGACATTGTCCATGGCCATGACGGTACCCGAAAGCGTATCGCCGATGCCGAAGCTGTTCTTCAGGATCAGCGGGATGATGGTGTCGTAGACCTGCCAGAACGTGCAGATGGACATGAACGCGAGGCCGACGAAGAACGTGCGCTTGTAGTTGAGTTTCATAAAGACCTCCAACCGTAACCATTGTGTTTCCCGTGAACATCATACGGCAACCTGTATGTATTATATCACACCCCACCGCGGAAAGAAAGCCTCTGCGTGAAATTCATGGTTTGTTCACATTATCTCCGCGCGGATGTTGTATAATGAGCGCGGGACATGAAATTTCTGCAATGAAAAGGAGAGCTTTCCATGATCAATGTCACGGTATGGAACGAATACTTGCACGAGAAGAACGAACCGGCGGTCGCCGCGGTGTATCCGGACGGCATTCACGGTGCGATCGCGGGGTTCCTGTCGAAGGACCCGGAGCTGAACGTCCGCACGGCAACGCTGGACATGCCGGAGCACGGGCTGACCAAAGAGGTGCTTGACAGCACCGACGTGCTGACCTGGTGGGGACACATGGGTCACAACCTGGTATCCGACGAGATCGTACAGCGGGTGTATGACCGGGTGCTCGCGGGAATGGGGCTTGTGTGCTTGCACTCGGCGCACCACTCGAAGATTTTCCGCAAGCTGATGGGCACCTCGTGCAATCTGCGCTGGCGCGACATCCAGGAAAACGAGCGCATCTGGACGATCGAGCCGTCACACCCGGTGGCGGCCGGGCTGCCGGCGTACTTCGATCTGCCTGCTGAGGAAATGTACGGCGAGCGGTTCGACATCCCGACCCCGGACGATCTGGTCTTCATGGGCTGGTTCCGCGGCGGCGAGGTCTTCCGCTCCGGTTGCGCCTACCACCGCGGCTACGGCAAGATCTTTTACTTCCAGCCCGGACACGAGATGTACGGCAACTTCTACAACGAGAACGTCCAGCTGGTTATCCGCAACGCGGTGCACTGGGCGAAGTCGACGTTCGTCTGCCCGCCGTATCTCAACGGTGACGCGGTCCCGCCGCCGGATGCGTTCGTCGAGCAAAAGGACATCGTGAGCCATAAGGATTACGGCAACGCAAAGGTGTTGAATCTGAAATGAACATGGAGTACAGAGCCTTTCTGGACTCCCTCGGCATCGCCTCCTTCCCTTCTGTCGGGGAGGAGGTCTACGCCGACGCGATGCGGGAATATGACACGCAAGGCTGCCGGTATGTGACGGAAGCCTTCCTCGACGCGCTCGACCGAGATATCTCACCGTTCCTTTTTCACAAAGAGTTGATCTATCAGACCGCGCCGCGTATCCGTGAAAATCCCGCGTTGAGCCGCTTCACGCTGCTGCTCGTCCACGCGATGCAGCGCGATATGATGGCGGTACGAAAAGACGGAACGTGGACGCTGCCGTGTCCGCCGGAGGGTGCCGATCCGCTGCCGTATGAGCTGACGGGTCTGTACGCGATGCTGGCGTTCCTGCCGGACGCGGCGGTGAAACTGCGGGCGATGGGGATGCCTGAGGACGTGGTGTCGGTCTCGCTCGCGCAGCCGGACCAGTGCATCAGCATCTTCGCCGGCTGCCACCACCGTCCGGGATTCGAGGCGCAGCGTGTCCGCTGGGGTACCTACTACATCCGCCCCGACATCATAACGATCGGCCGCTTCGGGTTTGAGATGCGCAGCTTCGGCGGATGTGTGCGCGCGTTCCGCAATGCTGCGGGCGAGCTGAAGCTGCTGATGGACGGCTGCCGTCTGCACGCGGACGGGATGATCCTGGGTACCGCCGGGTACGAGAGTGAAGGCTGGCCGAACACGCCCGGCTCGGCGTACAATGCGGACCTCGTCGAAACCGACACATACTGGGAGGGTCACGCCGTCCGAAACGCTTACGCCGAGCGGGTACGGACGCGGCTTAATAAGTCCGAATGGCAGTGCGTCCTGATGCCGTGCGACCCGGTGGTAAGCGTCCACATCCCGGCGAATCAGCCGTTCGGACATGACATCGTACTGGCGTCCTACAAACGCATGGAGGAGCTATTAAAGCCGGTGTATCCGTACCGCGCGGTGGTATGCACCTCGTGGCTGATGGACCCGGTGCTGACCGAAATGCTCGGCGAGTCGGCAAACATCTCGCGCTTCCAGAATGATTTCGTGCGCTATCCGTCGAAGGCATCGGGGCGGGGCGTGTATACATTCCTGTTCAACATGCCGAACGCAAAGCCGGAGGAGCTGCCGGAGAACACGTCGCTGCGGCGAAAGGTCAAGCAGCGCATTCTCGACGGCGGTTCTGTCCTCGAACTGGGCGGCATCCTAAACCTATAATCGGGAGGTCTTTTTATGACCCTTTCCTCTCTGCTCACCGCGCTGGGCATTACGAAACATCCGGTGTTCTGGGACGCACTGTACCCTGCCGCCGCGCTCGAATACGCCGCGCAAGGCTGCGTGTACGTCTCAGAAGCTTTCCTCAAAGCGCTGGACGCGGAGTACGACGCGTTCGGTGAATGCCGTGACGTGGCCTTCGCGACAGCCGCGAAGATCCGCGAAAATGAGAACCTGATGCGTTTCATCGTCGTCCTGGCACACGCGTTCAAAGACCCCAAGAGCGTTTACGCCGACTTCGCGAGCATCGAGCTGCCTCCGGTGCCGGACGGCGCCGACCCGCTGCCGTACGAGCTGACAGCGTTCTATGGGCTGCTGTCCACGGTACACGCCGAGGCGCGGGCTTTGAGAGCACGCGGCGTCCCGGAGGATATCCTCCGCGCGACGGTGCAGGGCCACGCGTTCTCGATCACGGTCTTCCGCTCGCGGCATGACCGGCTTGGATATGATACGGGGCGCATCTCTTGGTGCCTGAACTTTGCGCCGCCGTCGAACGCGCTGACGATCGGCCGCTTCACCTTCGCGCCGTCGAAGTTCGACTATCCGGTGACGGTCTTCGAGCGCATCGACGGCAGCGGCGCAGGTGCGGAACGTTACCGCGTGCTGATGCGCGGCGTGAAGCTGCACCGCACGGGGCTGATTCTCGGTTCGCCGGGCTGCGAGGACGAGGACGGCGCCTACGACGCGGACTTTATCGAGACGAACACCTACTATGAGGGTTACCCGCCGCGTCCGACGGTGCCGGGGAAGCCCGCGAGCGCGGACAATGTGCGCATCCGACTGAAGAAGTCGGAGTGGCGGGTGGTCTTACAGAAGGACGACGGCTATCTCGTGACGCACATCCCCGAACGGTGGCCGTTTGACCACGAGACGATCCTGGCATCGTACCGGCGCGCGCGCGAGGTCTACGCGCGCTGCTATCCCGACCTCGGCATCCGCGCGCTGCACTGCCGGACATGGCTGCTCGCTCCGCAGATGCAGGGCTTCCTCAAGCCCGATGCGAATCTGGTACGCTTTCAGAACGACTACATCCTCTACCCCTGTGTCTGCAACGGAAAGGCAGTGTTCTCGTTCCTGTTCCTGAAGCCTTTTGAGAGTTACGACGAGCTGCCGGAGAACACGACACTGCAGCGTGAGGTCAAAAAGATCTACCTGCGCGGCGAGGTGCTCTACGAGACAGCCGGATTCAATTTCACGGAATAACCGCACGATAAGGAGTTATTATGAAAGACCTGATCTGTCTGCGCTGCGGAACACCGCTGCGATGTGCCGGACGTGAAAAGCTCCAGCTCGGTCAGACGGGGTGGATTCTGGGCAGCCTGCCCAAACTGCTCTCCGGCGCACTGGAAGTGGACATCTACATCTGTCCGATGTGCGGCAAGCTGGAGTTCTATCTCCCTGCGGAGGAGTTTGCCGAGGAATCAATCCCACAGCGCAAATGCCCGGTATGCAGACGGTCGCACGACTTCGACGCACCCCTGTGTCCCTTCTGCAAGCATAAATACTACGCCCGGTGAACAAAACACACGCCTGCCTCCAATTTCAGGAGACAGGCGTGTGTGTGCTTTCATCATTTTCTTCCCGGCAGCAGCCGGAACAGCATGCCCATGTCGGCCGCGGCGGCATGTCCTACAGCCCAAACACGATCCCGACGACCGCCGCCGCCGCGATGATGACGATCGGGTGGAGCTTCTTCCACTTCCACATCACGGCGAACAGCACGGCAAACAGAATCCACTCACGCCACAGGAATAAGCTCTCCCACGCGCCGGACGCCGCGAACGCCGTCTCATTGAGCAGCGACACGCGCAGCATCGACACGCCCGCCACCGCGATCAAACCGGTGACTGCCGGACGCACCCCCATGAACGCCGCGTTGACCCAGCGGTTCTCACGGAACTTCTCCAGTGCCCGCGCGATGAGCAGGATAGAGAGATACGACGGCAGGATCAATCCAAACGTCGCAATCATTCCTCCCGGGATGCCGGCAGCCATCACGCCGGCGTAAGTCGCCATATTCACACCGATGGGTCCGGGCGTCGACTCACCCACCGCGATCATATTGCTGAGCATCGCCGTATCGAACCACGGGTACTTCTCCGCCAGTTCCTGCAGGAACGGTATCGTCGCGAGTCCGCCGCCGACCGCAAACAGACCGATTTTGAAAAACTCATAAAATAGCTGCCAATAGATCATATCTTCTTCCCCCGCAGTTCGCATACGATCCCGATCGCCGCCGCGCCAAGGATCGGATACACCGGCGACAGCCGGACGAACAACAGCAGCAGCAGCGATGCTGCAAAGATCAGCCTCGCCCAGACGGTCTTCACGTTGCTCTTCCACAGTCTGATGACGGCATTCAGGATCAGCACCGCCACGGCGACGCGGATGCCGTTGAACGCGTGCTGCACCGCCGGGATATCCGCAAAGTTCTTCAGCACCAGCGCGATGATCGTGATGATGATGACAGCCGGAAAGACAACTCCGATCGTCGCGCACGCGGCACCGAGTGCGCCCTTTTGCTTTGCCCCGACGAACGTCGCCGTGTTGACCGCGATCACACCCGGCGTACACTGCGCCACCGCATAGTAGTCGAGGATTTCCTCTTTTGTCGCCCAGTCGTGGCGTTCACACAGCTCTTTCTGGAACATCGGCAGCATCGCGTAGCCGCCGCCGAATGTGAACGTCCCGATCTTCGCGAAGGTCAAAAACAGGTCCAAGTAGATATTCATTGCGTGTACTCTCCTATAGCGGAAGCTGTTTGATTTTTGCGAAGCGCCGGGGATACATGCCGGGTGCCGCGGAGACCTTCTCCACCCAGACCGCGCGGTGCATCACGTCCGTTCCGGGGACCGTGTAGTCCTCCACGTGTGCGATTCGCCCGCCGAGCTTTTGGATGGCACTCTTTGCCTCGTTGATCTCTTCATCGCTGCCGGCGGACTTCATCGCGCAGAACATGCCTTTCATTTTTACAAGCGGCAGGCACAGTTCCGCGAGAATGTTGAGCCGTGCGACCGCACGGGAGACGGCGACGTCGAAGCTCTCGCGCATTCCCTTCGGCGGTACGGCAGCGTACTCCTCGGCTCTGGCGTGGATGCAGGTGATGTTTTCCAGTTTCAGCGCGTCGACGGTCTCCTTCAGGAAGGCAATCTTCTTCTCCGTCGCGTCGAGCAATGTCAGCCTGATCGAAGGTTCACAGATGCGCAGCGGCATCCCGGGAAATCCCGCGCCGCAGCCGACGTCGATCACCGACTTGCCTGCAAACTCATACTGCGGGATGAGCGCGGCACAGTCAAGCAAATGCAGCTTGACCGCTTCGTCCGGGTCGGTGATTGCCGTGAGATTCATCACGGTATTTTTGTCCAGCACGCACTGCAAGTATGCAAGCAATGTATCCGCGTGCGCCGGATCAATACGCAGCGCGGTCAGACCGTCGGTCAGTACGGCCGATTTCATAAGCAGTCTCTCTCCAGTCGTCATTCTTCACTCAGCGCAAACCCAGTGCAATCATCAGCACCGTTACGTCCGCCGGACTGACACCGGAGATGCGCGCGGCCTGCCCGATGCTGCGCGGCTTCAGCTTCGACAGTTTCTGACGCGCCTCCATCCTTAACCCCGGCAGGTTGAAATCAAACCCCTCGGGGAACAGACGCCCCTCCAACTTCCGGAACGTCTTCACCGCTGCCTCCTGCCGCTTGAGATATCCCTCATAGCGGATGGCGATCTCCGCAGCTTCCCAGACCACCTTCGGCAGCACCGGCCGCTCCGTATCCACGCACGCAAGCGCCGTATAGTCAAGCTCCGGACGCCTGAGCAGCGCCCCCAGCTTCACGCCCGTATCCGTCTGCGCACTTTTCCGTGACGCCAGCAGATCCGCCAGCGTATCCGACGGCGCAATCGTCGTCCGCTCGATGCGCGCGATCTCCGCATCCACTGCCTGATACTTCGCAAGCACCCGGTCATACCGCTCCTGCGATACCAACCCCACGCGCCGCCCATATTTACACATCCGGATGTCGGCGTTGTCCTGACGCAGCAGCAGCCGGTACTCCGACCGCGATGTCATCATCCGGTACGGCTCATTGGTACCCTTCGTCACGAGGTCATCAATCAGCGTACCGATGTAGCCGTCCGCGCGGTCGAGTACAAGCGGCGGCTCACCGCGGAGCTTCAGTGACGCGTTGACGCCCGCCATATACCCCTGCACCGCTGCTTCCTCATATCCCGATGTCCCGTTGAACTGACCGGCACCGTACAGGCCCGGCAGCGTCAGGCACTCGAGCGTCGCGTCGAACTGCGTCGGATCGGCGCAGTCATACTCGATCGCGTACGCCGGACGCATTGCCTCTGCATGCTCCAGCCCCGGCACCGTCCGCATCATCGCGAGCTGCACATCCTCCGGCATCGACGACGATAAGCCCTGTACATACAGCTCCTCCGTATCAAGTCCCATCGGTTCGATGAACAGCGTATGCCGCTCTTTATCCGCAAAGCGTACAATCTTATCCTCGATGGACGGACAGTATCGCGGGCCGATGCCCTCGATATCGCCGGAGTACAGCGGAGATCGGGAAAGATTCGCGCGGATGACCTCCTTGGTCTGCTGTGTCGTATGGGTCATATAGCACACCGCGCGGTTCTCGAGCGGTGTGACGGTCTCGAATGAGAACGGTTCGATCTCACCGTCGCCGGGCTGCAGCTCAAGGTGTGAAAAGTCAACGGTACGCCGGTTGATACGCGGCGGGGTGCCGGTCTTGAACCGCCGCATCCGCACGCCGAGTTTTTCCAGCGACTCGGTCAGCGCCGTCACTGCGTGCATCCCGTCCGGACCGCTCTCGTAGGAGACGTCGCCGATAATGACTCGCCCCCTGAGATATGTCCCCGTCGCGACGACTACCGCGCGCACCCGGTATACCGCCCCGATGCGTGTCACGACCGCGCTGACATGCCCGTCCTCGGTGAGAATGTCGGTGACCTCAGCTTGTTTCAGCGTGAGATTTTCCTGCCGCTCAAGCACACCTTTCATATAAAGCCGGTACGCGGCGCGGTCGGCCTGCGCACGGAGACTGCGGACAGCGGGACCTTTGCTGGCGTTGAGCATCCGGTACTGGATGCATGTCGCGTCGGCAGCACGCCCCATCTCGCCGCCCAGCGCGTCCAGTTCCCGCACGAGGTGCCCCTTCGCCGTCCCTCCGATCGCCGGGTTGCACGGCATATTCCCCACCGCGTCCAGGTTGATTGTAAAGCAGATGGTGCGCAAACCCAAGCGTGCCGCTGCGAGCGCCGCCTCTATCCCCGCGTGACCCGCGCCGATCACCGCTATATCGTAGTTCCCCGCGTCGTATCGCATCATACCATTCCGTTTCGCTTCGTTTATTTTCCCACACAGAACCGGGAGAAGATCGCCGCGAGGATGTCCTCCGACGCGGTTTGCCCGGTCAGTTCTCCGAGAATGGCGGCGGCGTCTTCGATATCGCTCATTGCGGCGTCGGGCGTCAGCGTGAGCGCACTCTTCGCGCGGACAACGCTCGCGTATGCCCGCCGCAGTACGTCCGCCTGACGCGGATTGGTGACCGTCGAGCCGTCCGACGCGATGTCCCCGAGCCGCAGCGCCTGTGCAATCGCGGCTTTCAACTCAGGGATCCCCTCACCGGTCTCCGCGCTGACCGCCAGCATCCCCGGCATCCGCGCGCCCAGGTCGGATTTCCCGCAGATTCTCAACACCGGCACACCTTCGGGAAGTTCCGGCATCACACTCTCGCCGTCATGGACCGCGATAATCAGGTCGGCATTTTCCATCGCCCTGCGTGTCCGCTCGACACCCGCGCGCTCGACGACGTCCGCCGTATCCCGCAGTCCCGCCGTATCCAGCAGCCGCACCGGAATTCCCGAGAGTGTTACACACGCTTCCACGACGTCGCGCGTCGTACCCGGGATATCCGTCACGATCGCGCGTTCTTCACCGGTCAGCGCATTCAGGAGCGACGACTTTCCGACGTTCGGCGCACCCGCAAGCACGCACACCGCGCCGTTTTTGAGCATTGCCCCATCCCGCCCGCTGTCCGCAAGCTTCCTGAGCAACGCCGCCGCGTCGTCGAGTGTCCGTATTGCGTCGGGAATGAGCAGCTCCGGCACATCGTCGTCGGGGTAATCGATGACCGCCGAGAAGTGCGCGCACAGCTCAATGAGCGCGTCTCTCACGGGTGTGATACGCTGTCCGAGCGCTCCCTTGAGCTGCGCGGCGGCATTGCGTGCAGACGCCCGCGTCTCGCTGTCGATCAGGTCGACAACGGCTTCCGCTTGAACGAGGTCGAGCCGACCGTTCTCATAAGCGCGTCTCGTGTACTCGCCGGGCTTCGCCGGGACGGCTCCTGCACGGTACAGCGCGTCAAGCAATGCCTCGAGCACACCGGGCGAACCGTGGCAATAAAACTCCACGGTATCCTCACCGGTGTAGGACGCGGGAGCTTTCATGTAGACAAAAAGCCCCTCGTCGATGCGCACGCCGTCGGCATAGAATCCCGCAAGCGTCACGCGCCGGGGCTTCACGGTCTTGACATGCGCGACCTTCCGGGCAATGGGGAGCGCGTCGGGACCGCTCAAGCGCAGCACACCGATGGCCGAGCGAACCGGCGCGGTGGCGATGGCGGCGATGGTGGTATTCATAGGCTCCTCACAAAAAGGACGAACCTCCCAAGAAGAGGTTCGTCCGCAGCTCATTCTTCTGTTGGGGCGTTTTCTGCGGTGTGACGATTGCGCGAACCTCCGCGACGCGTCGCGCGGCTGCCGGCGGACAGTGCGATGACGACGCGGCGGTTCGGCTCGCTGCCGATGGAGAAGGTCGTGACGCCGGCGGTATCCTGCAGCGCCGAGTGGATGACGCGGCGCTCATATGCGCTCATCGGCTCGAGGGTGACGTTCTTCTTGTATTTCAGCACGCGAACGGCGATCTTGTTCGCGAGACTGACAAGAGACTCTTCACGTTTTCTGCGGTAGTCCCCGGTATCGACGATGACCTTGATATGCCCGTCCTGCCCGCGGTTGACAACGATGGAGGTGATGTATTGCAGCGCGTCGAGTGTCTCGCTGCGGCGGCCGATGACGATGCCCATATCTTCACCTCTGATATCGAGGGAGATGGCTTCGTCATTTTGGACGACGGAGACGTTTGCTTCGATGCCCATGCGAGCAAGCAGACCGGAGAGGAACTCCTGTGCGACCTCGGCAGGCTTGAGCTGATAGGTCACGGCGATTCTTGCCTCGACCGCACCCAGACCTAAGAAACCCGCACGCGGCTTCACAAGCTCCTCGACCACTGCTTCCTCACGTGTACAGCCAAGCTGTGAAAGCGCTATTTGAAGGGCTTCCTCAACGCTTTTTCCGCTTGTTTCTACTCTTCTGAACATTGACCGCTTTTTCCTCCTTTGGGGGAAGTTTGACTTCTGGTTTTTCCGATTCCTGTTTCTTTTTTCGCTCGAAATAGAAGTACAGGAAAAATTCCTGTGCGGCAGCTGTGATGTTTGACGCAATCCAGTAGATCCCGAGTCCGGCAGGCAGCGTAAAGCCGATCCATCCGGAGATCAGCGGCATCAAGTACGTCATTGTACTGTTCTGACCCTCGGGCATGGAACCGGTGCTCTTGAACTGCAGCCAGCTCGTCAGCTTCGACAGACCAAACGATGTCAGCGCCGAGACGATCGGGACGAGGAACAGCAGATCTATCACCTTCCAGTTCGGAACGGCGCCGAGGTTTATACCCAGGAAGGTGAAGTCCATGCGGATGATTTTGTCCGAGATTCCGCGCACAAGGTCGAAGTTCTCGTACATCATTTGTGCGAGGGTCAGCTCAGAGCCTCGCGCCGTCTCCGTAAGCTGCAGCACCTGCCGGATCTGCTCGATTTCGCCGGCGGTGAGGTTCATCAGGTACGTGAGGGGCTGGCTGATAGGCCAGTAGAGGCCGAGCATGATCGGCAGGGTGAGCAAGGTCGGCAGGCAGCCGCCCATCGGGCTGACACCTTCGGCCTTGTAGAGCTTGGTCATCTCCTCCTGGTACTTCTGCTTATCGTTCTTATAGCGGTTCTCCAGTTCCTTGAGCTTCGGCTGCAGACGCTGTGTTTCCATCATACCCTTTTTGCCCTTGATGGACAGCGGCAGCAGCAGAACCTTGGTAATGAGCTGGAAGACGATGATAGCCCAGCCGTAAGACCCGAGCAGGTCGTACAGCTTTCGCAGGAGCCATGCGAACGGGCGCACAACGAGGAGGATGAAAATATTGACCCGCGTGCCGTCGGACGTCGTGATGCAGCCGGAGAGGGTCATGCACAGGAAGGCCGCGATCAGTGCGATCATCAGCACACGCGTCCATCGTCTGCGGTTGATTTCGTCTCGGAACATAGGCTGTTATTTCCTTTCACATAAGGAGCCTTGCGCGCTTCCGCGGTATGGGAGCGTGCTGCAGGAGATCATGGGAAATGCCTCACGGGACGGGATCATACCCGCCCGGATGGAAGGGGTGGCAGCGAGACAGCCGTTTGACGGCGAGCCATGTTCCCCTCCACGCGCCGTACTTTTCGATCGCCTCAAGCGCGTACTCCGAACAAGTAGGGATGAATCTGCAGGCAGGCATTCTCTTCAGCGGCGACAGCTGCCGGCGGTAGAACCGGATGAACGCCATGAGGGCGTGTTTCACGATCGGACGACGCCCAGCTTTTTCAGACATTTGTAAAGACCCTCTTTAAGCTGCCGGTACTCAGCGGTCGCCGCGCGGGCTCTGGCGACGACGACGATATCATAGCCCTGCAGATATGCGTCCTCCGAGGTGCGGTAGGCTTCGCGTATCCGGCGGCGAACTCGGTTGCGTACAACCGCGCAGCCGATCTTCGTTCCCACTGTGATCCCCAGGCGGTTCACATTCAGGCGGTTCTTCCTCACGTATACCGCGAGAAACGGATCGGCCGCCGACTTTCCGGCTTGGTAGAGCCTTCTGAAATCTCGGTTTTCCTTTAAGGATATCGTATAGCGCATATTTTCCGTCAGTTATGAGTATGGGCGACCCAAAAACGGTCGCCCGATCCTCCGACTGCCCTTTCGGTCTTCCGGGATATTTCGCGTACTTTAGTGGGTGAGCCGGGCTCTGCCCTTGGCTCTTCTGCGGGCCAGAACTTTTCGTCCGTTGGCGGTCGCCATTCTTTTGCGGAATCCGTGCTCACGGGAACGCTGACGCTTTTTCGGTTGGTAGGTACGAAGCATTTCTACACCCCCTTCTAGGTAATCTGTGCCGGTTGCCAACTGTCCGAAGCGTGTCCGGACACCGGCTGCGCGTGGTACGAGAGGTTACTTTGCCGTATGGGGATGAGATCTCCTCTTTTACCGTCCGAAGTTGCTTATTCTACAGACAACCACTGTATATTATATAGGTTTTTCTTTCGCTTGTCAACTCTTTTTTCGCCCGTCGCGGAAATATTTTATATATGGCAGCTCGTAGGTGCGGCAATCAGATATGGTCTGTACGCCGTATCCCTGCGTTGTCCGGAGACGGCCGTCCCGTCATGTCGTCAGTCATTCGCGGATACCGGTGACATGCCAATTATTAACGACCCTATCCTCTCGTTTTTTTAATTTTCCCTCTTTTCTTTTTAACACATATGTGGTATAATATGAAAGTACGCAGATAACACGCGCGACACCCCTTAAGAAAGGTCTGATTTCCATGTTTGTATACGCCGACAACGCGGCTACCACGCCCGTCTCGGACGCTGTTTTCAACGCCATGCTCCCGTGGCTCCACGATCGCTACGGCAATCCCTCCGCCATTTATTCCGTCGGCCGTGAAGCAAAGGCTGCCGTCGAGGACGCCCGCGTAAAGGTCGCCTCCCTCATCGGCGCCCGACCCGAGGAGATCGTCTTCACTGCCGGCGGTTCCGAGTCCGATAACTACGCCCTCAAGGGCACCGCATACGCCGGACGCAAAAAGGGCCGTCACATCATCTCCACCAAAATCGAGCATCACGCGATGCTCCATACCCTCGAGTGGCTCGAGAAGCAGGGCTTCGAAGTCACCCTGCTCGATGTCGACTCCGACGGTCTTGTCTCGCCCGACGACGTGAAGCGCGCTGTCAGTGACAACACGATCCTCATCTCCGTCATGGCGGCAAACAACGAGATCGGCACCATTGAACCGATCGCTGAGATCGGAGAGATCGCTGCCGCTCATAAGATCCCCTTCCACACCGACGCCGTCCAGGCATACGGCCACATCCCGCTCAACGTCCGTGAGATGAACCTGTCTACGCTGTCCTTATCCGCTCACAAACTGCGCGGCCCGAAGGGCATCGGTGCGCTGTACATCAAGAACGGCACGCACATCGACACCTTCCTCCACGGCGGCGGTCAGGAACGCGGACGCCGCGGCGGTACTGAGAACGTCGCGGGCATCGTCGGCCTGGGCGAGGCAGCGTACCAGTGCTCGCTGCATATGGCGGAGGACGCCAAACGCGTCACCGCGCTGCGCGATCGGCTCATCGCGGGCATCCTTCCGATCCCCTACTCCCGGCTGACCGGTCACCCCACGCGCCGCCTGCCCGGCAACGCATCCTTCTGCATCGAAGGCATCGAGGGAGAAGCCATCGTCCTGACGCTCGATTCCCTCGGTGTTATGGCAAGTTCCGGCTCGGCGTGCTCGTCCGGTTCGCTTGACCCGTCCCATGTTCTCATGGCCATCGGACTGCCGCACGTCGTTGCGCACGGTTCGGTACGTCTCTCGCTCGGACCGCAGAACACCGACGCCGAAGTCGACTACCTCATCTCCGCTGTTCACAAGACCGCCGAAGACCTGCGCGCAAAGTCCCCGGTATGGGAAAATAACGCCCCGATGTGGGCGAAATTTGAATAAATCTCCACAATCTTCACAGGAGCTGAACTGTCTATGTATTCTGAAAAGGTTTTAGACCACTTTACCCATCCCCGCAACGTCGGCGAAATCGCGGACGCGGACGGCGTCGGTACCGTCGGCAATCCCCGCTGCGGTGACATCATGCGCTTTTATATCAAGGTCGAGGACGGCCGCATCTCCGACATCACCTTCAAGACCTTCGGCTGCGGCGCCGCCGTCGCGACGTCCTCCATGGCCACCGAGCTGATCCGCGGCAAGACCCTCGATGAAGCTCTGCAGCTCACCAACAAGACTGTCATCGAGGCGCTCGAAGGTCTGCCGCCTCAGAAAATACACTGCTCGGTCCTCGCTGAGGAAGCTCTCCGCGCCGCGCTGGTCGACTACTACACCAAGCATAACCTCCCGCTCCCCAAAGAGCTGGAAACCACCGCGTCCTGCGACGTGTGCTGCCGCAACGAACCCCGCTGCGATAAATAAGCATCATACGGGCGGTACCTTCTCGATACCGCCCGTATATCCATACATTTTGTTAGAATTCTAAGGAGGTGGACCCCATCGCCGTCCCTCTTATACTGCAGCGCCTGTACGAGCCGCGCTACCTGCTCAAACCCGCCCAGATCATCGGACCCCTCCCTTCCGCACGCGACGCTTACGGTACTACCTTCAGGATCGCCTGGCCCGCCGTCACGGAGACCGTACTCGTCAGCCTCGTCGGCATCATCGATACCATCATGGTCGGCTCGCTCGGTTCCTACGCCATTTCCGCCGTTGGGCTCACCACTCAGCCGCGGCTGATCGTGCTCGCCGTATTTATGGCACTCAACCATGGTGTCACCGCCGTCATCTCCCGACGCTACGGTCAGCGCGACTGCGACGGCGCCAACCGCTGCCTGCGCCAGGTGATGCTCCTCGTGACCATCGCCGTCGTCGTCATCGCCGGGGTCGGACAGCCTGCCGCACGACCGCTGCTCCGGTTTGCCGGCGCCAAGTCCGATACCATCGACGCCGCCGTCACCTACTTCCGCATCACCCTCATCGGTATCCCCGCCGTCGTACTGTCGATGGTCATCAACGCAGCCCAGCGCGGTACCGGCAACACACGCGTCGCCATGCGCGCAAACCTCATCGCAAACGTTGTCAACTGCTGCTTTAACTACCTGCTCATCGGCGGACGCCTCGGCTTCCCGGCACTCGGCGTCGCCGGTGCCGCCATTGCCACCGTCATCGGTAACTACGTGGGCTTAGTCATCGCGCTGTTCTCGCTGCGCCACAAAGATGCGTTCCTGCATGTACGGCTGCGCGATTCGTTCCTGCCCGATACGGCAACGCTCAAGAGCGTGTTCAAGGTTTCGGGGTCGGCGACGCTCGAGCAAGTGTTCCTGCGCACCGGGTTCTTCATCTACGCGAAGATTGTCGCGGAGCTGGGGACGGATGACTTCGCCACGCATCAGATCGGGATGAACATCCTGTCTCTGGCGTTCTGCTTTGGAAACGGGCTGACGATGGCGGCATCGGCGCTGGTGGGACGGTCTCTGGGACAGAAGCGGCCCGACCTGGCGGTGCTGTACGGCAAATGCGCGCAGCGGATCGGGCTGTGTGTGGCGGTCGTACTGGCGTCGCTGTTCATCTCGCTGGCGAGGCCGATCTACATGCTGTTCACGCGTGACGAATACATCATCACGCGCGGGGTTCCGATCATCTACATGTGTGCGGTGGTGGTCGCCGGGCAGATTTCGCAGGTGGTCTTCTCCGGATGTCTGCGCGGGGCGGGCGACACGCTGTTCATCGCGGTGACGTCGATGATCTCCATCGCCATCGTGCGGCCGATAGTGTCCTATGTGCTGTGCTACCCGCTCGGATTCGGGCTGTACGGCGCGTGGGTCGGCATCATCCTCGACCAGTACATGCGCCTGGTCCTCAACGGCCTCAGGTTCGCCGGCGGCAAGTGGACGAAGATTGTGGTTTAGCCTGCCTGGCATATAGATACAAGCAGCCCCCGGTTGTGTGACCGGGGGCTGCGGTTGTCAGGGCTGATTCATCTGCCAAACACACGGAGCGTCTTCTGAAACGCCACATTGGACGCCAGTGGTATTAACTGTTCTTTACGGGCAGTCTTATTCTGTCGGTGTCGTTGCGCTTACCTCATTAGAAGATACGATAATATACTCAGAGCCAAAGGGAACAACGCTTACAACGATTTTTACGGTTGACCCGTCTTTGAGTGCATCACCGGCAGCGGGTTCAGTCGTTACAATCTTCTTCTCTTTATTTACATAGAGTTTTGTATGCGAATCAATGAACTTAAACTGCCGCGTTAATATATCATCGATGTAGAGGCTTGCCATAAACTGATATTCGCTGGGATTAATGACAGGCGCATTCGTCATATGCGCGTATGTTCCCTTTACCCACTTATTGTTATCTGCTCCCGTACCTAAACCAGAAATGTCAAGAATAGGCGCCGAAATCGCAGGAGCGGTATAATACTCCTTGATTGTGTAAACAGCCTTACCAACTTCTGCGTCGTTAGCATCTTTTACCGTCGCGGTAAATGCGACTTCATCGGGTCCACTGTAAAGTGGCTGGTTCGTCGGCTTTACAGTAAAGGTTCGATTGCTAAGAAGAACATATTCTTTCATGTATTCAGAAGGTTGGCCTGCATCCAATGTAGTTATTGTTAATGTATAGCCACTCGGTAAATTAACATGAGGGCGAACCTCAATGGAGGAGGCGGAACACCACTTGCCATTGACTGTGCCGTTGATGAGCAAAGTCGGCGGGTACTGACCCGTGAGGACTAAACCAGAGCTTACGATCTGCGCATCGCCCTCGGCGACAACAACACCGTCCACGATGACCTGCGGGACAAACTTTACCTGATCATTGTCGGTCAGGTTCACGGAACTCGGCTTGGAGGTCAGGAGATACGTTCCATCGAAGTAGTAAAACTTAGTAGCAGAGGTGGTCTTGCTGTCCTTAAACGTATCGTTGACATATGCAGACAGCTTCAGCGTTGCGCCAGTCGGGATGGTTCCCGCAATCGTTGCGGTGCTGTCCTTCGTCCAGATGGAGAGCGGGTCAAGAGTGACGGTCGGGACGGCAACCTCAACCACGGTCAACGTCGCAATGGGGCTGATCACACCCGCAGCGGTCTTCGTGTAGAAATACCAGGTGCCCGCAGCCGGAATCGGAATGTTGGTGAGGTTTGTCAACTTTGTATAAGCGGTCGTCGCCGGGGGGGTAGCCGATGCAGCGTTGGACATATAGAAGTCCGCCTCAGTCTCCTGCGCCTTGGTCAGCGAGAAGGTACCCTTATTAGCACCCGCTTCATAGTAGTAGGTCACAGCAGACGAGCCATTGTTCACAGCGGCATCGTCATTATAGGTCGTATTCACGGTCACGGTGATGATCGGAGTCAGCGACGTGTTAACGGTGAACGGATATGTATACGGAGATGCGACGGTGTTGTCGTCATTGTCCACGACGCTCTCGCTCACGCGTACACGCCAGTTGGTGTACACATCCCACCGGTTTGCTTCAGTGCTGTTGACGACAACGGTCTTGCTGTTGTTTGTCGCAGCAACGTCATACAGCGTGTCATGAAGCGGAATCCAGGTTGTGCCGTTTAGGTATTCAACAAAGAACAGGTCTTCCAGCGTATCGGTGCTGTAGTAGCTCAGCGGTAACTTCGTAGTCTCGCCGGTCTTATAGTACATCGTCTCGCTGAAGGTGAGGTACAGCTTGCTGTTGACGGTGAAGGCCGTGCTTGTATAACCATCGGCTGTCAGGACGGCGGTCGGGATCCCTTCTGTGTAGGTGGTCAGGATACGGCCGGACACGATTTCGCTGCGCACCGGCAGGTATGTGTTCGCACCGGCGACCAACACCGCAAAGACATGGTAATTGCTCCGGTCGTCCGGGACGCTGACATTGATATCCTTCTCCACATTGGCGCTGACATCCTCGCTGTTATCATATGTCGCGCCGGTATGGTTGATGATATCGAACGCACTCGGTATGGAATTGGACGGATACACGGCGACATACACTCTGCCGGTGTACACCGGTCTCACGCGGAGGATCAACGTGTCGGGGTTGGTGGACGTGTCGACTGTGTAGACGTTCGGGTAGCCGGAGTAGAAGCCGGTGGTTTCACTGAAGTCGTTGTAATCGTAGAACTGGAACGGATAATTCGGGCCGAAGTCCGTCAGCGACATGCTCTCAACCGGCGTGTAGCTGCGGCTGCTGGTCTCCAGGAACGCAACGATCTTATAGTTGCTGCGATTCGACGGCGGGATGGTGATGCTCTCGTCGTAAACCGCGGCGGTACTCTTGATTTCCTTTGCCACGCGGTTGCTGCTCCACGGATTGTTGGCGTTGGTTTTGATCTCCTCAGGCCTCGGGTCCTTGTCGATCGGGTAGACGGCGAGGTAGACGGTGCCGGTGTACTCCGTTTTCAAAATGACATTCGCGGTGTTGCCGTAGATGTAGGAGATGTACGGATAGTTTGCGGAGAAGCCGGAAATATTAGATACTCCGGTGGGTGTATAGGTCACAAACACATAGCTCTTGCCGGTGTACCAGTTATGATTCGCCTGGACGGGTCTGAGCAGACCGCTGCTGCCGTACATGACCGCGACCAGCTTGTAACCGCTGCTGCCGACATAGCTGCTCGTGATCGTCGGGTAATACTCCTTGTTCACGCTGCCGATCGTGTAACTCGTGTGCGCCGCCGCGCCGGTACCGTCCTTGATCTCCTCGGCAGTCGGGTACTGGTCATTGCGGTAGATAGCATAGTACAGCGTACCGGTGACGCTGGTCTGGACGGCGATCGTCGCGGTTGAGCCGTTGGTAACGCTGTGGATATAGGGGTAGCCGTTGGTGAAGCCGGTGTTTTCGTTGACATAGCCCTTGCCGACGTAAGTGACGCCGTTGATCAGGATGGAGCCGGAGCCCGCGTCGTAGTAGGTGACATAGCCGGTGACGGTGGTGCCGGCGGCTGCGGTGAAGATTCTGTTGATCTTGGCGTTCGGACCGGTGATCGTGACGTTGTTCGCGCCGACCGCAACGTTTATCGCGTCGACGGTGACATCGTTTCCGAGCGTGAGCGCGGCGTTCGCGGCGCTGATATTAACCGTGCTGAACACACCGGCGGCGAGTTCCACGCCGGAGGAGTTGATGATGTTAATCTTGCCGACCTTCGCGGCGTCGCCGGTGTTGTTGATGATCTTCGTCTTAACGTAGGTGTTGATCGTACCTGCGGAGACGGTATTGTTCAGAATGACCGCATTCTGGCTCGCGGTATTCACGCCGAGCGTCACCGTGTCGAAGTTTGTATATGCGCCGTAGACGACACTGGTGCCGGCGCTGTAGGAATCGATGCTCGACACGCTGCTGTCACCGGTGAGGTTGACGGTGCAGTTGGAAGCGCGGATGATGAGGTTTGTAATGGTGGAGTTGCTGATGGTAACGAAACCGTTATCGCAGCCCTCGGTGATGTAGACGGTGTTGAGACGGGAGGAGTAGATCGTCGCGTCGCTTTTTGTGACGGCGGCGGAAATGAGGGACTTATTGACGGGGTTGATGGTCACGGTCTGATAGCCGGTGACAACATTTCCGCCGATCATGCAGTAGAGGATCTTGCAGGCCTCGGCGCGGGTGATGTAGGCCTGGGGTTTGAGCTTACCCGCGTCGGCGCCGGTGTATCCGTCGATGATTTTCAGGGACGCGACGGCGTTGACGGTGCCGAGGTATGTGGAACTGATGGAGGAGGTATCGCTGAAGTAGCTTGCGTTGTAGAGGGGATCGAGACCGAGGTAGCGTCCGATGAGGTAGAAGGCCTTCTCACGGGTGAGCGCGGCATTGGGCAGTACCTTGTTGCCATACTCGACTACGAGATAGCCTTGTGCGGCAGCCTTGGCGAAAACGGGATCCTTGGCGACATACCAGTCGGCCGGGTTCACGTCCGCGTAAGAGCTGAAAGAGGTGGCTGTCAGGTTCATGAGCCTGTTGAGTATCGCCATGAACTCCGCCGTGGTTACACGGGATTCGGGCCTGAACTTGCCGTAGTTGTCTCCCTGGACAACCTGCAGATCCGCCAGCTTCATGATGTAGTCATACGCCCAATGGCTCTTCGACAGGTCGGGGAACGACGTGACGGACTGTGTCGGCGGCATCGCGAATCCCGTGAACATCGTGATTATGAGACACAGCGACACCACAAGTGATAAAACGCGCTTCGGAGTCTGTTTCATATGAATCAAACCGTCCTTATTCTTTCCCGCTCATGCGGGCTCACCCTGCATGAGCGGTAGATGGTAGTGTATTGTCAATGCGCTCCCGGGCGGGTACGCAGATTGACCGGAGTCAGCTCACACGATAGAAATACAGGTCACGTGCACCGGAGAAGCTGCCGCTCTCGATGTTGTACGCCACCACACGCAGTCGCGCATTCACGCCCACCGGGAATGCCGACGCGGACAGTGTGAACACCTGTCCCACAGAGTTTGCTTGCAGCGTATAGCGTCCGCTGGTATTTACCGACGGGTCACTGCCGTCGAGCGTATAGAACACGCGCGTGCGATTATAGTCATTGATGCTGTAGATATACAGCGTCTCCGTCGCCGAGACATTTCTCCTACTGATCACGTCGTTGTCCAGACACACGGTCCCCGCCGCGCCGATGGTGACGATGGGAGTCACCGGTACATTCAGGCGCGTCTCGCTGTCGTTGGTAACGACGAAGGTATAGGTTTTGACCGCCGACTGCCGGTCTCCGCGCACAAGCAGCACCTTGATTGTAACAGTTCCGATATGGCTGAAAGTATACTGTTCGGTCCTGCGTCCCACACCGGTATCGACGGGGTCGGTGCCGTCGAAGGTGTAGTAAATTCTGGCTGCGCTGTCCAACCCGGCAATCTGGATGGTGGTGCCGATCCTGACGTTGACACTTTCGGGCAGTTCGGCGCCGGTGGCCGCGAGGGTGACAAACGGCTTGAGCAGCACGTCCTCGATGGTATAGACGCCGTAGGTCTCCTTGCTGGCGCGGCCGTTCTGGACAATGACAGCGCGTATGATGAGAGTCTCTCCGTTTTGGGCATGGTCGGGAACCTTGTAGTTGACCTGGGTAGACGCGTTGATGTAGGTGCCTCCGCGCGGATCGGTACCATCGGAGGAATAATAGAGCAGCGCGTCGGTTGCGAGGTTCGTGGTCGGAGCCTTGATGCTGATGATGCTGCCGGGCTGGACATATCCGCCGGTGCCGGGATTGAGAGTGGGCTGAGGGACGGCGTCAGCGTCGGCGGCAATCTTGAAGCTGATGGATGAGGGCATCGTTGCCTTGCCGCCGGCGTCGGTGAGGGATGCACATCCGATGGTATAGGTGCAGCCGCTGTACCAGCCGCCCGACGGGAACAGGATCGCGACAGAGTTCGCGGCGTAGGTCATCGAGTAACCCGTAATGGTGACGGGCGTACCGCTCTGCGTGTCGACGGCGTTGAGTGTCAGCACATCCTCAGGCAGCGCGCCGATGTCTCCGAGCTTGTACCCCGTGCCAAGCTTGTACTGTGTCTTTGAGAATTTCAAAGTTACGACGGTATCGGTAGGATAGAAACCGTTCTTGGGACTCTGAGAGAAACTCGCCTCAACGGTATTGCCAAGATTCTTGAGCTGGAGCAAAACGATATTCTCGGCGGCGGGATTCGCGCCGTACTCTGCGGCGGCAACATAGAGGTCATAGTTCAGTGTACCGGCTGTAAGACCGGTGACGGGAATCTGGATGGGGGTGCCGCTGGGGGTCTCTGCGTAGGAGAAGACCGCGCCGGTGATGCCGGTTCGAGCCTTGAGCTGTGCGGCGGTGGGGGCGGTACTGCCCGCGGGAACCGCAGCGATATAGACGGCTGCGGCACGCTGGGTCTTGACCGCGATGGTCACCGACGTATCGGTCATCGCAGAGATGGCAGGATAATCGGCGCTCCAGACAGACGCCGCGGGGCCGAGCTGGATGGGTGCGCCGATCTGCTTCCCGTCGGTGCTTTCGGCGACGACATAGACGTTGTAGTTATACTGCAGCGGCAGCTCTGTGAGGGTCAGTATCTTGATATCGGAAGCTGCCTCGACCCTCGTAAAGTTCGCGGCACTGACGGTCACATTGCCGTAATTTGTCATCGCGCGAACCTGTTCGGCAGTCGGTGGTGTGCTGCCCCTGGAGACAGCGATGCAGTAGACATTGGCTGCCTCTGCAAGGCGGACGGTCACGCTGATTTCCTGAGCCGTCCCGGCGGAGTTGGCACGAATGGAAGCGGTGGGGTAGCCGGAGACAAACTGCGGTCCTTTGGAGCCGTCTGTGTGATAGATATTCCCGGCGATGGTAACGCTGACGCCGGCGTTGACGTACCAGCGGTTGGGCATGGTGTTCAGGGTGATGCCGTTGATGTAGGCGTAGAGCACATCGACCGCGCCTGAGACGGAGCCGGAGGTTTTCATATGGAGAGTCGCGACGGAGCCGCCCGTGACGACGCTGACGGCGGCGGGCTGAGAGGCGGCGCTGTAGACATTCAGCTCGGTGACGTTCCCGGTGACGGCTGTGGTAAGACCGTCTCCGCGCACGGTTACCTTTTCGGTGGATCCAGCGAAAATGACGGTTGCGCCGGGTTCACCGACGGCGATGATCTCACCGTCGACGATACAGTCCTCGAGGGTCACGACGCCGGTGCCGACCTTGCCGGTGATATAGAGGTCGCCCTTGATATGGATACCCTTGAGGGTCACGCCGGAGGAGCGGACGGTGACATTTTTATACTCGGACGAGATAGAGGAATAGGTACCGGGCTTCTCAACACAGTTGCCCATGAGACGTACAAGGACGGTAGCGACCTCGGCGCGGGTGATTTTCCCATCGGGCCGGAAGTCGCCCTGGGGGTAACCGGTGATAATATTCCTGGCGGCGCTGGCGTAGATATAGGGTTTGGCCCAACTGACGATGGATTCGTCGTCGGAAAAGTTGATGGATGGAGTATCCTGGGTAAAGCTCATGAGTCTGCCGATCATGGCAGCAGTTTCCTGGCGGTTGACGGTGACTTCAGGATAGGTCTTGCCGCCGAAGACGAAGACATATCCGCCGGCCTTCTGGAAGTCGCTGTAGTACCACTTCCCGGAACCGATATCAGAGGCGGTAACGGGGTTGGTTTTCGTCAGCCCGAAGGTGCGGTTGAGCAGTGCCACAAGTTCGGTCTTTTTAATCTGGGCATCGGGGCGGAACGTGCCGTCCGGATAACCTTCCATGATTCCGAGGCTTCTGAGCGTTTCAATATAACCCCGCGCCCAGTGCCCGGCGATGTCATCGGGTGCCGCGAGCGCCGTACCCAGCGACGCAAACAGACACACCGCCAATATCAGTGCTGTTATTCTACGTTTCATATCATGACCTCCGTTTCTGATCTTTCCCTTATTAGACGTGTCCGTATCCGGGATTGTTTCTGTCTCTGCCCGCGCTCGTATTACAGTTTGATGACATTTATCCCTTTCCGCAGACATTTATAGACAGAGATATAACCGTACATCTTCATTATAACAGAGAATGAGAAAAAAGAAAAGTGTCAATTGTATGAATTTCTTGTAATATATTACTCAGTCCATTCATACACCACCCGTTTTGTTTTATAAATTTATAATACATATCATTTCAAGCCTTTATTCATCTCTTTTTAAGCGAAAAGACGGATTGTCACATCCGTCTTAACCGCCTGGTTTTTATCTATTTTTTCTCCGTGCTTTCCTCAAATCGGAAAGTCACATAATCATGAGGGTTTTGGAACTCATAGCCGATGAGAATTTCGAAATGGCAGTGGCTGCCGGTGGAACGTCCGGTGGATCCCATGAGGGCAATGGTCTGACCGCGGATGACATGGTCGCCGACCGCGACGAGCAGCTTGGAATTATGAGCGTAGGCGGAGACAATGCCGTTGTGGTCGATCTGGACATATTTTCCGTAGTTGCCCATACGCCCGGCGAAGATGACGGTCCCGCTGTCGGCGGCGACGATGGGAGTACCGCGCTTATTCGCAATATCAATGCCGGTATGGAATTCCCAGCGACGTTTTCCGTAGTCGGAGGTCAACCTCCCTTCAGCAGGCTGTATCATATGACCGGTGGGCCACCACTCAGGTTTTTCAAGTGTCCCGACGCGCAGCACACGTGTGACGGGGTTTTTGAGCACGGTATATGAGATCTGTTCCGAGCCGGTCTCGACGCCGGAGAGGTAGCTGACGCACCGCAGTTCGGTAGCCTCACCGCGCACACCCGGCGTATCGACGACGATTTCACCGGCATAGAGGGTATCGTCTTCGACAAAGCGTGTAGGGAATTGGAGGGTGACGCGCGCGACCTCTTCCCGTGTATAGGCAACGGGCAGCGGCGCGGTCTCGGTGAGGTACAGGTACAGCCCGTCGGTATCGAAGGCAGTATCCTCGCTGAGAGCCAGCTCGCAGCGGATGTCTGTTGCGATGTGAGCGTCAGAGGCATTTCCCGACAGCTTCCGTACCGCCTTTGCGAGCGTCGCGTCGATATCGACGCTGATCTCCACGGCTACAGGTTCCCGGGTATCGACCGTCAGCAGTTTCACGGTCCGCCCGGCTCCTCGCACATTCACGCACAGACACAGCAGTATACACACCACGGTAATCCGTCTGCACATCCGTCTCATCCGTACGCCCTCCATATTATTTCAATTTCATTGCAGGTTATTACAAATTGGTTACAACGGTTACATGATAGCAGAGTTTTCCCGGTTTGTCAACCCCTTTTTGTATTTATTGTGTCATAATTTTCCCCGTGCAATCAGCAACCCTCCCGATATCCCCCGCAGCCGTACCCTTGCGGTGCGTACCGATTGGATACCCTGCTTATATGTATTTCCCGCAGCGACACACACGCGTCTTCCGTAAAAATTCGTCAACGGATGTTGCATAACGGTTCGCGATATGTTATAATATTTCTGTATTCTATGGTTTGATCCCGCCCCTTTCGGCGGCTCGCAAACCGAAGGGAGCAATTTCTTGCACTATCTTGACAATTCCGCTACGACCCGCGTCACCGCCGACGCAGCCGACGCCGCATACCGGGCGATGCGCGAGGGCTACGGCAATCCGTCGAGCCTGTATGCTGCGGGAATCTCCGCCGAGCATCTTGTACGCGAGAGCCGTGAAACCGTCGCGCAGGCGCTCGGCTGCGAGGCGGCGTGCGTGACCTTCACCTCCGGCGGTACAGAGGGCAACTGCACGGCGATCCTGGGCGCGGCATGGAAGCTGCGGCATCAGGGGAGGCACATCATCACCACTGCCGTCGAGCATCCCGCCGTTCTCGAGCCGATCGCACGGCTGAAGACGGAAGGGTATGAGGTGACTTACCTTAAGCCCGGACGTGACGGTACGATCTCGCCGGACGACTTCGAGCAGTCGCTGCGCGAAGACACAATCCTCTGCGCGGTGATGCACGTCAACAATGAGACCGGCGCGGTGATGCCGATCCGTACGCTGACAGGCATCCTGCGGCAGCGCAAGTCCCGCGCACTGTTCCACTGCGACGGCGTGCAGGCATTCATGCGTGTCCCGCTGCGTGTGGAGTCGCTGGGCGTGGACTTCTATGCCGTGAGCGGGCATAAAGTACACGCGCCCAAAGGGATCGGCGCGCTGTACATCCGGCGCGGCGTACGGATTCCGCCGCTGCTCCCGGGCGGCGGTCAGGAGAGCGGGATGCGCTCGGGCACCGAGAACGTCCCCGGCATTGCGGCCTTCGCGGCCGCGCTGCGCAATCCTCCGCGTGCCGACATTCCCGCACTCCGTCAGCGGCTGCTCGAAGGGCTCATCCCCACGGCGCGTGTGAACTTCCCCGACGCGCTGCCGCAGATTCTCTCGCTCTCGCTGCCGGGATACCGCTCGGAGGTCGTCATGCGTATCCTCGAAAGCCGCGGCGTATATGTATCGACCGGCTCCGCATGCGCGAAGGGCAAGCGCTCCTACGTGCTCGAGGCATGCGGCTTGACGCCCGATGTCATCGACGGAACCCTGCGTGTCTCCCTTTCCGGCGACAATACCCCCGAGGACATCGACGCGCTGCTGGAAGGGCTCCGGGAAGCTGCCGACAGGCTCAGATGACCGCGATATGCATCCCAACTTCAACGGCATACCACAATACCATCATCGCAGCGGAACGCATTGAACCCCGTAATTTGTTTAGGACAGCAATCCCTGCGGCATTGGAGAACGAACATTGGAAACCTTACTGCTCAAATGCGGCGAGATGGTCCTCAAGGGTCTCAACCGCAACCGCTTTGAGGAGCGTTTGCTCCTTGACCTGCGCCGGCGGCTGGCTCCGTGCGGCAAATGCACAATCTACTCCGGACAGTCCGCCGTCTCTGTCACTCCGGCGTGCGACGACTTCGACATGGACCGCGCTTTCGAGATCGTACGGCATGTATTTGGCCTGGTCTCCGTCTGCCGTTCGGCGGTATGCGAGAAGGATATGGGCACGATCTGCCGCGTTGCGCCGGAGTATCTGCGCGACATACTGATGGGCGCGTCCACGTTCAAGGTCAACGCCAAGCGCGCGGACAAACGTTTCCCGCTGACGTCGATGGACATCATGCGTGAACTGGGCACGGTACTGCTGAATCATTACCCGCATCTGCGCGTAGACGTGCACGACCCGGAGGTCGTCGTGACGGTGGAGATTCGTGAGCGCGACGCATTCATCCACGGCCCGGCGCTGCCGGGTGCGGGAGGCTTGCCGGTCGGCATCAACGGCCGTGCGGGCCTGCTGATTTCCGGCGGCATCGACAGCCCGGTCGCGGCGTATATGATGGCGCGGCGGGGACTGTCTCTGCGGGCGATTCACTTCTTCTCCTACCCCTATACCTCCCCGCGCGCACTGCAGAAGGTGCAGGATCTGCTGCACATCGTCGAGCGCTCGGCAGGGCACATCCCGCTGACCGTCGTGCCGTTCACACGTGTGCAGGAGGAGATCCGCGAACACTGCCCGGATGCGCTGTCGACGCTGATTCTGCGCCGCTGCATGATGCGGGTCGCGGATAAGCTGGCCTGGAAGGACGGCTGCCACGCATTGATCACCGGCGAGTCGCTCGGGCAGGTCGCGTCCCAGACGCTTTTTGCGCTCGGCATCACCGACCGGGTGGTCGATATGCCGGTCTTCCGTCCGCTCATCGGCATGGACAAGACCGACATCGTGGCAATTGCGCGGAAAATCGGGACTTTTGAGACGTCGATCCTGCCGTTTGAGGATTGCTGCACGATCTTCACGCCGAAGCATCCGAAGACGCGTCCGAGAATCGGGGAGATACTCGAGGCGGAGGCGAAGCTCGACCTGGACACACTGCTAAAGGAGGCTTACGAGGCTGCGCTCGCCGGGAAATACATGGGCGACGATACAGCCAAACGCCCCGGCGTATCCGACACATTCGAAAATACACCCGAATCCCCCGACGCGGAATGACCTCACCCGGATCGGTATCCGGCAGACGGCATCCTTATTAAAATCGAAGGTGACCCCTATGCGTGTAGAAATTCTTTCCATCGGTACGGAGCTGCTTCTGGGCGAGATCGCCAACACCGACGCGCGCGACATCTCCCTGATGCTCGCCGAGCTCGGCATGTCCACACTCTATCACACCGTTGTCGGCGACAATCCGGAGCGTGTCCGTGACGCTCTGCGCACCGCCCTCTCCCGTGTGGATATTGTCATCACGACCGGAGGTCTCGGCCCGACGTATGACGACCTCACCAAAGAAATGTGCGCTGAGGTCTTCGGACTGCCGCTCGAGCTGCACGAGCCGTCTCTGGAGTTGATCCGCGAACGTTTCCGCGGTTTCGGACGTCCGATGACCCCCAATAACGTCAAACAGGCTTATCTTCCCCGCGGCTGCACGGTTTTCCGTAACGACTGGGGCACCGCCCCCGGCTGTGCAATTGAGAAGGACGGCCGGTATCTGCTGATGCTCCCCGGCCCGCCGAAGGAATGCGTGCCGATGTTCCGCGTCTGCGCAATGCCCTACCTTGCCGCGCTCGAACACTCCGCCATTCACTCCGACTGGATCCGTCTGTTCGGCATCGGTGAGTCCGAGATGGAGTCGCGGCTGCATGAACTGATGGAACACGCGGTCAACCCGTCCGTCGCGCCGTACGCCAAAGAGGGCGAGTGTCTGGTACGCGTCACGTCCCGCGATGTTACGGAGGATGCCGCCGCGCTGCGCAACGCACCCGTCGTCCGCGATGTCTGCGCGCAGCTCGGGGATTTTGTCTACGGCGTCAATGTCGACTCCCTCGAGCAGGTCGTCGTGCGCCGTTTCACCGACGCTCACCTGACCCTCTGCTGTGCGGAATCCTGCACCGGCGGACTGCTCTCCGCCCGCATCACCGACATCCCCGGCGCGTCGGCGGTATTCCTCGGCTCCGCCGTCACCTACGCCAACGCCGCAAAGACCGCCCTCCTTGGTGTATCTCC
>JAAZKA010000026.1 GCA_012800055.1 Clostridiales bacterium
ACCGTTCCCTCGCCGCCGTCCGCGATCGGCAGCGTCAGCACCTCCGCGTCCGGGCATGCCGACAAGATGCCCCGCCGTACCGCCTCCGCCGCCTCCACCGAGGTCAGCGACCCCTTGAACGAATCCATTGCAGCCATGATCCGCATGATGATTTCCTCCGTAAACATACAGGGAACGGTATCTGTCTCACCGTTCCCTGTGCTTTTTATGTCCTTATGGTCAGGTGAGCTGTGATGTATACAGCTCGTAGTAGTGTCCGCGTTTGGCAAGCAGATCCGCATGTGTGCCCGACTCAACAATCTTGCCGTCCATGATGTAGAGGATGCGGCAGTTCTTGATGGTAGACAGCCGGTGCGCGATGATGAAGCTGGTGCGTCCTTTGAGAAGCGCCTGCAGACCTTCCTGCACGAGCTGCTCGGTCTGGGTGTCGATGCTGGAAGTCGCCTCGTCGAGGATGAGGATGCGCGGGTCGGCGAGCAGCGTGCGGGCGAAACTGATGAGCTGACGCTGACCGGCGGAGAGTGATGCGCCGCGCTCCTGCACCTCGGTGTCGTAACCCTGAGGCATCATCGAGATGAAATCGTCGGCGTGGACGGCGCGTGCTGCGGCCTCGACCTCCTCGTCGGTCGCGTCGAGACGGCCGTAGCGGATGTTCTCGCGGATGGTGCCGGTGAACAGGAAGCTGTCCTGCAGCATCATGCCCATCTGCGAACGCAGCGACGAGATTGTTACGTCCCACAGCTTGTAGCCGTCGATGGTGATGCTGCCCTCGCGGATGTCGTAGAAGCGCGCGAGGAGGGAGACGATGGTGCTCTTGCCTGCGCCGGTCGGTCCGACGAGCGCGATGCTTTCACCCGGCTCGGCGACGAAGCTGACATGGTCGAGGACTGTCTGCGACGGCTCGTAGCCGAAAACGACGTTTTTGAACTCGACGCGTCCGGTGATCGGCGGCAGCTCGACGGCGCCTTCGCGGTCGTCGATGGAGACCGGCTCGTCCATGAGCTGGAAGATACGCTCGAGATAGGCGGTGTTGGTGATGAGCTGGTTGTAGAGGTTGCCGAGCGTCGTGATCGGCGACCAGAAGCGCGCGGTGTAGCCGACGAACGCGAGGATCACACCGACGGTCACGCCGGCGAACGTCCCGGACGCCGCGACGTAGTAGACCACGACAGTGTAGAACACCGACAGGATCAGGATGACCGGCCCGATGACGTTGGAGATGCGGATGGCGCGGATCCACGCGGAGCGCGAGTTCTCGCACAGCGTCTGGAAGATGCCGTAGTTCATCTTCTCGCGGTTGAACGCCTGAGTGACCTTGATGCCGGAGATCGACTCCTGCAGGTAGGCGTTGAGGTTGCTCTGTTTATTCGACAGCGTCTGGTACGCGCGGCGCTGCGGGGACTTGATGAAGATCACCACCAACGCGAACAACGGGATACCGGTGAGGATCAGCAGCGTCATGCCGACATGCAGCCGCAGCATGAAGACCAGGATGGCGACCAGGGACACCAGCTCGATGAGGATGGTGACGATGCCGTTGGAGAGGAAGTTCGCGA
Source organism: Clostridiales bacterium (assembly GCA_012800055.1). Classification (GTDB taxonomy): domain Bacteria; phylum Bacillota; class Clostridia; order Oscillospirales; family QAMX01; genus JAAZKA01. The sequence continues at coordinate 1,557 of JAAZKA010000026.1, forward strand.
CGGTGTTGATGTAGTTGACCACACGCACGAGAATCTTCCCATGCGGGCGGGAGTCATAGTAGTCGAACGGGAGCTTCTGCAGATGGGAAAAAAGGTCGTGGCGGATGTCGGTGATGATGTACTGTCCGGCCTTGTTGAACATGAGCGACCGGGTGCGGTTGACTAAAAGGATCGCGGCGATGGTGACCATGTAGATTAAGCCGATGAGCAGGATGCCGCGGATGTTCTTCGCGGGGATATGCGTGTCGACGATGGTCTGCGTGTAGATCGGGATGCACAGATCGAGCAGAATGGATACAACGGACAGCAGGAACGCGAACGTCAGGGTCTTTGCGTAGCGTTTGACATAGATCATCGCGCGCTTGAGCTGTTTTATGTCGAACGGCTGTTCAAGTTCCTCGTCGACGTTGAATTTATTACGCTCCCTGGCCATTACGCATTCCCCCCTTTCGTGCGTACGCCTTCTTTGGCAGCGGCTGCGACGGCTTCCGCAGCGTCGGCGGAGAGACCCTGCTGCAGACGGTAGATATCGTAGTAATACCCCTTATTCGCCAACAGCTCTTCATGGGTGCCGCATTCGCTGACGGTGCCGTTCTCGATGATGTAGATGCGGTCGGCGTCGCGCACGGAGGTGATGCGCTGGGCAATGATGATGGTGGTGACGCGACGCTTGCGTTCGCGCAGGCGTCCCTGGATGTAGTGTTCGGTTTCCATATCAACGGCGGAGGTGGTGTCGTCGAGGATGAGCACGGGGGTATCGTAGGCAAGCGCGCGCGCCAGGGAGATGCGCTGACGCTGACCGCCCGAGAGTCCCACGCCGCGCTCGCCGATGATGGTATCGTAGCCCTGTGGGGTACGCCGGATAAACCCGTCGGCGTCGGCGTCGATCGCGCAGGCACGAATCCACTCGTCGTCGGAGTCGGGCTTGCCGTAGGCGATGTTCGAGTCGATGGTGTCGGAGAACAGGAAGACGTCCTGCATGGCCATACCGACCATCCCGCGCAGTGCCTGCAGATCATACTCACGCACGTCGATGCCGTCGATGGTGACGACGCCCTCGGACGGGTCGATGAAGCGGGCGATGAGGGAGGTGATGGTGGTCTTGCCGGAGCCGGTCGGACCCATGATGCCGATGGTCTCACCGGCGTGAGCGGTCAAGTTGACATGCCGGAGGATTTTCTGGCCGGAGTAGGAGAACGAACAGTCGGAAAGCTCAATCTCGCCCTTCGGTTCCTTCGGCGTAACGGGCGCCTCACCGTTGAAGATATCGGGCTTGGCGTAGTAGATGGTCATGATCTTCTCGACGGACGCCATGAAACGCTGGTGGTCGTTCATGATGGTGCCGACGAGGTTCATGGGCTGATTAAGACCCCAGGAGAGGTTGAGGAACAGGGAGAGCTGTCCGAGCGTGAGGTTGCCGCTGACGACGAAAACAGCACCGAGGGTCAACAGTACGATACTCATCATATTGGCGATGCCGCTGATGAACGGCGAGTAGCTCCACCAGACGCGCACCGACTCGATGGCGGCGTCCCGGTAGGCGACATTGCGTTCCCCGAAACGCTTGATCTCGTAGTCTTCGCGGACGAAGGCCTTGACAACACGGTTGCCGGAGATGTTTTCCTGGACGTTGACATTGAGGGCAGAGTTTTCGGCGCGCACCCTATCATGCGCCGGTCTCATGACCTTACGCAGCTTGAAGGTGGCGTAGGCGGTCAGGGGCGTGAAGACAAGCGCGACGAGCGTCAGGAGAGGGCTTGTGACAAAGAAGATGACAAGGGTCGTGGCAAAGAGCAGGAGATTTGTGAGGATGTTGGGGATGATCCAGCACAGGAAGTGCCTGACCCAGTCAAGGTCACCGGTGAGCTTCATCATGAGGTCGCCGGTACGGTTGGAGCCGTAGTAACCGGGGTCGAGGCTCTGGAGTTTGTCGTAGAGGTACAGGCGCAGACGTTTGACGGTATTTTGCGAGGCGGTCTGGATCATGAGGCTGTTGATATAGGACAGCGCCGCGCGCACCAGTACGCTTCCGAGAACGATGGAAACATAGGGCAGCAGCAGCTCGGTCTTTCCGTCAGTGATGCAGTCGTCGATAATGTGCGAATAGACGACGGGATTGATGAAGCACAGAGCCGTGGGCAGCATGCCGAGGATGACGCCCCAGATGAGCAGCTTCATATCCTTCTTCGCCATGCGCAGGGTCCATTTGATAGCGTCCAAGGTTTAAAATTCACTCCTTTGCCGTCAGGCCTTCATAAGCCCGATCAGGCGCTTTGGGGTTTTTACGTGCCATATACAGATTCTCTGTCTACACTATACCATCAATGGCCAAAAAGCGCAACCTTTTTCAGCGAAAAACGTTATGTTTTTTCTTGAAATTAAAAATGGTTATCAGGGCATTATGCCCTGTGATTGCTTTTCACGTCGTTTTCGCCTGTATATTTCCGCTTTGAGGACAGATATATTATACCATAAAAACTAAAAAAATGTAAGGATAAGTTTTACTTTACTTTCTTATGATACTGTGTTAAACTATATACTGTACAGATTATCCGCCGTGTTCTCTTTCCTCAAAGGAGGTTTTGTCTGTGAACGAAAAGCTGCGCGATGCCCAGACCGACGCGCTGTTCGACGCAATCCTGGGGCTTACGTCGCGTGAGGACTGCTACCGCTTTTTCGACGACCTGTGCACGATCTCGGAGCTGCGCGCGATGACGCAGCGCTACGAGGTCGCGCGGCTGTTGTCCGAGGGCCGCATCTACGCCGATATCGCCGAGCGTACGGGTGCCTCGACCGCGACGATCAGCCGTGTCAACCGCTGCCTTGTCTACGGCAGCGACGGCTACAAAGACGCCCTCGCGAGGAGCAAACGCAATGAGTAAGGCCTACACGGCACTCGCCGCGTACTACGACGCGTTCACCGACGATTTGCCGTACGAGTCCTGGGCGAAGTGGGCGCGGGAACAGTTCACGCGGTACGCAGTGCCCGAAGGTGCGACGGTGCTCGATCTGGGCTGCGGCACCGGCACGCTGACGGCAAAGCTCGCGGCATACGGCTACGACATGATCGGCGTGGACGCGTCACCGGAGATGCTGTCCTGCGCACAGAGGAAATGCGCGGCGCTGTGGCTCCTGCAGCCGGCGCAGGCGCTCGATCTCTACGGCACCGTCCGTGCGGCGGTCAGCAGCATGGACGCGATCAACTACCTCACAAAGCCCGACGATCTGCGAGAAGCACTGCGCAGAGTGGCTCTCTTTCTGGAGCCGGGCGGCGTGTTTCTGTTCGACGCGCTGACGCCGGCGCATCTGCAAGGGCTCGACGGCGACTGCTGGGTGCGCGATACCGACGGCGCGGTCTGCATCCACAGCGTTACCTGCGACCTTCCCCGCGCGCTGCTGTCCCACACCGTCGAGCTGTTCATCCGGACACGCGGCGAACTCTACCGCCGTGAGATTGAGCACCACAGTGAGCGCATGTACGAGCCGTCCGTGCTGGTCGAATGGCTGCATGCCGCAGGCTTCCGGGAGGTTGAGACGTACGGGTCGTACGCCCTCGACCCCGCCGCGCCCGACAGCACGCGCGTCCTTTACCGTGCCTTACGATAACAAAACGAATCCACCATATCATTCCGGAGGTATGAATATGTCTGCCAACAAGATTCTCCCGGGTTTGGGTGTCCACCATCTGGCGCTGCGCAGTTCCGACTTCACACGGACACTCGCGTTCTACGAGGCCCTGGGCTGCCGCGTTGTCGCCGCGTGGAACGAGGCTCCGAAGCGTATCGCGATGCTCGACCTCGGCGACGATTGCCGCGTCGAGGTTTTCGAGGGCGCGACGGAAGGCAAACGTGACATCACCGGCTCCGCCGGTGAGTGGTTCCACTTTGCGCTGCGTGTCGATGACCCCGATCTCGCCTATGCCACCGCCATCGCTGCCGGCGCGACATCCATTACGGCACCTAAGGACGTTACGCTCAACAGCGACCCCGTTATGTACGTACGCCTGGCGTTTGTCGCGGGTCCGGACGGTGAGGTGCTCGAATTCTTCCGCCAGAAGTAAACCAAAGAAGACCGCGTCCCCTGTTTTCATGGGGACGCGGTTCTTTTTATTGCAGCTTCCGTCTGAACTCCTTGTGGAAGAGCACCAGGTCAAACTCCGGTTGCAGCGCATCCTCGACGTGGGACAGCCAGTCCATCATCTCGTTGAAGCGTGCTCTTGCTCTGTCGATGTCCCCGCGTGCGCCGTACCCGAGCATCTGCGCAAGCTTGACGCAGTAGTCCGCGTGCAACTCTAAAAGCCGCCACATGTCACGCCGTGCCGGGTTACACTCGTCCGTATGCCGCGCGAGAACCTCCCGGAATGCATCGACCACGCCGGACACCTCCGCGAACCGTGCCGCTGCTTCTGGGTTGTTTCGCCATGTCTTCACGTCTGCCGCGCTGCCCGTCGTATCCTGCTCCGTCTCAGTCAGCCTTGCGCGCAGCGTCTTCGGGTCGAACAGCGCGGTCAGCGTCTCCAGGTAGGTGCGTACTCTCCTCGCGTCGTCTCCGTATGCCGCCGTGAGGTAATCGTCGACAAACGCGTCAAAATCTGTCGACGGGTCGAAGAGTGTTGCCGCGTAGATCGCCTGCGCCAGACCGTTTGGGAAGCACGCCCGCTGCGTCTGATCGCTCATGATCCCGTCGAACCCGAACGCCCGGATGCTCCGCGCGTCCTCCCATACGACCCGCGCCACTTCCATACAGCCGGGGTCATTGAAATGGTCGGTGTAGAACGGATACTCGAACGCAAACGCCGGGCCTGAGAAGACCTTGCGCCACGCTTCGTAAAACTTCATCATCAGCGGGAACGACGCCTTGATGTGGTTGTCGTTGCGCTTCCAGACCGGTATCGCGCCGTCGTAGGGCGTGTCGTCGTAGGATTTGCCGTGGTCACGCGCAAGCGCCGTCGTGAACACGAAGCGCTCCGGGTGCTCAAACCGCGCGTACTCCGGTGCCCACAGCGTATCGGTGTACATGATGAATACGACGCGCGTAGAAATGCCCCGCGCGGTCAGCTCGGCGTCCAGCTCGTTGAGGAGCGTCACGTACAGGTCGCACGGGTGATGCTTCCTGCATTCGTCACACTCACAGCAGTTGCCCGCCGCGTCGGACAGCCATACGTGCAGGAAGTCGATGTACGGGAGCCGTTCGAGATAGTCCGCCAGGAAGCGCACCATCTTCGCCCGCACCTCCGGTCGCGATGTGCAAAGCTGCGTGAAGTTCGGCGAGCCGTGGTACAGCCCGCGCTTACCGTCGACCATCGCCGCGTCCGCGATTGCCTCGTCCGAGAGCGTGTACTTGTCCGCCCAGGTCTTGTAGTGCACGCCGTACGGCTCGAACAGATAGCCGTGGCCGAGCGCGTGGAGCTGCAGACCGCGCAGCTTGATTTCCCGTTCGAGCATCCGCGTATAGCCTTCGATCTGTTCATACGTCGGATGTTCGTCCTGCTTGACGGTGCTCGCCTCGTGCTTATACCAGCGCGACATGTAGTTGAACGGTACAACCTGCTCCAACATGAACAGGTTCATGCCGATTTTCGGCAGCCAGTCGATCATATCCCGGACATTCTCGAAACTGACGGCACCCTCGATGCACTGCCCGCGAAAGGCGTACGCGGCGGCTTTTCGAAGGACACAGTCAAACGACGCGAGGTCGCACGGAGGCAGATACTCGCCCGCGGGTCCGGGCTTGAGGTAGCGGCAGCCCGCCGCGTGGAAGTACGCGTACACGCCCATCAGCACGCTGCGGGGATTCGAGCCGGTGATTGTCCCGACGCCGTGTTCGATGCGGATGTCGTAGAGGTCGTCGGGATCTTTCGCAAGCGTCGGGTCGACGTTCAAGGTGACGGAGAGCGCGGTGCAGAGGGAGACGATGCCCGCAATTCGTGTCAGCTCCCCGGCGGCGTAGCGGAGCGTTTCGGGATACCGGATGTCCATATGGCCCCTCCCATCAATAAAAAAGCGCGCCCGGGGATACTGCAGCGCTCCCCGGGCGCGGGACTGATTACGCAAAGATGGTGTCGAGCTTCGCGGCCTCGATGGTGCGCACGACTTCGGCAGCCTGATCGGAGGTGATCGGGTAGGGCTTGTTGTTGCGGTAGGCATCGTAGAAGTAGTCCCACACGACATCGGTGTGGTCCCGCGTGTCGAGCGTGATGGTTTTCTCGAGCCACTGGAGTTTCTCGCTGTTGCCGTAGGTGCCGCTGTCGGGTGTGGACGGGTCGGCAACGATTTTCATCAGCGGGACGGACGGGTCAAGATACTTCATCCGCAGCGTGGTTCCCTCACCGATGAGACTGCCGCGGGTACCGTAGACGACATACTCAGGCGTCGGGAGTGCCGCGCCGCCGCTGATCTCCATATCGACGATACGGCCGTTGACGCCCTTGAATACCAGCTTGATGTGGTCCTCGGCGTCTCCGACGGCGGTCACACGGCGGATCTGGGAGTACATGCTCTCATATTTCCCGCCGCAGAAGCGCAGCGCGTGGTCGACGATATGCGGCCCCCAGTTGAGAAGCTGTCCGCCGCCGAACTCTTTGATCGTCTGCCAGTCGTTGCGGCGCTGATAACTGTTGCGCGTCAGTTTGATCTCGAAGACCTCGCCCAGAATTCCGGAGTCGATGATCTCGTTGACCTTGAGGAAGCCTTCCTCGAAGCGGCGGTTGTGGCGGACGTAGATATGCGGCCCTGCGGGCTGACTTCCGAGGTCCACCAACTCGCACGCCTCGGCGTAGGTACGGCAGAACGGTTTCTCCACCAGCACGCTTTTTCCTGCAAGCAGTGCGGCTTTTGCGTGCGCATAGTGATCGCATGAGCGTGTGGCGATGTCGACGACCTCGATTTCCGGGTCACGGATCATCTCGTAGTAATCGGCATAGGTTTTGCAGCCGAACAGGTCCGCATAGGCGTTGCGGCGGCTCTCGATGAGGTCGCAGGCTGCGACGACGGTGAACTTGTCGGGACGCGCCTTCAGACAGTCGCGGTGGACGCTCATACCGATGCGTCCGAGGCCTGCGACGCCGACTTTGATGGGGGTTGACATGGGCAGTGCACTCCTTTTTGTCGATGATGTACTTGAGGATATTGTAACACCAGACGACATATTTTGTCAAGTCCGCATATACGGATAAAAAAAGAAGACCGCGCGGCCCTATGAAAACACAGAGCTGTGTTGTCTTCTGTTTTTATCTAAGGCAACACCGCGCAAAGGCTGGCGTGACAAAGAAAAAAGAATTTCTTGCTCAAATTGAACGGATCATACCGTGGAGCGAATGGATAGGGATGATACAGCCGCACTACTACAAAGGAGAGCGCGGGAACAAGCCCCATGACCTGGAACTGATGCTTCGGATCTATCTGGTGCAGAATTTGTATAACCTGTCGGATATGTCAACCATTCAAAAACCTTCCGGCTCGTTCACAAGCACAAATCAAACGCCGGGAGCATGAAAAGTCTTCTGTGCGTGCAAAAGTAGAACACGTTTTCGGCGTCGTCAAAGGGCTTTTCGCATATAGAAAAACACGATATCGAGGGTTGCGAAAACAGAGGGCAAAATTGAATATGTTGTTCGCACTGGCGAACCTGTATCTGGCCGATAAGCGGGGCCTGTTGGTCTCATTCGGTTTGTCACTGTGACAACAATAACAACATTGTCATGCCGTTTTCCAGGCATCGGCAGGGATTGCTCCGCTTGTTTCCCAATTGCGCGGTGTTGCCCTAATGCTGTTGTTGATGCCGTAAACAGCCTATAGTCATTTATTGTTATATTATGCTGTATTCTATTAGATTGCTATAATGCTGGTTTTCTAGATACACTTGGTATTAAATACATTTGCATATCTACAAAACAGACGAAAACTAGTTTCAGATAGTGATAAACCTGCAGAAGCAACAATGCTAGAAACCTCCATGCTATGTAAATAGAATAAATCCGTTAGATCTGCTCTGCTAGGCACACGACCTAAGTATAATGAAGTCAAGATATCTGTAGCAACAATAAATCTGGCTTTTGGTATTTCCATTGATTTAAGTAATGCATCATTTTGGTTTTCTGCAAATCTTTCCAAACCATTTGACAAAGCCAAATCGCCACGCCCCAACATAGCGATGGGATAGTGCATAAAGATTTCGTATAAGTTATCAATTCCTTTACGTGTTTCAATCTTTGGAATAATCGTACAATCTGTTCCCAGGATTCGATGAATGGTTTTTTCAATATGTAATAATCCTAAGACTGATTCAGAAAAAGATAATACAACATACTTTGGCTTTATCTGAGAAATACTCGCTATAAGAGTCGCGCTTTCCTTGTCTGAACACACATGAAAATTGTCAAAGCCTGTAATTAAGAATGCTCGTTTTCCTCGCAAATTAGCATTATGTAGTGCTCTGGCATAAAGAACTTCTTCATTTCTTTCCTCGATGACGAATGAGGCTTCACCATCTCCTATAATGATCTCATCTCCAGCTACTATTGATTTATCAATAGAATCGAGTTGGACAGGTATTTCTCCTTTATTACACCTTGCGAGTGGAGCAAAACCATAAATTAGGTCAGCATATACATTTATTTCCTCTTTATCGCCTAAGGCTAAGCGATTCTTACACCCGGGTATGGGAAGATCTAGCATAATATCCAAAGACAGGGAAGATAATTCCCGAATGATCTGAATGTGTTTCTCATATACACAAGGATTATATCGAGAAATGTTTACACGTATGGTATTGATTGTATTATCTTCACATACACGGATTAAACTTTTATAATCATTCGGATTCTGGGAAATACGTAAAGTTGGAATTATCATTATTTATTCCTTCTCTCAGCAAAATACAATTTTTCTTGGGCAGCCCACATTTTGGCGTATGCACTATTAATTGAAATTAGTGTATCATGCTTTCCAGATTCAATGACGCGGCCGTTCCGCATGACGACGATGCGGTCCGCCAGCCGGCACAGGCCCACGCGGTGGGAGATGATGACCGCCGCGCGGGCCTGTGAAAACACAGAGCTGAGTTGTCTTCTGTTTTTATCTAGTCGCAGATCTCGACGTTGACGCGTGTATCGATGCGGCTGGCGGCGGTGCGCATGATGGTGCGCAGCTCACGGGCGATGCGCCCCTGACGGCCGATGACCTTGCCCATATCCTCCTTGGCAACACGCAGCTCAAGGGTGATCTCCTGCACGCCCGTTTCGGACGGCACGATGACCTCACGGATATCGATCGCGGCGGGGTCATCGACCAGTTCCGCGACGATATAGGTGAGCAGTTCCTTCAGGTTCGTATCCATTAAACAATACCCGCTTTTTTCAGCAGCACCTACACGGTGTCCGTGGGCTGCGCGCCGTTCTTCATCCAGGCAAGAGCGCGTTCGCCGTCGATCTTGATTTCCGACGGCTCGGCCAGCGGATTGTACGTTCCGAGCTCCTCGATGAAGCGCCCGTCACGCGGATAGCGCGAATCCGCCACTACGACGCGGTAGAAGGGAGCCTTCGTCGCGCCGACTCTGCGTAATCTGATTTTGACCATGTGTTTTTTCACCTCCGGTTTGTGTTCGCGGCGTTCTTTCGACTCGCCGCAGTCTATCGTCAAAACGGTGTTCACCGTTTGGGACGCGTTATGCGTAATAATCGAGCAGCATGTTCAGCAGCCGCCCGTTGCCGCTTGCGTTCGGGCTCCACGGAACGTAATAGGGATCGTTGTCCGCATAGCGCTCGAGCATGTAGTATTCCGTTGTCATTGAGTAACGCATCAGCGCTTCAAGTATCTCCAAAGCCCGCGCGCGCTGTCCCAGTTTCAGGAATGTCCGGAACCAGTAGTATTCTGAAAATGTCGTGTACCAGATGTGCAGGTTGCCGTCGCGGTACGGCATATGCCCGTACAGTCCGTTTTTATAGATGCCCCGCCGCACAACGTCGTTGCGCACGCGTTCGATATCCCGCTCGGTCACCGCGCCGGTCTCGACGAACGGTCCGTGCTGGATATCCAGATAAAACCCATCCCGCTGTGCCTGATCGTCACCGTCGGGTGTGAGCGGCAGAAGCAGCGCGTCGGACGATTCCGCGTCGGAGAATTTACGGAAGGTGTCGCGCAGTACGCCGAGGTAGTCTTCATACTCCGCGCGGATGGCGGGTGCTTCGGGGTCGCCGTAGGCTTCGGCGGCCTTTACGTACGTCCGCAGTCCTTCGAGGTTGTAGACGTCGGTCATCGTCCAGCACTGAAACTCCTCACGCCAGTCGCACGCGCGCATCGGCGGGAACAGTCCCGCGGTGCACCCTTCGATCCCCGCGCTCTCGGCACGCTTTCTCCGCACCCACTCAAACGACTTGTACGCACGATCGCGGTATTTCAGATAGAAATCACGTCCGGCGCGAAGACTGTAGGTACCGAAGCTGCCGATGGCCGACGCGGTGATGCACGCCCAGCCGATGCCCATCGGGCGAACCTCGCCGTCGGGCGTCCACATCCGCGTGAAATACAGCGCGAGTACCGGCTCGATGTAATCGGAGAAGTCGCCCAGCCGGGTCAGCGCCTCGATGACCGATACCGACTCCCACGGCCATATCCGCCGCTGCAGACCTCCCTGCCGCGCGAGCATGTCCTCTCTCCCCACCGGAAGACAGAAGCACTGCAGCAGCTGCGCGGTCAGGTGGCGGGTCATGCGCAAGCGTTCCGGATCATTCGCGATGCCCTCCGGCAGCCGGAGCCGTGCAAGCTCCCGCGTCCAGAAGTCCTGTGTGCGGGCCTTTTCGGTATCGTAATCGCACGTACGAATCCCGTCCAGTCCGAACGCGAGGTACACGTCCGAAGTCTGATTGCCCGGCGTAATGACCAGCGCGCCGAGGGTGTTGTCCCACGCGGTCGACAGTTCGGTGTGCACCGTGACGAACGCGCAGCCGTCGGTGAGGACATTGCCGTCGGCGCGCCAGGTTTTCGGAGCGGTCTTCCACACTTCGACGTCCGGCGCATAGCTTTTGTACACATCCGGTGCGCAGAACACCAGCTCATGTTCCAAGCCCGTCCGGACCAGCAGCCGCAGCGGAGTGTTTCCCGTCAGCCGCAGCCGAATGAAGCAGGTCGGACACCGGTCAACGTCACACAACGCTTCCAGTTCCACACGCAGGTCATCCGCACACAGGGTCAGCCCGTGGATGGGCGCACCGTCGTCGGTGATCGTACAGACGGATTTACGGAAGTCAAACTGTTCGTCGCCATGCAGCAGCCACAGTCCCGCGCATTCGAGCGTCCCGTAGCCGCTGCCGTCGTCCGCGACCTGTATCTCACCGAGGATGAGCTTTCCCTCGCTCCAGAGCGTGAACATACGCTCGGCCTTCGGGGGATGGAGATACCTTCGGGTGGTCTTCGGTCTTTCCCATGCCGCCATACTGTTTCCCTCCTGTACTTAGAACGGGAGCTTAAACTTCCCGCCCTGACCGGAAAACTTCTTGCCGTGGGGACGCCTGCCCTTTTGCAGCGCCGCGAGATTGGGCTGTCCGCCCTTCGAAAGCTGCTTGGACACTGAGCGCAGCATCTCGAACTGTTTGAGCAGCCGGTTGACGTCCTCGACCTTCTGTCCGGCGCCCGCCGCTACACGCTTCTTTCTGGACATGCTCAGAATCGACGGGTCTCTGCGTTCCTTCTCGGTCATCGACGAGATGAGCGCTTCCATCCTCAGAAACTGCCGCTCGTCGACGTTGACGTTCTTGAGATCGGACTGCTTGATGCCGGGCATCATGCCGAGCATCGCCTGCGCGCCGCCCATCTTCTTCATCTGTTTGAGCTGATCGGCATAGTCGTTGAGGTCGAGGCGCGCCTCGGCCATCTTTTTTTCAAGCTCGGCGGCCTGTTTCTCGTCGTAGCTCTCCTGGGCTTTCTCGATGAGCGTGAGCAAATCGCCCATGCCGAGGATGCGCGAGGCCATGCGGTCGGGGTGGAACGCCTCGATGCCGTCGAGTTTTTCTCCGGTACCGGCAAACTTGATTGGTTTGCCCGTCACCGCACGTACCGACAGTGCCGCGCCGCCGCGTGTATCCGCGTCCAGCTTTGTCATGAACACGCTGTCGATGCCGAGCTTCTCGTTGAAGCCGGCCGCCGCGTTCACGGCGTCCTGACCGGTCATCGCGTCGAGGAACAGCATGATTTCGTCGGGCCGGACGGCTTCCTTGATATCGGCAAGCTCGGTCATCAGGCCGTCGTCGATGTGCAGACGTCCGGCGGTATCGATGAAGACGATATCGTTGCCGTTGCGCTTTGCGTGTTCGACGGCGTGGCGGGCAATCTCAACGGGATTGCCGGGACCTTCCTCGAACACCGGCACGCCGACTTGTTCGCCGACGACCTGAAGCTGGGTAATCGCGGCGGGACGGTAGACGTCGCATGCCACGAGCAGCGGACGCTTGTTATAAGTCTTCTTATACAGCCCGGCAAGCTTGGCACCGTTGGTGGTCTTACCGGCACCCTGCAGACCGACGAGCATGACGACTGTCGGAGGCTTCGGGGCAATCTTGATCTTCTCGTTGCTGCCGCCCATCAGCGCGGTCAGCTCGTCGTTGACGATTTTGATGACCTGCTGCGACGGGGTGAGGCTTGCGAGCACGTCGGCGCCGGTGGCCTTTTCTGTGACCTTCGCGATGAAGTCGCGCGTGACGCGGTAGTTGACGTCCGCGTCGAGCAGTGCCGTGCGAACCTCTTTCATAACCTCGCGGATATCGGCCTCGGTCAGACGTCCGCGTCCTTTTAGTTTTTTGAACGCCTGTGACAGGCGTTCGGATAAGCTTTCAAATGCCATTTTTGTCTCCGCTCGTCGTTATCGTCCATGCCGGCTGCGCAAATCACAGCATCGCGGCGATCTCCGCGATCCGCGTACGCAGCGGTTCTTCCGTACTCTCCGCGAGGATATTCAGCGCGTCTGCCGCGCGGTCGAGCCGCATGAGAAACCCGAGCCGTTCCTCATACTGAAGGAGCGCGGTCTCGGCGTTCTTCACGGCGTCGTGGACTCCCTGCCGCGAGATGCCGGTATTCTCGGCAATCTCCGACAGCGACAGATCCTGATTATAATAAAACACAAACAGCTCCCGCTGACGCTCGGTTAAAAGCGGCGCGTACAGGTCGTACAGCCGGGGCAGCACACTCAGTTCTTTGGACATGACCCCTCCATCTGTCAAGCTGACAGCCTTTACACTATAACATACCCGCACGGATTTGTCAAGCATTTTCACAAGTTTTTATATACGGCGTCACGCGGGGATTTTCCGGCGGAATATCCCCGGATTCCCGTATCCCAAATCCCGCATTTTAAGCACCCCGCACGCTTCTTTTCTGTGTTCTGCGCCCACCGCACCGATCCCGCCGGTTTCCTTACCGCGGCGCTTGCGTTTTCCTCCGCTTTGTGCTATCATAAAGAAAAAACGGAGGTGTTCGCTATGTCCCTGCGCCTTGGCATCATCGGCACGGGCACCATCGCCCACAAGATGGCCCGCACCGTCCCGCTCGTCCCCGCCGTTACCCTCGCTGCCGTTGCATCCCGCAGCCAATCCACCGCCTCCGCCTTCGCCGAAGAGTTTTCCATCCCCACCGCATACCCATCCTACGACGCCCTCTACGCCGACCCCGACATCAACGCGGTCTATGTTGCTACCCCGCATCCCTTGCACTACCCATGCGCGCTTGCCGCCATTCGATCCGGCAAACATGTTCTATGCGAGAAACCGCTCACCCTTACCCGTGCCGACTCCGCAGCTCTCTACGCCGCCGCACGGGAACACGGCGTCTTCCTGATGGAGGCCATGTGGACACGCTTCATCCCCACCGTCCTCACCGCCAAACGCTGGCTCGACGACGGCCGTATCGGGAAGGTGCGCTATATGACCGCCGCGTTCGGATACCACACGCCCTACGACCCGACCGAAAACATTTTCCGCGCGGATATGAAGGGCGGTGCGCTCTACGACGTCGGCGTCTACTGCATCGAAGCCGCACTCGACTTCATGAAGCCGCAGACGCTCGTCTCTGTCACGGGTACTGCGGACATGACTCCGTCAGGCGTCGACGCGGTGAATGCGTTCACAATGCGCTTCGACGGCGGCGCGGTTGCGGGTCTGTCGTCGGCGATCTCCTGTACGACCGACAACGCCGCGGTGATCTACGGCGAGTGCGGGCGCATAAAGCTCGGCGAGAACTTCTACGCCCCGAAGCGTGCGGAGCTGATCATCGGCGGGAAAGTTGTCGAGAACCATGAGATTGCATTCACGTCCGGGTTCGAGTATGAGCTCGCGCACTTCGAGCGGTGTATCAAAGAGAAAAAGCCCGCGTCGGATCGCATTCCGCCGGAGGATACGCTGAAGTGTGCGGAGGTGTTTGAGAAGCTGACGGCCGACTGGGGGTATCAAGATGTACGACTTTGACACGATCCTGAACCCCGACGCGCAGGCAGCCGTGGAAGGCCGCAATCCGGGGTATATCGTGCGGATGGGTGTGGCGGACATGGACTTCCGCTCGCCGCCGGAGGTGACCGAAGCGCTGATTGCGCGCGCACGGAAGGGTTGGTACGGCTATCAGGGGATGACCGAAGACGACTACGACGCGGTACGGACGTGGTCGGCGGAGCACAACGGGCAGGAGATTCCCCGGGAGCACCTGCTGGCGACACCGGGGGTGCTGTACACAATGCGCGCGTGCATGTACGCGCTGACGGAGCAGGGTGACCGGGTGGTGATTGCGCCGCCGCTGCACACTCCGAGCATCCGAACGGCAGAGCTGAAGGGACGCATACCTGTCCGCGCGCAGATGCGAAGACTGCCGGACGGTTCTTACACGCTCGATCTGGACATGCTGGAAAAGTGTTTCCGTGAGGGCGCGCGGGTGCTGCTGCTGTGCTCGCCGAACAACCCGACCGGACGCGTGCTGACATATGACGAACTTGCGGGTATCGCGGAACTGAGCACACGCTACGGCGTACGGGTGGTGAGCGACGAGATTCACCGCGACATCGTGTACCCGCCGCACCGTCACATCCCGCTGGCGACGCTGCCGGGGATGGAGGAGGCGGTGACGGTGTTCTCACCGTCGAAGACGTTCAACATGGGCGGCTGTCACATCGGCAGCGCGGTGATCGCAGACGCGGAACTGCGCGAGCGGGTGCGGGAGGAGCTGTACGCGTACGGTCACTCATGCGGGCGGCCGGACCTGTTCGCGATCACCGCACAGACAGCGGCGTACAGGAAGGGCGCGGCGTGGCTGAGGGAGCTGCTGACATATCTTGAGGGAAACATCGGGACGGCGCTGGAGATGCTCGACGGTCTTCCGCTGCGCGCGGTAAGGCCGGAGGGGACGATGCTGCTGTGGGTGGACTGTGAGGCGCTGGGGGTGGATACGGCAGCGTTCTGGGAGTTCATGAAGAACCGTGTGCATATCCAGGCCGACCCGGGGCACTATTACGACACCGCCGACATCGGGAGCTACACGGGGCCGCAGCATCACTTCCGGATGAAGCTTGCGATGCCGAGGAGACTTCTGCGTTATGCGTTGGGCAACCTGCGGGAAGCGGTGAGCGCGCTGTAGCATGGAGACGATGCATGCTCACAAGGCGGCAGGGGAGAGGCTTCGGGTTTCACGCGGAGGCGCATAGAACGGGGCAGCAGCCTTGAAAAATCGGCTCATCACCTTCGACTGCAGCCTGGTGACGTCTGCCGGCCTGCCATCGACCGCAATGCCCGATTTTCCCTCTTGCAAAGAGCTCTGTCTTCAGCATCTGACGCTGAGAACAGGTTCCTTTGCGTACATTTGGACATCGCGTCTGCCGTCGGGTGAAAATCGCAACTTTGTGCATATGCCGCGCATGATTGTGTATTCACAAACCGCACGGAATCGGGTATAATGAAAGCAGTTCAAAATCAGAAAGGGAGGTTCTCATATGCCTAAGCTCGTCATCATCGGCGCAGGCTCCGGATTCGGAGGCCGTTTGAGCCTCGACACCCTCTCACGCGACGCCCTGCGCAACACCGAAATCTGCCTGTGCGATCTCAACGAGAAGCGCCTGTCGCAGGTCTATGCCTATGTGAAAAACACCATCGAGCATTACAATCTCCCCGCTGTCGTCCGCGCGTCCACCGATCGGTGTGAGCTGCTTCCCGGCGCGGACTTCGTCGTCACCTCCATCGCCGTCGGCGGCGGCGCCTATTACGGCGACCCCTTTAACTTCGAGGTTCGCATCCCCAGGAAGTACGGCGTCGATCAGAGCGTTGCAGACTCCATGAGCGTCGGCGCCACCTTCCGCTTCCTGCGTACCGGTCCCGTCCAGCTCCAGATTCTCCGCGACGTCGAACGGCTCGCCCCGAACGCCGTCCACCTCAACCATACAAACCCCATGTCCATGCTATCCAACCTTCACGCTACCCAGACCTCTCTCAAGACCGTCGGCCTCTGCCACGGCATCATCTCCACCAACGCCGTCGGCTGCAACTTCCTCGGCATCGATCCCGAACAGGCTCGCTATACCGTCGCCGGCATCAATCACCTTGCCTGGTTCCTTGAGTGGACGCACGAAGGCCGCGACGTCTACGCGATGCTGAAGGAAAAGCTCTCCCATCCCGACGACCCCGACGTGAAAAAATTCCTCGTCGACGAATCCGTCCGCGCCGAGATTTTGAAACAGTTCGGCTACTTTCCCACCGAGTCCAACCGCCACGACAGCGAGTACATGCCCTATTTCCGCCGTACCCGGGCGCTCAGAGATCAGTACAGCCTTCCCGAACGGACACTCACCGACACCTTCGCCGGAACCCGCGACTGGATGTCCGACGGTGCGGGTGATAAGAAGCACGGCGAGATTGTCCGCTCGCATGAGTACACCACTGGCATCATGGAGGCCGTCGTCACGGACGTTCCCTTCCGCTTCAACGGCAACGTGCTCAACCGCGGCTTTATTACCAACCTCCCGCAGAATCTGTGCGTCGAGGTGCCCTGTATTGCCGACGCCCACGGCATTCACGGCACCTATGTCGGTGCACTGCCCACCCAGCTTGCCGCGCTCAACGCCGTACAGATGTATATCCAGGACCTCGCCGTCCAGGCCGTCGTGAACCGTGACCGCGAGGCCGCCTTCCACGCCGTCGCACTCGACCCCAACGTCGCTGCTGTCTGCTCGCTGCCCGAGATCCGCAGGATGTTTGATGAGCTGTGGGAAGCCGAAGCGCCCCACCTCGTGTGGTTTGATAAGAACCACTCAGGCCCCGTCCCCGAGACCTGCGCGCCGTAACAGGCCATCACCGCCGTACCCTCACGCTTTCCGCCGTGGGGTATGGCGTGTATCCAAAGGAGGCTCTCATGGAAATCCGTCTGACCGCCTTGTCCTCGCTCCACCGCGTCTTCCCCGACGAATGCCCCGACGGGATCAGTCCCGTGTTCACAATGCTCGGGAACGAACTGTTCTCCTGGCAGCTCGCGTTCACCGCTGCAGACTTCCCCGACAATGCCGCCGATGCCGTTGTCACGGTCGACTGCGCACTGCCCGTCGAGGTCTGCCGCATCGCGAACGTTTCGGTCATGAGGCCGGTGTACGAGCACTCCGACACGCACTATGACCGCACCGCGCCGGGACTCTACCCGGACCCGCTGCTGCCGCTCATCGACGGTCATATCCGGCTGCTCAAAGGCGTCCATCAGGCACTGTGGCTGACCGTCAACCCGGAGCGGGATACGCTCACGCCCGGCGAATACCCGCTGACCGTCACCATCACGGCGGACGGCTGTACGCGGACGCTCACGGCGGCGCTGACCGTCCTCCCCGCGTTGCTCCCCGAGCAAACGTTCATCTGCACCAACTGGCTGCACTGCGACTGCATCTGCGACGCGCATTGTTGCGAACCGTTCTCCGAACGCTTCTGGGACATCCTCGCGCGCTATGTCCATACCGCCGCACTGTACGGGCAGAACATGGTGCTGACCCCCGCGTTCACGCCGCCGCTCGATACGCCCATCGGCGGCGAGCGAAAAACCGTTCAGCTCGTCGGCGTCACGCGGGATGGGGATACATACCGCTTTGATTTCACGCTGCTCGACCGCTTCATTAAGCTCTGTGAGGGTGAGGGGATGCGGTACTTTGAGCACTCCCACCTGTTCACACAGTGGGGCGCCGCGCA
>JAAZKA010000027.1 GCA_012800055.1 Clostridiales bacterium
AGCCCGATACATGGTGGAACTTCTGCTGCGGCGTGACGGTCAGCTCTGACGGCGGGCAGACCTATGCGCGGTACGGTTATATTCGCGCGGAGAAGTCGCTGTGGGAGCCAAACTGTGTCGAACTGGAGCCGGGACATGTTGTGATGTTCATGCGTGACGACTCCGTGCCGTATCTGCGCCGCGCGGACTCCTGCGACTTCGGGCGTACATGGAGCAAAGACGCCGTGACCGATATCCCCAACCCAAACACGAAGGTGACGCTGCTCAAGGTGCGCGGGAAAGTCGTACTCATCAACAACTCCACGCCCGTCTGGGGATGGGAGAACCGCAAATGCCTCGACATCCGTATCAGCGAACGCTGCGGCGGGTTTGACACGTTCCGGCTGGCGGCAAAGCTCGAGCCGGAGGCTGAGCGGTGGTTCTACCCGCACGCGTTTACCGACGAGAAGCGGGAGCTGCTGTACGTCGCGTACGAGAACGCCTGCGAGCATCGGCTGCAGAAGTTTACTTATGCAGAACTGGGGCTATAAACACACAAACCGCTCAGTGTTATGTTAACGATCTGTATACATCAGTTGCGCAGGCTGTGAACCGGAGCCGGGATACGTCCGCCGCGGGCGATAAAGCGTGCGGGTGACGCCGTGTTCACCGGCATGACCGGTGCGGAACCGAGCAAGCCGCCGAACTCGATCTCGTCGCCCACCTTTTTCCCGAATGCCGGGATCAGACGCGCGGCGGTGGTCTTGTTGTTCACGACGCCGATGGAGATCTCGTCGGCGATGATGGCGCAAATGACGTCGGCGGGTGTGTCGCCGGGGATCGCGATCATGTCCAGACCGACCGAGCAGACGGCAGTCATCGCTTCGAGCTTCTCGAGCGTGAGGTACCCGCCGCGCGCGGCGTCAATCATGCCGGCATCCTCGGAGACGGGGATGAACGCGCCGGACAGACCGCCGACATGGGACGACGCCATGACGCCGCCCTTCTTGACCGCGTCGTTGAGTAAGGCGAGCGCGGCGGTCGTGCCGTGGCAGCCGGTATGCGCAAGGCCCATCTCCTCGAGGATGTGCGCGACGGAGTCGCCGATCGCGGGCGTCGGCGCGAGAGACAGGTCGACGATGCCGAACGGGACGTTCAGTCTGCGTGACGCTTCGGCCGCGACAAGCTGACCGACGCGGGTGATCTTGAAGGCGGTGCGCTTGACGGTCTCGGCGAGGGCGGTGAGGTCGCAGTCGCCGGCGTTGGCGATGGCGGAGCGTACGACACCGGGTCCCGAGACGCCGACGTTGATGACGCTTTCCGGCTCTCCGACACCGTGGAAGGCACCGGCCATGAAGGGGTTATCCTCGGCGGCGTTGGCGAAGACGACGAGCTTCGCACAGGCGATGGAGTTGTTGTCACGGGTAAGGTAGGCGCAGCGGCGGATGATGTCGCCCATACGCGCGATGGCGTCCATGTTGATGCCGGCCTTGGTCGTCGCGACGTTGACGGACGAGCAGACCATATCGGTGGTCGAGAGCGCCTCGGGGATGGAGTCGAGCAGCACGCGGTCAGCGTTGGTGAAGCCCTTGTGGACCAGCGCCGAAAAACCGCCGATGAAGTTGACGCCGACCTCCTTTGCCGCGCGGTCGAGTGCCTGCGCGACGGGTATGTAGTTGTCGGACCGACACGACGCCGCGACCAGCGAGATCGGCGTGACGGAGATGCGCTTATGGACGATCGGGATGCCGTACTCCTTCTCGATGTCCTCGCCGGTACGGACGAGCTGTTCGGTGGTACGGGTGATCTTGTCATAGACGCGGGTGCAGAGGGTGTCGAGCGAATCGGCGGTGCAGTCGAGAAGGGAGATGCCCATTGTAATGGTGCGGATGTCGAGATGTTCGCGCTCGATCATCTGAATGGTTTCAAGAATATCACCTGTGTTGAGCATAAATCACCTCTTATATCCGGTGCATGGAGTTGAAGATGTCCTCGTGCATGGTGTGGATGACGACGCCGATTTCGCGGCCGAGGGCTTCGTTTTCGTCGACGAGATCGGTGAAGGGGATGGTGCAGCTGCCGATGTCGACGTACATGACCATGGCGAAGATATCGCCCAGGACACTCTGGGTGATGTCGAGGATGTTGACGCCGCGCGCTGCGAGTACCGCCGATACGCGCGAGATGATGCCGACCGTGTCATGGCCGACGACCGTTATGATGGCTTTCATGGTGGGGTCTCCTTTTATAATATTCGATCCGGGCGAGGATGCCGCGGCTGCACAGGCAGCCGTTCCGCGATGCCGGACTCAAAAAGCGCACGGTTATGTAAACCGTGCGTTCTGTCTGTCCTGAGGATGAGCTTACCATGGAATGTCAGAATTTTGTCCATCGCCGGTGTAATCCATTGGCCGGCTCCGTCAGAACCTCAAGGTTTTCATTGATGAATTCGTCCATATTTATTGTTATATGTCCGCAAACAGCTCCGCGATTACCGCGTTGGACACGAACATCCCGCGCGGTGTGAGCGCGTAGCGTCTGCCGTCGCGGATGACCAGCTCCTCCCGGATGTACCGCTCGAGCACCCGGGCGAACGGCTCAAACGGTCTCCCGAAGCGCGCTTCGAAGTCAGCTGCGTCGATTCCCGCACGCATCCGGAGCCGCAGCATCAGGTATTCCTCCGCCGCGTCGGGATGCTCCTCGGTGACCTCCCGGGACGTGATTGGCGTGCGCGACATCTCCGTGAGGTAGCGCATCAGCTCCGGCGGGCGGGCGTACCGCGTCCCGGCGATGAACGAGTGAGCTGCGGGGCCGAAGCCGTAGTAGTCCGCGCCGAGCCAGTATTTGCTGTTGTGACGGCTCTCGTATCCCGGCTGCGCGAAGTTCGAAATTTCGTAGTGTGCATATCCCGCGCGCGCGAGTGCCTCGTCCGCGTAAAGAAACATGGTAAGCTGCGTGTTGTCGTCGGGCTGCGGGGTACCATAGAGCCGCACGCCCTCCGATAAGGTCAGCGCGTAGCAGGAGATGTGCTCAGGCTCCAGCGCGACGATCGCCGCGACGCTCTCCCGCCAGTCCCCGAGTGTCTGGTTGGGCAGCGCGTACATCAGGTCGAGCGAGAGGTTGTCAAAACCCGCGTGTCGGAGCATCCGGACGGTCTCGACGGCCTGCGCGAAGGTGTGGCGGCGTCCGAGCAGCATCAGTTCGCCGTCACGCGCCGACTGAATTCCCAGCGACACGCGGTTGAAGCCCGCGGCCCGCAGCCGTACAGGGTCGTCCACGTCAAGCGGGTTTGCTTCAAGCGTGATCTCCGCATCGTCCGCAAGGTCGAAGCGTGTACGGACGGTGTCGAGGATCCGCGTGAGACGAGACGCACCGAGCAGCGACGGGGTGCCGCCGCCGAAGTAGATTGTGTCCGCATATACGCTTGAAGATGTCATGATCTCCCGGCAGACCGCGTCGGTGTAGCGGTCATAGAGTGTACCGTCCGGGCCGGGCAGTGAGTAGAAGTCGCAGTAGGCGCATTTGCGTACGCAGAACGGGATGTGAATATAGATGCCGGCGGTCATTTTTTCCATATGGTCGGGGTGAACAGCATCACCAGCGGGAAGATCTCCAGACGTCCGAGGAGCATGTTGAACGACAGAAGCAGCTTTGAAAACCACGAGTATCCCGCGAAGTTCCCCGCCGGGCCAACGACGTTCATGCCCGGGCCGATGTTTGAGATCGTCGTGAGCGAGGCGGTGAGGTTGGTGGTGAAGTCCATACCGTCGACGGATATCAGCAGCGTGGTGCCGCAGAGGATGGCGAAATAAAAGAGGAGGAACAGATAGACGCTGGTGATGGTTTCCTCACGGACGGTCTTGCCCTCAAGGGTGATGGTGCTGACCGAGCGGGAGTGGAGCATATGCTTGATCTCACGGCGCACACCTTTGACGGCGAGAATAAAGCGGGAGGTTTTCATACCGCCCGCAGTCGAGCCGGCGCACGAACCGAGCAGCATCAGCAGCACCAGCAGCGCCTTCGACAGCTCCGGCCAGAGGTTGTAGTCCGCCGTCGCGTAACCGGTCGTCGAGTCAATGGACGCGACCTGGAAGATTGCGTAACGGAACGACGTGCCGAAATTTCCGTAAAGCGGAAGGATGTCGATGGTGATGATGAGCGCGGAGAGCAGGATGATGCCCAGGTACCAGCGCAGCTCCTCACTCTTGAGCACCTGCTTGAAACGTCCCATCAGCAGCAGATAGTAGAGGTTGAAGTTGACGCCGCAGAGGATCATGAAGACCGTGACGACGCCGTCGATATAGGCGGAGTCATAGGCGGCGATGGAGAGTGCGCGGTTGGAGAAGCCGCCGGTGCCGACGGTGCCGAAGGTGGTGACAAGGCTGTCGAACAGCGGCATCCCGCCCAAAAGCAGCAGGATTGCTTCGATGACGGTGAAGGCGATGTAGATGCCGTAGAGGATCATCGCGTTGGAGCGCATCTTTGGAACGAGCTTACCGACGTCAGGCCCCGGACTCTCCGCACGCAGTATGTGCATCGATCGGTTTCCTGCCAGCGGCATGATCGCCATCACGAAGACCAGCACGCCCATGCCGCCGATCCAGTGGGTGAAGCTGCGCCAGAACAGCAATCCGCGGCTCATAGCTTCGACATCGGTGAGAATCGACGAGCCGGTGGTGGTGAAGCCCGAGACAGTTTCGAAGAACGCGTCAATATAGGAGGGGATCTCACCGGAAAGCCAGAACGGCAGCGCGCCGCCCAGCGAGATGCCGATCCACGCCAGCGCAACAATCAGGAAGCCCTCGCGGGCGTAGATCGTCGACACGGCGGGCTTCTTCCACGCGAGCAGTGTTCCGAGCAGCATCATCCCCAACGCCGTCCCGAGCAGTGCCCACAGGCAGCCCTCCCGGAAGTGCGCGGCGACGTATGTCGGGAGCAGCATCAGGATGCCCGTGACGCGCAGCACCTTTCCCAGGATATACAGTATCATACGGTTATTCATGACGCAAAAAGACCTTTGTATCACAATATCGGGTGAATCCGGTATTTACGCGAACACGTCCCTCAGATCGGCGAGCTGCTCGTTGGTCGTGACGACGACGATGCTGTCGCCGAACTCGAAGGTATCGTTGGCACCGGGGATGATGATCTTCCCTGCGCGGACAATCGCCGCGATGAGCAGGTTTTTCTTGAAGTTCATCTTGACAATCGGCACACCCAGAAAATCGGCGTTGTCGCGCACATGGAACTCCAGCGCCTCGACGCGGTTGTTGACAATGCGTGTGAGCGTCTCAACACCGGAGGCGGTGGCGTTCTCCATCGCACGGATGTAGTGGAGGATGCGGTTGACGGTGAGGTTCTTCGCGGAGATGACGCTTCCGATGCCCGCGCGGTCAAGGATTTCGGAGAAGCGTATGCGCTCGACTTTCGTGATGACCTTGCGCACGCCGTTCGCGCCGGCGTACATTGACATGACGATGTTCTCCTCGTCGATGCCGGTGAGCGCGGCGAACGCGTCCATCGAGGAGATGCCCTCCTCGTCGAGCAGCTCCTGCGAGGTGCCGTCGCCGCGGATGACGGTGGCTTTCGGGAGCGCCTCACTCAGGCTCTGGCAGCGCTCGGCGTCCTGCTCGATGATCTTGACGGACATTCCCATCTCGAGGAGCATCCGCGACAGGTGCAGCGCGATCAAGCCGCCTCCGACAAGCATCACATTGCGGATACGCACGTGCGCGGCGCCGATGGCCTTGAAGAAAGCTTCTATGTCCGGAGGGGACGCGGTGATGCTGATGCGGTCACCGGCATGGATGCGGAAGTCGCCGGATGGGATGATGACCTCATCGCCACGCTGCACCGCGCAGATCAGTACGCGGACGTGGAAACGCGCGAACAACTCATGGAGGTAGACGCCCGCGAGCGGGGAGTCTGAGGTGACCGGCGTTTCGACCAGCTCAACGCGTCCGCGCACGAAGGTCTCGATGTGCAGAGCCGGCGGGAAACGCAGGATGCGGGAAATCTCGGCAGCCGCGGCGATATCCGGGTTGACCGACAGCGACAGCCCCAGCTCGTCCTTCATCAAAGAGAGCTGCCTTGTATACGCCGGATTGCGGACACGGGCGATAGTATGCGTCGCACCGAGCTTGCGTGCAACCAGGCAGCACAGGATGTTGACCTCGTCGGCGGACGTCGCGGCGATGAGCAGGTCGGACTTGTCGACGCCGGCCTCCTCCTGTACGTCATAGCTGGCACCGTTGCCCTGGATGCCGATGATGTCCAGCTCGTTGACCGACTGGGTGAGAACTTCGGACGAGTGGTCGATCATAACGATGTCGTGCCCCTCGCCAGTGAGACGCTTGGCGAGAGTAGAGCCGACTTTCCCGTCTCCGATAATAACAATGCGCATATGATAAACCTCATGAACGATTAGGCGGGGATGAGATCCCTTTCCAAGTCGCCGCGTATGCAGGCTTGACGTGCGAACATGCCGCAGCAGCGCTTATTATATCACATTCATCGCAGAATGCAAGACCTTCGTAAAATTATGTCGGGATGTATCAAGAATATTTTACAAAGTATAAAAAGTAGTCGTTTTTGTCTGTTGATTTCTGATATTTCGTATGGTATAATAAAAAATCAGACGGCAATAAATATTCTTAATATTGGAGTGTATATGAGTTTTTCTGAATTTATCACTTCACTGTACTCGAACCCGGTGCTTGCGATCACGGTGGTGCTGACGCTGGGAGTGATTCTGGTCAACGGATTCACCGACGCACCGAACGCGATCGCGACGGTAATCTCCACGCGCGCGATGCGTCCGAGGCCGGCGATCCTGATGGCGGCGGTGCTCAACTTCGCGGGGGTCTTCTTCATGACGATGGTGAACAGCAAGGTCGCGAGCACGATTTACAACATCGCGGACTTCGGCAATGACCCGCGGAAGTCGAGCCTGGCGTTATGCGCGGCACTGTTTGCGATCGTGGTATGGGCGGTGGCGGCGTGGCGCTTCGGCATCCCCACGAGCGAGAGCCACGCGCTGGTAGCGGGGATTGTCGGTGCGAGTGTAGCGTTCCACGGAAGCTTCTCGGGTATCAACGGGATGGAGTTTGCGAAGGTCGGCTTGGGTCTGGTGTTCTCGACGGGGCTGGGGTTCGGGATGGGCTATGTCAGCGTGAAACTGGTGGAGCTCATATGCCGGAACATGGACCGCAGGGAAACGATGCCGTTCTTCAAAGGTGCGCAGATTTTCGGCGCGGGCGCGATGGCGTTCATGCATGGTGCGCAGGACGGGCAGAAGTTTATAGGGGTCTTTCTGCTGGGCGTTTACCTTGCAAAGGGGACGGGTGCGGAGGAGTTCACGATTCCGTTCTGGCTGATTGTGCTGTGCTCGGTCGTGATGGGCCTCGGGACGTCGATCGGCGGGATGAAGATTATCAAAGCGGTAGGTTTGGATATGGTGAGGCTGGAGAAGTATCAGGGGTTTGCGGCGGACACGGCTGCGGCGGGGTGTCTGCTGATCTCGTCGCTGACGGGGATACCGGTGAGTACGACGCATACGAAGACGACGGCGATTATGGGCGTCGGAGCGGCCAGAAGGATGTCTTATGTAAACTGGAACGTGGCGAAGGATATGGTCGTGACATGGCTTGCGACATTTCCGGGCTGCGGATTGATCGGGTACTTAATGACGCTGCTGTTCAAGCGGTTATTCCTGTAACCTAATAGCGTGCTTCCCGTCCCCGGCTCTCGCACACTCCTCTGAAACGGGAGTCTGGACGCGGGGACGCGAAGCGCACGCTAACCCTTTAATCAGAATGGAGTTTGCTTATGAAAAATACCAACGAATACTTCCGGATGTTCATCGGCCTTGCCCAGCATTGCTGCGACGCCGCGCAGTCCCTCCACAATACCCTCAAAAACTTCGACCCCAAACGCGTCCCTGAAATGCTCCAGCATATGCACGCCATTGAACACTCCGCCGACGTCGATAAACACGCCCTCATGAAAAAACTCGCCCGTGAATTCATTCCTCCCATCGAACGCGAGGATATCGTCTCCCTCTCCCAGGAGATTGACAATGTCACCGACGCCATCGAGGAAGTCATCATCCGCCTTTATATGTATAACATCCAGGAAATTCGCTCCGATGCCATCGCCATGTCCGCCGTCATCGTCAAGTCCTGCGACGAGCTCCTCCGCGGAATGAAGGAGTTCGAGAACTTCCGCAAGTCCGACATCCTCCTCACCGTCATCGTCGAAATCAACCGCCTCGAGGAGGTCGGCGATAAGCTCCAGACCGAGGCGATTCGCAAACTCTACACCGGCTCGCGCGACCCTGTCAAGGTGATGGCGTGGACCAGCATCTTCGAAGGACTCGAGGCCTGCTGCGACGCCGCCGAACACGCCGCAAATATCATCGAAAGCATCATGATGAAGAACAGCTGAATAAACACCCTGTTCAGTTTGTACCCCGGGGATATGCGCAACGGCAAGATTCCCGTTACCGGCAGCAAAACAGCGACCATCCCGACGGATGGTCGCTGTTTTGCTGCATGACGGACGTCTGCGCCGGCCGCGGACGCTTTCATGATTCATGTGCAACCTCCAAAAAATCCTTCACCGGCACGATGATTTCTTTCGATATTTTTGCCATCGTCAGTTCCTCCGATGTTTATGAATACAGGCATGCAAATAACAATGCGGCTGTCAACACTGTCTGCAATAGTACCTAATACTAAAAGGGTGAACATACAAATATGTTATATTTTTAACAAAAAGCTGCATAAAATATTGCACAAACTTTTAAAAAACTATTGCTTTATAAGAAGAAAGATGGTATCATATTTCAGGTTGATTTATATTGTCCGCAAGAAGGAAAGCAGGGACGAACGGCTTGCGAAAACTTCGGAGGCAGACTTGAAATAAAAAGCGCGAAAGCGGGAAAGCCACGGCATTTTGAGCGGACAGGCTCAAGGGTAATGAGGCTGCCGCCGAATATGACGGGCAATACCCGCAAGAGTACTTCCGGGCAGAGAAGAGAAACTGACAGTTGCATCGTATGCTTCTGATGTAAATATTTTATGAATAATCTTTAAATGTAAGTGAAAAAGGCGATTCCGGCAGTTATGTGTTACGCTTCTGTTACGCTTGTTTTGTTACACTTATTTTGTTATGCTTATTGTGACATTGAGACAAGCGATACGGAGGCGGAACAATGACAGATAAAGAACTCAGAAAGCTGAGCCGTGCAAAACTGCTGGAGATGCTGATAGCCCAGAGCACGGAGTTGGAAACATATAAGGAAAAGCTCTCGGCCGCAGAGGCTGCTTTGAAGAACCGTGAGATCATCATTGATCAAGCCGGATCGATTGCTGAGGCTTCCTTGGCGCTCAGCGGTGTTTTTGACGCGGCACAGTCGGCATGCCGGGAATATACAGAGAATATCCGCCTGCTCAGTGAGCGTCAGGAAAAAATATGTGAGCAGATGGAAGCTGAAAGCCGCGCTAAGGCTGCAAAAATGATTGCAGACGCCGAACAAAGACGGGATGATCTTGATCATGAGGCGCGGATCCGATCTGCTGAAATCATTCGTAAGGCAAAATATGAATCCGAAAAGTATTGGGAAAGATTGTCTTCCAAGCTGGAAGCGTTTTATGACTCCCATGCCGGCCTCCAAGAAATGTTGTCCGCAATGGAAACCGGTGAAAATATGTCCTGTCCCCATTCAATAAGCCAAGGGCAATGGTAGCAATTGAGTCTTGACGCCATACCCTTCTATTTTTACGAAGAGAAAAAACATTCTCCCGGTCTGTTCGCGGCCTGGGAGGGCAAAGGTTTCAAGCGGACAAATCTGATTAAAGGAGTGCTCATTATGAGAATAAAACTGCAAAAGCTGCTGAGTTTGCTGCTGTGCTTTGTCATGGTTGCGGGGATGCTGCCCGCCGTGACGTTTGCAGCAACATACGGAGATAATTTGGCGCAGACAGCGGCAAACGACTGGCAGATTGCAAGTTACAAATATACCGGAAACGGCTCATCTCAGAAAACAATAATTTCTGATGATGGGATGGTTCGCGTTCAGAAAAATGTGGTACCGACAGCCACCGAAAACGAATTTCAGGTGTATCTGTCTCTTGACACCATGAGAAAAAAGATTGCCACATATGAGAACATCACCGGTATGCTGCAGCTGAATCTTACAGAGCTGTACTGCGGCGGTACGGGTAACGGTTTCCCGAAAAAAAACGATGACGTTCGTACCGGCAACGGCAGCTTGAACAACGGTGTTCAGGGGGGGTTCAAGCCGATAACGCTCGATCCCAACGCCCCATTCTTTACGATCCAGATTTGGTACGGCACTCAGCTGATTGCTGAACCAAAGCTGCAGCTTTGTGTGCCCAACTCAGCGCTCTACCTGATGGTAGGCACTCAGTTTATAGCGTTGGAGAATATTCAGCTACAGGGGGGGGACGTATATGTTGGCGGTGTTACTCCGCCGACTCTCCCGGACGGCTCCTTCCTGGTGCCGGTTCATCTTACGGATATGGCGTACAATGCCCTGTTTCAAACCATCGTGGATCAGAATACAGAAGAGATATGCTCCGTTGAATTCGAAAGCGGCGTATCCATCACGGATACCATGGGGCCATACATCGTTTACGACGGGTTTGAAATGGGCAACATCATCTCCGGGACAGCTCCGCCGGCAGCTGCCGAGGCCGGCACAACTGTATACTGGTCTCTGCAGCCGAAGCCGGAATCTGAAAGAACTCTGTCCGATCCGGTTGTAACTGTTGAAGAGACTACCGTTACAGGTGCGGACGGCAGCGTGCATTTGACCAGAATTACGACCACCACACAGTGGTGCCTGAACCCGGCGGAAGTTGTCTACAACGTGCATCTGGATGTTACGAAAGCCGGCTTTACAAGCGGCACTGTCTATGATGTCAACAGCCTGGCTGTTCTCAACTACAATGATATCGATGAGAACGGCAATCTAATCGCCAAAAGCTTAACATTCCCTGTCCCGCAGGTAAAGGGTACGCTGTATAACCTTCCCTTCAGGAAAGTAGACTCTGTTACAAAGGCAGAACTCACCGGCGCCGTATTTTCTCTGAGGGATGCAGGAAACAATTATTGGCCTGCAACCCAAGGCGGCACAGTAAACGGGGAGTGGTCATTTGAAGGATTGCCATGCGGCACATATGTGCTGACAGAGCTGGTTCCTCCCGCAGGCTATACTCTTCCCGATCCTGCTTCCTGGACACTGACTATTGGATATACAGATGATCTGAAAGATGGAAATGTTACCGATCACATCCACAATGAATATGCGAATGACGTGTTTATCGGCAATAAAGATCCCGAAGATGACACGTGGCTTCTCGCCAATGAAAAGCAGTCTGCCAGCCTGACGATCAGCAAGACTTTCACCGGCGAAGCAAGCGATCTGTCGGACGCGCACAAGAACAGCATCAGCTTTAGAGTGACAGGACCGGACAACTTTGAGAGAATCTTATCATATGAGCAATTCATTGACGGCAGCCTTACCTTTGGTGTTCCGCCGGGCACGTACACCGTGGAGGAGACTGTCCCCGCTCTTCCCGGCTATGAGGTGCAGACCTCATATTACCCCACAAGCGGGCAAGTCATCCTTGCGAATGGCAGCGCAGGTTCTGTAGCGGTCACCAACCACTACACCAAGCATTACGCCAGCCTGACAATCAGCAAGAGTTTCATTGGCGATACGGAAGAACTGGAAGACGCGTACAAGAACAACATCAGCTTTACGGTGACAGGATTAAATGGCTTTGAGAGAACCTTATCGTTTGCGGAATTCACTAACGGCAGCGTTACCTTTGAGGTACCGCCGGACACGTACACCGTAACGGAAAGCCTTTACAACACCATTCCTGGTTATATAGTCACCTCATCTATCGCCGATGGCGTCACAATCACCCTTGTAAATGACGATGTCCAAACCGTGACGGTCACAAATGATTACGACAAGCAATCCGCCAGCCTGACAATCAAAAAAATCTTCGATGGCGACATGAACGTGCTGACGGACGAATATAAGAACGGCATCAGCTTTGCCGTGACTGGACCGACTGGCTTTGATGATACGACCATTACGTATGCGGACTTTGATAAAAACACCAACACCTATACCTTCCCGAGTGTTCCGCTGGGCGAATATACTGTGTTAGAGACCAACGCCGATCTTCCCGGCTATGCGGTGTGGACCGGATACAACCCCGCAAACGGAACGATTACCCTTGCAGATGACGACGTAGGTATCGTGGAAATCACCAACACCTACGATCAGCAGTCCGCCGACCTGACGATCAGAAAGAGTTTCACCGGCGATGTGAATGAGCTGACGGACGCGTATAAGAACGCCATCAGCTTTACCGTGACCAGATCGGGTGGCTTAACGAAGACGATAACGTTTGGTGACTTCGCCAATGACTCCGATGGTGACGACAACACCTATACCTTTTATGATGTTCCGCTGGGCGATTTTACCGTGTCAGAGACCAACACCGCTCTTGAAGGCTATGAGGTGGAGACCACATACGACCCCCCAGGCGGGACAATCACCCTTGCGGATAACGATGCCAAAACTGTGACGGTTACCAACACCTACGACAAGCAGTCCGCAAGCCTGACGATCACAAAGGCTTTCACTGGCGATGCGTGCACGTGCGAGCTGCCGGACACGTACAAGAACAATATCAGCTTTACCGTAACAGGATTAAATGGTTTTGTGAGAACCATATCGTTTGCGGAATTCACAAACGGCAGCTTTACCTTTGAGGTACCGCCGGATACGTACACCGTGACGGAGAGCAATACCGCTCTTGATCACTTTCTGGTGGAGACCACATACGACCCCACAGGCGGGACAATCACCTTGATTGATGACGATGTAAAAACCGTGACGGTTACCAACGACTACGACAAGCAGACTTCCAACCTGATCATCAAAAAGGTCTTCGCTGGCGAGACGAACGGGCTGACTGAGGCGTATAAGGATGACATCAGCTTTACCGTGTCGGGACCAGAGGATTTCACGCCCGGCATGTCCGACATAAAGTATGCGTTCTTCGCAGAAGACGACACCTATACCTTTTATGATGTTCCGTTGGGCGAATACACAGTGGTGGAGACCAACGCCGATCTTGACGGCTATCATGTGCAAACCGCGTATAGCCACACGGACGGCAGGATCAACCTTGAGAAAGGCGTCCCGGGCACTGTGACGGTTACCAACACCTACAGAAAGCACTCCGCCAAACTGACCATTACAAAGAGTTTCGACGGCGATAAAACCGAACCCTTCGCCGATCACTTGGACACAATCAACGGCATCACTTTCATTGTAACCGGTCCGGGCTTCAATGAGACCGTGACATACGGAGAATTCAACGAAGACAGCAACTACATCTTCACGAATGTACCGGTTGGCGAATACACCGTGATGGAAAGTCTTTACAACAACATTCCCGGTTATTTAGTCACCTCATCTATCGCCGAGGGCTACACAATCACCCTTGAGGATGGCGATGATGAGACCGTGTCGGTCAACAACCACTACGACAAGCAGAGCGGTGACCTTACGATCACAAAGACATTTGCCGGCGATGAAGATGGACTGACGGAAGACGACAAAAACAAAATCAAATTCTTCATAAAAGGTTTGAATAGCGGCTATGAAAAGACCGTGACATATGCGGACTTTGAAGGAAGCAACAGCTACACTCTCTCAGGTATACCGCTTGACGAGTATACAGTATCGGAGTCCAATGCCAACGTTACCGGCTATGTTGTCACCGCGTCATATGACCCTGTTGACGGTATAATTACCCTTGAGCATGACAACCAAAGTGTGGAAGTAAAAATCACCAATACCTACAATATACAAGAAGGCGGTTTGGTACTGCAAAAAACCTTCACCGGTGATGTGCTTACAGCCGGACAGAAGGCAGGAATTACTTTTACCGTATACGATTCCGAGGGCAATGCTCAGCATGTCATCCCATACAGTGATTTCCAAAATGATCAATGTATAATTAACAATATTTCACTCGGCACTTACACCATTAAGGAAACCAAGGCTGACTTTGATGGTTATATACGCGATACCAGATACAGCACGGATGCTTATCCTTTGGGAGATCCGGGATCGGCAGGTAATGATACTATACCCGGAGACATTGCGGAAATCGTGATCACCGACGGCAACGCTCACTATGTCGAGTTTATAAACGACTACGACAAGCAGGCCGCCAAGCTGACCATCACAAAGGTCTTTGAAGGCGATACGATAGATCTGCCGGCAGCGTATAAGAATGACATCTCCTTTATCGTAAAAGACTCCGAGAATAATACGAAGTACAATATCCCATACAGTGATTTCACAATAGTCGATCTGAATACTGTTCGGTATGTGATAAACGATGTACCGCTGGGCACATACACCGTAACAGAAACTCTGCCTGACGAACAGAACATCTCTGACAAATATGAATATATCGTAACCTCGGAATATATTCCTGAAATCCCCACCATAACCCTTGAAGATGACGACAATCGCGAAGTGAAGATCATCAACACCTACGACAAACAGTCCACCAACCTGACCATCATTAAGGAGTTCACCGGCGATATAGACGAACTGACCAGCAATTACAAGAACAGCGTTTCCTTCACCGTGACAGGTCCCGCCGGCTTTGAGCCGCAGGATATTACGTACAGTCAGTTCATAGATGGTAAGCATGTGCTGAACGATGTACCGGCCGGCCAATACACAGTGACAGAAACTTTGCCCGTCAACCAGTATATCTCTGATAACTATATTGTGACTACTGAGTTCTCCGCACAGTCCGGCATTATTGACCTTGCTGATGACATCCCCGGCGAAGTAAAGATTACCAACAACTACAACAAACAGGAAGGCGGCTTGGTGCTGCAAAAATCCTTCACCGGTCATTCGCTGACCGACGCTCAGAAGGCCGGAATCACCTTCACTGTATTCAATTCCCTTGGCGAAATGCAGAGTCAATTCTCGTATAATAATTTCCAGAACGGCCAGTATGCGCTGAACAAATTGAAGCCGGGTGTCTACTCCATAGTGGAAAGCGTCGCTGATTTCGAAGGCTATATTCGCTCCAGCGAATATAAGACAGGCAGTCGGCTCTTGTCGCAGACGCAGCCCCCGGTTATGGGCGCAAGTGTCCCTGTGCCCGCTGACAACGAGATTGAAATCGAGATCACAGACGATCACGCTCACTATGTCGAGTTTATAAACGACTACGACAAGCAGTCCGCCAGCCTGACAATTAAAAAGGTCTTTGCCGGCGATGAGGGAGAACTGACGGACGCGTACAAGAACGCCATCAGCTTTACCGTGACAGGACCGACGGGCTTTGAGGATACGACCATAACGTATGATAAATTCGATGAAGACAACGATGGCAACAACGACACCTATACCTTTGATGATGTTCCGCTGGGCGATTACACCGTAACGGAGAGCAACTTCAGACTTCCGGGCTATGTGGTGCAGAACAAATACAACTCCGGAGGCGTTGACTACATCCCTGGGGATGGCGTCGATGGCATCCAGGAAATCACCCTTGCGGATGACGACGAAGTCGAAGTAGTAATCACCAACACCTACACCAGGCTCACCAGCCTGACGATCACAAAGGTGTTTACCGGCGATGATGTAGGAAAGCTGACTGACGCGTATAAGAACGCCATCAGCTTCACCGTAACCGGTCCGAACAACTTTAATCAGACCGTGACATATGAGCAATTCAACAATAAAACCACCAACAGCCACACCTTCACGGATGTTCCGGCCGGCGAATATGCCGTGACGGAAACTCTGCCCGATCCCCCTGCCGGCTATCATGTGCAAACCGGCTATAGCCACACGGACGGAAAGATTACCCTTGCGAAAGGCGTCCCGGGCACCGTGACGGTTACCAACACCTACGCCAAGCAGGTATCCGCTCTGACGATCACAAAGGTGTTTGCCGGAGAGACGAGCGGGCTGACTGACACGTACAAGAACGCCATCAGCTTTACCGTAACCGGTTCAAACGGTTATACACATACCGTGACATACGGAAACTTCAGCAGAGGCAGCAGCCATACCATTTCGAATGTTCCGGTTGGTGAATACACAGTTGTAGAAACTCTGCCTGATCCCCCTGCCGGCTATCATGTGCAAACCGGCTATAACCCGGAGAACAGAAAGATCACCCTTGCGGAAGACGTCCCGGGCACCGTAACGGTCACCAACACTTACAGCAAGAAACTATCCACTCTGACGATCACAAAGGTGTTTGCCGGTGAGACGAGTGGGCTGAATGACACGTTCAAGAACGCCATCAGTTTCACCGTGACCGGTCCGAACAATTATACACAGACCGTGACATACGGGGACTTCAGCGGAGGCAGCAGCCATACCTTCGAGAATGTTTTGGTTGGCACGTACACCGTGACAGAGAACAACGCCGCTCTTGACGGCTTTAATGTACAAACCGAGTATAGCTCGGAGAACGGCGAGATTACCCTGCTGGAAAACGTCCCGGGCACCGTAACGGTCACCAACACCTACAGCAAGAAGTTATCTACTCTGATCATCACAAAGGTCTTTGCCGGCGAGACGGGCGGGCTGAATGACACGTACAAGAACGCCATCAGCTTCAACGTAAAAGGACCGACTGGCTTCACGGAGAGGGACGTAACATATGCGGACTTCGATAAAACCAGCAACAGCTACACCATCTCGAACGTTCCGGTTGGCGAATACACAGTTGTAGAAACTCTGCCTGAAACCCCTGCCGGCTTTAATGTGCAAACCGCTTATAATCCGGGGAGCGGCAAAATCACCCTTAAAGAAAGTGTCCCGGGTACTGTAACGGTCACCAACACCTACAGCAAGCAGGTAGCTAATCTGACCATCACGAAGGTCTTCGCAGGTGATTTGAGTGAGCTGAATGACACGTACAAGAACGCCATCAGCTTTACCGTAACCGGTCCGAACAACTTTAAAGAGACTGTGACATACGGGGACTTCAACGGAGAC
The DNA here is from genome assembly GCA_012800055.1 of Clostridiales bacterium. Classification (GTDB taxonomy): domain Bacteria; phylum Bacillota; class Clostridia; order Oscillospirales; family QAMX01; genus JAAZKA01. The sequence continues at coordinate 17,084 of JAAZKA010000027.1, forward strand.
AGCAGCCATACCTTCCAGAATATTTCGGTTGGCGAATATATGGTTGCAGAAACTCTGCCCGATCCCCCTGCCGGCTATCATGTACAAACCGGTTATAGCCACACGGACGGCAAGATCACCCTTGCAGATGGCACCACTGGCACCGTGACGGTCATCAACACCTACAGCAAGCAGGTAGCCAATCTGACCATCAAAAAGGTTTTCGCCGGCGAGGCGAGCGGGCTGACTGACGCGTACAAAAACGCTATCAGCTTCACCGTAACCGGTCTGAACGGTTATACAAATACCGTGACATATGGGCAATTCAATAAAACCACCCACACCTACACAATAACGAATGTACCGGTTGGCGAATACACGGTTGCAGAAACTCTGCCAGAAACCCCTGCCGGCTATAATGTGCAAACCGAGTATAGCACGGAGAACGGCAAGATCACCCTTACGGAAGGCGTCACAGGTACCCTGACGGTTACCAATACCTATCGGTATACTGAATCTTCTTATGAGATTCCATTTACTAAGACGGTAATACAGGGCGGCAATACTGCTCCCGGCCGTATGATCTTTAAACTTGAAATCCTCGATATTGACAGCGGCAGCGAGAATGCGTATGCTGATGTGACTGTCTCCGCAGAGGTCGAAACCAACGGTCAGGGCGAGTACAACGGAAAGATGACGATCTCGGGGCCTTCATTACAAGTTTGGGAGCTGCTTTCCAAGGGCTTCTATGTCCGCGAAAAGAACACCGGCGCTGCTTATTGGACATACTCCGACGCGGTTTGGTATGTAAAGTCTACCGATGATACGGAACAGAATCTGCGCATCTATCCCGCTAAGCTGTCCAACGGAAATTATGATATCAGTGATGACAAGCCTGCGGAGAAGATGACCTTTACCAACATCTATACCTACAATCACTCTTCCAATAATCCCCCTGATCCCTCTCCCGATCCCTCCCCCGATAACGTCGTCCATACCGCAAGTTCCTGGACGCTGACGCTGACCAAGGTTGATTCCAATGACAACAGCTACAAACTTCCCGGAGCGAAATTCGACCTTTATCGGGTCGGAAGCACGATTGACACAAAGGTAGGCAGCTATATTACTGACAGTTCCGGCGTTGCCTACGCAACTGTATCTGTCAGCGGCGATTATTACTGGGTAGAAACCCAGCCGCCTACCGGCTATACGCTGGACACCACAAGACGCTACACTTCAACAAGCGTTTATGGTAAAAGCATCGTTGTTGAAAACAAGAAGACGGAAACCCCGACAATCC
>JAAZKA010000028.1 GCA_012800055.1 Clostridiales bacterium
CAAAACCATCCCCGCCTCTGTCCGTATCCGTTACGGCATCAGCCAGCCGAACTCGCACGGCGACAGCTCGGGCTTTCCGAGCGTGACGACCGGGTTGTCCTCGACGCTCCACAGCGCGGTCGAGCCGAACTCACCCGGTACGCCCGCCGTCGCGATCGGCGCCGCCGCGATCCGCAGCTTCATCGGCGTCACACCGTCCCAGTCGATGTCCGTCCGCGCGAGCGTTACCCGCAGCTTCACGCCGCTGTCGCACGGCAGCACCTCCGTATGCCAGCGTTCCCGGTTGACGCGCTCCCGGTCACCGAACAGCGAGTAGTACATGAACGCCGTGCTCCCCAAAGCCACACTGCCGTCCGCAGACAGCACCGCCGTCGCATCGGGCCATAAGAGCCGAAACTCCGGAGACAGCAGGAACTTACACGCATAGGGCGCGTACAGCTCGATGGTCAGCGCGTCCGTGTCGTAGGATGCGCGGAAGCGGGCCTTCCCGTCCGACAGCGGCTCCCAGTACGCCTGCGCGATCTCACCGTGCCCAAGCCGGTAGTGCGGAATATCTTCCTCTTCTCCAAGGTAATACGCAAGCGGCGGCAGTCCCGCGTCGATACGTTTCTGTACAACGGGGAATTCCGTTTCCAGCAGTGTTTTCAGGGTCTCGGCGCGGTGAGCAAGCTTTTTCGGGAAGAACTTATAGCCCTCACCCTCGGAGTGGTACCCCAGACGTCCGTCCGCGTCGCATAAGGCGATCAGCGCCAGAGAATGGCGAATCTCCTGCTCGACAATCGTACGCATCGCGTCGAGGTATTCGGCGGGCTTCTCATTATGCCCCAGCAGGTCGCGCATCCGGTAGAAATCCAGGATGTTGCGTGCACTCGAGAACAGCACGCTCAGGCACTCCGCGACACTTACCTGTCCGCGCGTCTCATCGTCGGTCAGCGCGACCTCCCGCAGCTCCCGCAGTCCCGCATGCCAGTACGTTACCATCCGTGACACCAGAGTCAGCGCTTCGTCAAGCGTATGGCCGTTCAGCAGACATTCCGCGATGCGGTCGCCGTCGGTCGGGTCGAGCGTCTGCCATGACCTCGGCAGCGAGTAGTTTTTCGGCAAGAGCTGCAGCTCCCACACAGGGCCGTCGTGCATTGGGCCGTAGTAAGAGTACATCACGTTCATAGGGTAGAGCCTGTATGCGCGCTCAAAGTTCTTCCACGCCCGTACGACACCCTCCGCACGGCTCTCACCCCAGTAAATCGCTGCGAGTCTTTGGAGGAACGCGTCTTCACCGTCCTCAAACGACTCATATGCAAGCTCCCCGGCGGCCTTGCTCATCAGGGACGGATAGTTGCCGAAGTACCAGCACTGCATCACGCCCTCGACGCGGTAGTCATGCGCCGCCTTGTACTTCTTATAGATGATGCCCGGCACCGGTACGTACGGTATACTCGCGACTTCGTGTGAGCAGCAGACCTGCATCTTCGCAAACAGGGGCTTATCACACTTGTTCGCTTCCTCGGCAGTGATGCGGAACAGCTCAGACGGCCCGACATACGACAGCCAGTAGTCCACCGCCAGCCGCATCCGTCCGAGCTGGTCTTCATAGCCCATGTCGTCGAAGTTCTGCTGCAGCGCCACACCTTCCGGAGCATTTCTCACGTACTCGCAGATGTCGTCAAAACTCCAGGTGCGGTGCCCGTAGGTCCAGCTCACAAGCGTTGCGGAGGGCTTCGCGGCTTTCATCCCGGATGTCAGCGCATCCACTGCCTGCGCCAGAACCTTCCCCGGCGCGATATCTTTGCAGCGCGGGCAGTCGTTGTGCCGGTATGCCGACGCGCAGGACGTCGAGCGTTCCCCATAGGTGATGCTGATGAACCCGGCGAGGCCGGGGACGCTCTCGAACAGCCTGCGTCCGGCTTCCTCACAGAACGCTTTTCCAAACTCCGTGTTCGTGCAGAACGTGCGGCGGCCTTCGTAGACATTCGCGCCTGCAACTGCCGGATACTCCTCCGCTTCCTCTTTCGTCAGCGCGACAGGTTCGATTGCGAAGACATACACACCAATGCCGTAGCGCGCGCACTTTTTCACCACCCGGTTCAATTTCTCAATGCGCGGTTCGTGTCCTTTGCCGTAATGGGTCAGATAGCTTGACTCGATGAGGTCGGAAAAGCGGGTGTAGATCCAGACACCGTTGGCGCCGTCGTGCATGATGCGGTTGAGGTACTCGTCGGGGTAGTAGTCGATGTCGTCGGACAGCTCATCACCGTACTTCGGCGGACGGTTGATCGGCGAGAAGAAGCAGCGGGTGATGCGCGCGCGGATGTGCGGCGTCCGTTCGATCGTGCCGAGCGGGAGGTACGCGCCCTCACGCCGGCGCAGCTCATCCTCAATCCAGATCAGCGCCCGGCGCACACCCTCCGTATCGGCGGCCTCGATCGTCACGGCATCCGCGGTCACAATGACCCGGTACGCCTCGAACACCGGCGTCGCGGCTTCAATGATGTTCAGCGGCACATGACGGCTGTCATTGGGGAAGATGCCGTAGATGAGCGTGAAGCGGGTGAAGTCGTCGTAGATCGTTTCGAGCAGTGCGTCGGGGTCGGGGAAGTCAGAGTTGAGGTACAGCCCCCGGACATCCGCTTCGCCGTCCCGGATGGCGCGGATGCCGTAGCCCTCAGGACACGCGGTGTGGACGGGGGACTTCAGATCGTCGAGAAACCGCAGCGGGGGTTGATCCGCGAAGTAGGGGTCACGCTTGACTTCTCTGCGCATAAGAGAACCTCCTCATAGAAAGTGCACAGGGAATGGACATCCCCTGTGCGCATGGAATCGTTACAGATGTGCGCGGATACGCTCAATCATCGCGTCGAGCTGCGCATCGGGGATGAGAATCTGATCCTCAACCGGAGGGAGCATCTCAAACAGTTTGCCCCATGTATAGCCGTCCTTCAGCTTCGGGACGATGTGCATGTGCAGGTGACGGTTGCCGTCGCCGCAGATGCCGTAGTTCAGCTTGTCACACGGGAACGCCGCCTCGATTGCCCGCGCGACCGTCGCGATGTCCCGCGAGAAGCCGCAAAGTTCCTCGTCCGTCAGCTCGAACCACTCCTCCGCATGACGCTTCAGGCAGACGATACAGCGCCCGGGGTAGTACTTCTGATACCCCGCCATGTACGCGTACGACACCGACAGCTCGGCGATCGGCTTCATGTACTTTTTGTACTCGTCGCCGCAGTAATAACACTCACTCATAGGAAACCCTCCTTACAGTCTGAAAAGCCGTTTGGCGTTGCCCGAGGTCAAAAGTTCCATCTGCGCGTCGGTGAGATTTGCACGGTCAGGGAGATAGTGAAGCTTGACAAGCTGCACATCGATGTACTGCAGCGGCATTGAGGTACCGAACAGTACATGATCCAGTCCCGCCGTCGCGATAAGCCGCTGCAGGCCGTCCACGTAGAGGCAGTCGGTACGGCCGATGTCGTAGTAGAACCCGCCGACACGGTTGGGGCAGCGTTCCGACAAAACGGCGGCGTAACTGTAGTTATTATGGTTGTGGAGGATGAAGTCGGTCTCGGGAGCGAGCTGAGCGGCGTCGGCAATCTCATCGGCGGAGAGCGGATACATGATGTCCAGGTGATGGCGTCCGCGCAGGTCCTCGAGACACAGCGGGAACGCGACGGGGATATGCAGCTCAGCCGCGCGCCGGAGATACTCGACCGCGCACGGGTCGGTGAGTTGATAGCCATGCTGCTTGGGGTAGAGCCGTACAGCGCGGCATCCGCGTCTGACGCATTCGGCGAGGTCATCGAGCGCGCAGGGATAGCGCGGGTTGCCGGTGGCGACGGGGATCAGGCGGTCAGCGCAGGGGGCAATCTCGTCGAACAGTTCGCGGTTGCCGTCCATGACGTCGCGGTAGTAGACGGCGGGCAGCGATGAGACGAGTGCCTTTTCGATGCCGTAGTCGTCCATCAGAGCGATCAACTCGGGGGCGGTTTGATTCTCGGTCTTGCGGAACGGGTAATGTCCAAGGTATGCGCACGCGTCAATCAGCATCAGAGGTTCCCCCTTTCCAGATACCGCAGGAAGCGCGGGTTTTCCATGATCGTGAGTTTCTCCCGCTCGGTGAGCTTTGCGCCGCAGAGCTTGCCGATGGAGGACGAGAAGTTGCCGTCGGTACCGAACAGGACGCGCTCGGCGCCTATCGCGCGGACAAGACCCTCAATCATTCCGGTATCGTGGACGGAACCGGAGATATCGCAGAAGACATTGGGGCAGTCCTCTAGGCCGCGGAGCTGCCAGCTCCAGTCGCCGCCGCCGCCGATATGGGCCATGATCAAGTGAGCCTCGGGGTATTTGCGCGCGGCACCCGCCATATGGGTGCTGTCGCTGATGTAGGGCTGCTCGCAGGGGATCTGGCAGATGTGACCGGCGTGCATGAGAATGAACAGGTCATGCTCGACGGTGTACTCGATAACGGGGTTTTGGATATCGTTGTCCATCGTGTACTGGTTATACAATTTTGCGCCGAGGAAGCCGTACTCCTTCACGCAGCGGTCGAGTTCGGCGACGGCGTACCGACCGTGGACGGGGTCGACGTAGGCGAGGCCGAAAAGTCTGCCGGGGTAGCGTCTGACGCAGCGGCCGACGTAGTCATTGGCGGCGGCGATTTGTTCGGGGGTAGCGTGCGTACCGCCGGTGACGGGGTTGGAGATGACCATACGGTCGATGCCGACGTAAGCGGCGCTGGACATGAGGCGGTCGACGATGGAAAAGTCGCCGTTGTCGGGGAACAGACCGATGCCGGCGTGTTCGTGCCAATCGGTTACGGGGTGCTCGCGGAAGAATGCGAGTTCCCGTGCGAAGTCATGCATAGAAGCACCTCCAGTTTAATAGGGAAAATACAGAAAAGCAGAAATGTATGTTCGTTCCCGGCTCTCGTGACAAGCGCTTTTTCTTGCAGCTTCTTTTTCACGAAAAAGAAGCGTGCGTCCCGCCCGTTATGCGAGGAACCGCTCCAGTTTCTCGATTTGCTCCCTTACGCTCACCTCTGCCGGCCCGCCCTCTGCCTTCCTGCCGCTCACGCACGCGTCCAACCCGATCGCCGCGTATACATCCTCTTCAAACGCCGGATGGATCTCCCGCAGCTTTTCAATCGGCAGCTCCTCCAGCGTCACGCCCATCTCTACGCACGCCGCCACCAGCTTCCCGACCGCCGTGTACGCGTCCCGGAACGCCACGCCTTTTTTCGTCAGATAATCCGCCGCGTCCGTCGCGTTGATGAACCCCTCGTCTGCCGCAGCCCGCAGCCGTCCGACATTCACCCGCATCGTACCAACCATCGGCGTGAAGACCGTCAGGCAGTCCTTCACCGTGTCGATCGCGTCAAAGCAGGCCTCTTTATCCTCCTGCATGTCCTTGTTGTACGCCAGCGGCAGCGCCTTGAGCATTGTCAGAAGTCCCATCAGATCGCCGTAGACCCGTCCGGTCTTCCCGCGGATCAGCTCTGCCATATCCGGGTTCTTCTTCTGCGGCATGATCGACGATCCCGTCGAGTATGCCTCATCCATCTCGATGAAGCGGTACTCCCAAGAGCTCCACAGCACCAGCTCCTCGCACATGCGCGACAGATGCGTCATGATGAGCGCCAGCGCCGCGCACAGCTCCACAACGTAGTCGCGGTCGGAAACGGCGTCGATCGAGTTGGCGGTGACGTCGGAGAACCCCAGCTCGGCCGCGACGAAGCGCCGGTCGATGGGGTAGGTGGTGGACGCGCAGGCTCCGGCACCTAAGGGGCACTCGTCCATACGCGCCAGACAGTCCGAAAGCCGCGTATGGTCGCGCCGCAGCATCTGGCACCAGGCGAGCATATAGTGCGCGAAGGTGACCGGCTGCGCGCGCTGGAGGTGGGTATACGCCGGCATGACGGTTGCGGTGTGCTCCTTGGCAAGTTCGAGCAATGCGCGTATGGCGGCGTCGACATACTCGATGAGCGTCCCGCTTTCACGCCGGACATACATGCGCATGTCGAGCGCGACCTGGTCATTGCGGCTGCGGGCGGTATGGAGACGCTTGCCGGTGGTGCCGATGCGCTGGGTGAGGAAGGTCTCGATGTTCATGTGGATGTCTTCGTTGTCGGAGGAAAAGGTGAGGTTTCCGGCCTCGATATCGGCGAGGATGCCGCGCAGCCCTTCGACGATTTTTTCGGCCTCGGACGGCTCGATGATGCCCTGACGGCCGAGCATAGTGGCGTGGGCGATGCTGCCCTCAATATCCTCACGGTACAGGCGCCGGTCGAAGCCGATGGACGCCTGGAAATCATTCGCGGTTTTGTCGGTCTCATGCGAGAAGCGTCCGCCCCAGAGTTTCATAAGCAACAATCCTTCCGTTGTGGGGTAAATTGATTTACGTTTATTTTACACCATACGCGGCGGTTTTGCAAGGGGAATTTCTTGTGTTCAGTGGGAAGTTCCGATACAAAACGCGCAGGCGCAGACCGTGATACAGGCGGGAATGGACGCGTGAACCTGTGTACATGGAAAACAGTTGACAGACCGGGCAGGTATACTGGAAACATCCGAACCGCGCGCATCCGCGTCCCCGCCCGCGGTGTATGTGGATGCCGGATGAATTTTGCACGAGTTTTCAAAAAAGCCTTTTGTTTTTCTGCACGATGTGGTATAATGCTAAACAGACTGATATCACGGTATAAGAGAGGTTTTGCTGTATGAAGAAAAGCATGTTCACCGGTTTCAGCGGCGCTCTGCGTGAGCGCGGCATCTCCGGCGCCGTCCGGTACGCCAAGTCTCTCGGGTTCGACGCTGTCGAGCCGTCCCCGTGCGACGCAATCGACACTGTCGCCAAGGCGGAGGAGCTCAAGCGCGTCCTCGCCGATGAGGGTATGTTTACTGCCTGCTTCTCCCTGTGCGTCACGCTCTCCGGCGACGAAGGCAAGGCCGTCGTCGAACGGCTCAAACGGGAAGCCGACATTGCCCGTGCCTGCGGGTCGCCGTTTTTACATCACACCCTCGTTGCCGGACTTTCTCCCGCGCCCATCGGAATGCCGTCGTTCGAGCGCGTCTTCGATGAGGTCGTCACACGCGCCGGAGAGGTCGCCGATTACTGCAAAAGAATCGGCATCAAGTGCCTGTATGAGGACCAGGGCTTTCTGTTCAACGGGGTTGAACGCTTCTCGAAGTTCCTCGACGCGATGAACCATGACAACATCGGCGTCTGCTTCGATTTCGGCAACATCTTTTTCGCCGGCGAGACCCCGCAGCGCTTCATCGGCGCGTTCTCTAACCGCGTCATGCACGTCCATATCAAGGACTACCTTTATAAATCCGGCTCAATGCCGCATCCGGGCGAGGGCTGGCTCACGACCCGCGACGGCGACTTCCTTCGCGACACCATCCCCGGCCACGGCATCGTCGACTTCGTACCGTGCTTCCGCATTCTCCAGAAGGCCGGCTACAAAGGCGTCTATTCGTTCGAGTTCGGCGGCCCCGAACCCTACGAGCTGGGCACAAAGCGCGCGATGGAGAATATGGAATACTACTATGAACTTGCCCGGAGCACCGCACAGCGGAAGATCGACCGCATCAACCTCCCCGGCGTGGATTGATCCGCCGCGCGTCGCCGCATTCTGACCCATCGGCAATTAAGGAGACAGCATCATGGCATTTTTTTCGAAAATCTTCGGTACCCATTCGACCCGCGAAATCAAACGCATAGAGCCTCTGATCCGGAAAATAGAAGACCTCGCGCCGGTCTTTCAGAAGATGACCGACCGCGAGCTGCGCGAGAAGACCTACGAGCTGCAGAAACGCGTCCGCGAGAACGGCGAAAGCCTCGACAGCGTCCTCCCCGAGGCGTTTGCAAACGTCCGCGAGGCTGCTACCCGCGTGCTCGGCGAGACCCACTTCCGCGTCCAGCTCATCGGCGGCGTCGTCCTCCATCAGGGACGTATCGCCGAGATGAAGACCGGTGAGGGCAAGACCCTTGTCTCCACCCTTCCCGCCTATCTCAACGCCCTCACCGGTGAGGGCGTCCATATCGTCACCGTCAACGACTACCTTGCCCGCCACGGCTCCGAGTGGATGGGGAAAATTTACCGTTTCCTCGGACTCTCCGTCGGATTGATCGTCCATGACCTCGACAACGACCAGCGGCGGGAGGCGTATAACTGCGACATCACCTACGGCACCAACAACGAACTGGGGTTTGACTACCTGCGCGACAATATGGCGATCTACAAGGAACAGAAGGTTCAGCGCGGCCACGTGTTCGCTATCGTCGACGAGGTCGACTCCATCCTCATTGATGAGGCCCGTACCCCGCTCATCATCTCCGGTCAGGCCGAGGAAAGCTCCCCGCTCTACGGCCAGGCTGACGCCTTCGCCGCGACCTGCAAGGTTATGCGCGTCCGTGAGGTTGACGAGAAAGAGGAGCAGGACGACATCGACGCCGACTACATCGTCGACGAGAAGGCGCGTACCGCAACCCTCACCCCGCACGGCGTGACCAAGGCCGAGGTTTATTTCGGCGTGGAAAACCTGATGGACCCGGATAACACCACGCTTGTCCACCACATCAACCAGGGCATCAAAGCGCGCGGCGTCATGCGGCGCGATATCGACTACGTCGTCAAGGATGGGCAGATCATCATCGTCGACGAGTTCACCGGGCGTCTGATGTACGGCCGCCGCTACTCCGAAGGTTTGCATCAGGCGATCGAGGCCAAGGAGAAGGTCAAGGTCGAGAACGAGAGCCGCACCCTCGCGACAATCACCTTCCAGAACTTCTTCCGCCTGTACAAAAAGCTGTCCGGCATGACCGGTACCGCGCTGACCGAGGAAGCCGAGTTCCGTGCGATCTATAAGCTCGACGTCATCGAAATCCCGACGAACAAGCCCGTCGTGCGCATCGATCACAACGACACCGTCTACCGCACGAAGGCCGCGAAGTACCGCGCCATTGTCGCGCAGGTTGAGGAGTGCGCGGCCCGGAAGCAGCCGATCATGGTCGGCACCGTCTCCATCGAGGTCTCGGAGCTGGTCAGCGCGCTGCTCAAGAAGCAGGGCATCCCGCATGAGGTCCTCAACGCCAAGCACCATGAGCGTGAAGCACAGATTGTCGCACAGGCCGGACGCCTCGGCGCCGTGACCATCGCGACGAACATGGCCGGCCGCGGAACCGACATCAAGCTCGGCGGCAACCCTGACTACATCGCAGAGCAGGAGCTTTTGAAGATGGGCTACGCGCCCGAGGCCGTCGCCGACGCGATGGGCTTTGCCGATACCGAGGATGCCATTGTCCTCGAGGCACGCGGCATCTATAAGGAACTGCTGGAGAAGTACGCGCCTGAGATCAAACAGAACGGCGACCGGGTGCGCGCGGCGGGCGGGCTCTTTATCCTCGGCACCGAGCGCCATGAGAGCCGCCGCATCGACAACCAGCTCCGCGGACGTTCGGGCCGTCAGGGGGACCCCGGCGCGTCCCGGTTTATCATCAGCCTGGAAGATGACCTGATGCGCCTGTTCGGATCCGACCGGATGCAGGCAATGATGGAGAACCTCGGCGTCGACGAGGATACGCCCATCGATGCGAAAATCCTCTCCGGAGCGATCGAGAGTGCCCAGAAGAAGGTCGAAGGCCGCAACTTCGAAAGCCGCAAGCATGTCCTGGAGTACGACGATGTTATGAACATCCAGCGCCAAACCATCTACGGGCAGCGCAATCAGGTGCTCGACGGCGAGAGCCTGCGGCCGAGCATTCTCAAGATGGCCGCCGACCTTGTCACCGATACCGTCGTGGCAGCCTATGGAGACGGAAAGACCGTTCATCCCGAAGCGTTCGCCAACATGAAGATGACCATCGCCTATCTGTTCCCCACAGGCACCCTCGACGACCCGGCGCTTATGGACCTCCCGAAGGAGGAGCTGACCGACCGGCTGGTCGCGGCATCCGA
>JAAZKA010000029.1 GCA_012800055.1 Clostridiales bacterium
CGTTTGTATACGCAAGCCACTCAAACACCTGCGACTCCTGCGCGCGGAACATCGCAAGCTTCGTGTCAATGGTCGTGTCAATGTCGACGACGACGTCGGGGGTAAAGGGGCAGGGCTTGCGGAAGCGGTCGGCGAAGTATAAAATCACGGGAGCCTTCGTGAGCACCGGAGTGAGCGGGCAGACGTTGGGGATGATGATGGCGTAGGACGAATCCTGGACGAGCTGGGCAGTCGCGCGGTGATCGGGGTGGTAGTCGACGGTGCGGTGGGTGAACAGCAGGTCGGTCTTCCACTCGCGGATGGCTTTGATGAAGCGTTCGCGGGTGGGGATATCGGGGGTGAGACCGTTGTTGTGGATGTCGAAGACCTCATACTCTGCAATGCCGGCGAGTTTCGCGGACTCCTGGGTTTCCTTGAAGCGGCGGCGTGCGAGCTGACCTCCGCCGATGACATGGTGGCCGGTATCGCCGTTGGTCGCCGAGATGAACTTGACCGCGTGACCGGCTTTCGCAAACAGCGCTGCGGTTCCGCCGAAGCACAGATCGCAGTCGTCCGGGTGCGCGCCGATGGCTAAAATACGCATGGGGAGTTCCTTTCTTTGTGAAAGCCGCCGAGGATGTGTTCTCCGGCGGCTTTATTTATCTGTTTCACCTTTCGGGATGTTCTTGTCTGTGCATACGACTGCTGCACCGATTTCGCCCGGGGCAGGATGCGCTTTTTTCACGAAAAAGAAGCGAAAAGCTTTCAGAAATTCCGAAAGGATCTCTTACTGACGGGGGTTCGGATGCGTTACTTCAGCATCGCCGCGAGATTGGCTTCTACGGAGGCCAGCGCTTCATCCAGCTTCTCGGGGTTTCTGCCGCCGGCGCTCGCGCTGTCAGGTCTGCCGCCGCCGCCGCCGCCGACAATCGCCGCCGCCGCTTTTACGAGTTTTCCCGCATGCGCACCCATCTTCACCGCGTCCGCGCCGCACGCGCACGAAAGCTGTACCTTTCCGTCTGCTACCGCGCCGAACATCACGACCACCGTCGTGTCAATATCCCGCAGGATGTCGCACATCGTCCGCATCCTTTCAAGATCGGCGTTGACCTTCGCGGAAATAAGCTTTACGCCGCCGACGGCTTTCGCGGACTTCAGCAGTCCTTCGACCTCCGCACGCGCGATCTTACCGCTGAGCCCGTCGATCGTCTGCTTCTGCTCGCGCACGGTTGCCGCCATGATCTCCGCCGCGTGTTCGACCTCGGACACGGAGGTCTTAAGCGCCATCGCCGTCCGCGCGATGGTATCCTCACGGGTCTTGAGGAGTTCCAGAACGCCCAGTCCCGTCACACCTTCGACGCGCCGCACGCCCGCTGCCACGGAGCCTTCGCCCACGATGCGGAACAGTCCGACCTTCGCCGTGTTATCGATATGCGTACCGCCGCACAGCTCGCAGGAGTAGTCGCCGTAGCGCACGACGCGCACGGTCTTGCCGTATTTCTCACCGAACAGCGCTATCGCACCGAGCTTTTTTGCCTCATCAGTGGGCATCTCGGTCATCGAGCCGGACAGTGCCTTGAGGATTTCCTCATTGACCAGCGCCTCGACCTTGGCTTTCTCGTCGTCGGTCAGAGCGGCGAAGTGGGTGAAGTCGAAGCGGACGCGGTCGGGCTCGACAAGGGAGCCGGCCTGCTCGACATGCGTACCGAGGACAAGGCGCAGAGCCGCCTGGAGAAGGTGTGCCGCACAGTGGGCACGGGAGATTGCCTGACGACGCGGTTCATCTACCAGCGTGCGGACGCTGTCGCCGACGGAAAGGGTACCGCGCGTGACGACACCGGAATGCAGGAACTTATGGTCGGGCGTCTTGGTTACGTCGGTGACACGGAAGCTGCCCGTGTCGCACTCGATCACGCCGGTGTCGCCGATCTGACCGCCGGACTCTGCGTAGAAGGTGGTAGAGTCGAGAAGCAGCGTTGCCTCTTCGTCCATGCCGACACCCTCGCGCGTCTCACCGCCGGAGAGGATTGCAAGCACTTTACCCGTGCCGGTGCAGGATGTGTAGCCGGTGAAGACGGTCTCGGGAAGCTGTTTCAAAGCGCCCGCGTCGTCACTGCCCCAGCCGAGCGCGTGCTTCTTGCGCGCATCACGGGCGCGATCACGCTGTTCGTTCATGCAGCGTTCGAACGCCTCGCGGTCGAGCGTGAAGTCCTGCTCGCCGAGGATTTCGACGGTCAGGTCAACCGGGAAGCCGAATGTGTCATACAGCTTGAACGCCTCGGCACCGTCCATCACGGTTTTGCCGGACGCCTTCATCTCGTCGATGTGCTCGGACAGCAGTTTGAGGCCGGCGTCGATGGTTTTGTCGAAGCGCTCCTCTTCCAGCCGGATGACGCGGCGGATGTAGTCGCTCTTTTCGATGATCTGCGGGTAGGCCTTCCCGGAGATTTCAAAGACGGTATCGGCAAGCTCGGTGAGGAAGCCGGAGCGGATGCCCAGCAGACGGCCGTGACGCGCAGCGCGTCTGAGCAGGCGGCGGAGGATATAGCCGCGGCCCTCGTTGGACGGATGCACGCCGTCGCACACGAGCATGACGGTTGCGCGGATGTGGTCTGTGATGATGCGCAGCGAAATTTCGGTCTTCGGGTCATGACCGCGCTCGACGCCCGCCATTTCGCAGACGCGCTGCGTGATTGCGGTCATCGTGTCGACCTCAAAGAGACTGCCCACCTCCTGCATGATGCATGCGATGCGCTCAAGGCCCATGCCGGTGTCGATGTTCTTTTTTGCCAGCGGCAGGTAGTTGTCGTGGCCGTCGTTCTCGAACTGCGTGAATACGAGGTTCCAGAACTCAACGAAGCGGTCGCAGTCGCAGCCGGGATGGCAGTCCGGGCCGCACGCGTACTGCTCGCCGCGGTCGAAGTAAATTTCCGAGCACGGTCCGCACGGTCCGACACCGGTACCGATCTCCCAGAAGTTGTCCGCTTTGCCCATGCGGAACATATGGTCGGGTGCCACGCCGACGTTCTTCGTCCAGATTTCCATCGCCTCGTCGTCTTTTTCGTAGACTGAGACATACAGCCGGTCTTCAGGCATCTCGAGGACTTGGGTGACGAATTCCCACGCCCAGGCGATGGCCTCGAGCTTGAAGTAATCGCCGAAAGAGAAGTTGCCGAGCATCTCGAAGAACGTCAGGTGGCGCGCGGTGAAGCCGACATTCTCGATGTCGTTGGTATGGATGCATTTCTGGCAGGTGGTGATGCGCGGTGCGGGCGGGGTCTGCTCACCGGTGAAGTAGGACTTCAGCGGTGCCATGCCCGCCGGGATCAGCAGCAGCGTCTTGTCGTTTTCCGGAATCAGCGAAAAGCTCGGCAGACGCAGATGCTGCTTTGACTCAAAGAATTTCAGATACCGCTCACGGATCTCATTGAGGCCCAGGTGTTCCATAGTTGTTCGTCCTTTATTGAAGTTTGTTGTCAGTGTTTCCATGCCCGCAGTCTTGCAAGCGAGTCCTCCGTGACGCGGCGCTTCCAGTCGAGACTGCGCGCGTCGGCCATATAGTCCATCGTCGGTTCAAACCCGATGCGCGAGTCCTCCATAATGAGCGGGTAAGTTGCCCGCGTGTTGGCAAGTTCCTCACGCGCGACCCTCTCCATCTCGGCGGCAATCTCCGTGTCCGACGCAGTGGGGGACAGTCCCAGCGCCGGCAGCAGTCCCGCACGGTCATGCGACGCACCTTCCGGCATCGGCTCTCTTGGCGCGACTTCGAAGTAGCCGGAGTATTTCTCGCAAGGGAAAGCGCCCGTCTCATTGAGCAGAATGCACTTGAGGATGTGCCAGCGCTTGTTGTTCACGTGCGTGTACGCCGTGCGCTCAATGAAGCGTCCCAGTGCGTACTGACGCCGTGCATCGGTGAGTTTGTCGCCGGTCAGCGTCTGCAGCACCGTCTCCATCAGATTGCCGCCCTCACGGAAGAGCCTGCCCATCTCGGTCATCGTCTCAAGCTCCCACAGCACTTTCCTCGTGTTGCGGATATCCTGGAAGTACGTCGTCGTGACGATGTTTTTCTCCGTATGATGGCTTGCGTACGGACGTGTCGGGATGCGCTCGGTCTGATCGAACGTCAGCGGGAACGACGGCCCGATACGAAGCGGTCCGTACTGGTCGTAACCTTCCGTCACGATGTGCCGTAAGCCCTCGCTCCAGAGATCCCACACGCGAATCATCGTATCAGCGTTCACTTCCGTGAAGTCACGCACGGCGATCTTCCGCAGCTCCGTATCGAAATCCGGACTGATTCCGTCCACACGCGTGTACATCGTTTTACATAACTCCGACACGAACGACGGGACGAAGCCGTAGTGGTGGCTCTCCATCAGCCCGCACAGCCCGTAGAGGTCGTGCGCGCGGAGAATGCCCTGGTAGCGCCGGTTCCACTGCTGCGGCGTCGGCAGGTACGGGATATCGCCGACGTCCCACGTCAGCCCGCCGGTGTTGCACATTGTGTACAGCCGGATACCGCACTCATGTGCGGCCTTTGCCTCGGAGAGGAAGTACCCGCCCGGACCTTCGAAGCCCAGCGTATAGTCCGCGCACTTCTCGATTACGCCCGGCGCGACTTCACGGAGCTCAAACATCTCATACGTCACCAGCAGCGTGATGTCGCGCGGGAGCTTGCGGATCAGCGCAAGCCGGGCATCTTCAGGCTGGAAGCCCCAGTTGTACGTCCAGAACACAATCTCGCACTCCGGCGCGTATGTGTGGATGACGCCGGAAACCATCGCGATCCACTCCGGGTAGTCCTCGCACGGATACCAGCCCGGGTGGAACTTCCCCTTCGGCCGCGTCGCGCTGTCCCAGTGCGTATGCGGGTCATGCGATGGGAACCCGATGCTCTCGCCGACGAAGATCACGCCGCGAAATCCCGGACACGCGCGGAACAGCTCGCCGTAGAGGTTGTCATAATACTCCCGGGCGCCGGGATCTGACGGGTGCATCTCGCTTTTATAGTAGCTGTAGCAATAGACGTCCAAGCCGAAGCCCGCCGCGCGCCAGATCAGCTCGTTGAAGTCCTGGTACCCGTGCTCGGTCATGTTCACGCCCTTGGTAAACACCTTGATGGCGTCCATTCCCTGATGGGCGATCGCGCGCAGGACGTTATCCGGGAAGGTATCCAGCTCATAGCCCGAGTGCGTCATACGCGGCGAGAACAGCGGCGTATACGACTCGTCGCGCGGGGAGATCACAGGCCCTTCGTTAGCATTGAGGATATCCTCGAGCCGGTAGACGCCCTGCGCGCAGCCGCGCTCCGACGCACCGACCACCAGGATATCGTCGTCCGTCACGATCAGCCGGTACGCAAGCGCCCATGCGCGCGGATTCTCTACGGCGTCACGGTTCTGCGGCGCGAAATGCGGGAAATCCGCCGCGGTCGCGAGAATGACTCGCCGTCCATGACGCTCTCCCGCGATGTCTCCGGACGTCCGCAGACGCGGCCATATGTCCAGACTCACGTTCAGGTACTCTGTAAAGTCGCGCGCCGCATAGGTCAGCACACGTCCGGCGTCGCGGGGGAACACGATCTCCCAGTCTCCGGTGAGCACTGTTCCCGTCAGTTTCGTCCAAACCGCGTCATTCTTCCGATGCGGCTTGTGAACTTCGAGCATCCGCTTCTTGAAGTCATACTCCCGTTCCATATCGGGTTCCTCCGTCAGACTGCGTCGGTGAAGACGCCGTTTTCGCAGATCACCGTACCGTCGAGCGTGATGGTCGGCTCGTGGACGTCGAAATCGACATGCTCCGGCGCGTGGATGACCTCGCCGCGCCGGTAGTTGTTGCCGATGGCGACATGTACGCAGCGCGTCTGATGGCTGCCGTCGATGCGCCAGCCCCAGCGGTCGTTCTCGACGCTCGTCGCCGTGACCAGGCCGATCTCATCGCACAGGCGGGGCGCTGGGTCGACGTCTTCCATCAGCTTGTCAA
>JAAZKA010000030.1 GCA_012800055.1 Clostridiales bacterium
CTCGTACCCATCGAGGGCGAGCCGATCCTGCTCGGCGGCCCCGAGAGCGAGCCATTCGCACAGATGAACTCGGCAATCACGAAGGTCAGGTGCTTCCCGGTGTTCATGGTACCCAACGAAGAGTATCCCAACGCGAATATCATCGACTTTGCCCAGCTCGATGCGGAGCTGAAAGCCGAGGGCACCGTGCTGCGGCGCATCGGCGTCGTCGGCGACTCGGCGATTCCGTACCGTGTGTACGTCGACTTCCAGGCAGGCTTTAAGGACGTCGAGATGGTCGACATCACCGACGAGTACGAGACGTTGCGCGCATATAAGTCGCCGTGGGAGATTGAACAGGTGCGCGCGGCGACGGAGATGTGCGACCTCGCGTACGACCGCATGGTCGAGGCGATCCGTGCCGGTGCGCCGGAGTATGCCGTCGCCGCTGCGGGCGAGGAGCTGTGCCGCAGAAACGGCGCCACGAGCTTTGCCTATTCCACGATCGTCGGCTCCGGCGAGCGTGCCAAGGCCGTTGTCCCTACGGCCACCGACCGCATCATGAAGGCCGGTGAGCTGGTCATGATCGGCATCGCCCCGCGTGTCAACGGCTACGCCGGAACCGTCGGCGATATCCTGCCCGTCGACGGGAAATATACGCAGGAGCAGAAAGACCTCATCAACCATCTGCGCGAAGTGCTGCGGCTGACCCACGCGCTCCTGAAGCCCGGCATGACCGGACGCGAGCTGGATGTTCCGGGACGTCAGTATTACGAGAAGCATGGACTGATGAAGTACCTTGTCTGCCCGTTCGTCCACTCGATCGGTTTGATGGAGGCCGAGTCGCCCTTCTTTGGCCCCAACGGGGATTTCCCCCTCGCCCCCGGGATGACCGTCATGGTCGACGTCAGCTTCTTCGGTCACCCCAAACTCTACGGCGGACGCATTGAGACCGGCTTTGAAATCACCGAGACCGGCAGCAAGCCGCTGTCTCCCAAGATGTTTGAATACTTTATGAAGGACCTGACATGACCGAAACCGAGCCGAGCGCGTGATCTGCACCCGGATAGGCATGAGCGGGGTGGCCGGTGCGCGGTGAATAACACACAACAGCGGATATGCCCCCTGTCTTTTGACAGGGGGCATATCCAATTCGGAAGCGGGTCACAGCAGTGAGCACATATATTCGTAACTGAGACGCGCGCTCTCGGCGTTGGAGACGGGCGCGCGGTCGAGCTCCGCGCAAAGCGGGCCGTCATAGCCTGCGGCGTCGAGGATGCGGAAGATTTCAGGGAAGTCCACGACGCCCAGTCCCAGACCGTGGAAGCCTTCCATGATCGGGATGCCGGAGTTGACCCAGCCGCCGTAGGAGACGCTGTCGCCGAGCTTGTAGTCCTTGAGGTGCGTGAACCCGACGCGCGAGGCATACTTGCGGACGATGGCGGTGGGGTCGCCGTCGGCGGCGGCGATGTGCGCGGTATCGGGTGCGAAGCCAAGCTCCGACGGCTCGACGCGCTCCATCAGCCAGTCAATCTCGTCGGGGTACATGAAGTACGTCCCGACATGCGGGTGCATGTTGACCGCCAGCCCGAAGGACTTCGCGTAATCCAGAAACGTGCGTACCTGGGCGAGCTGGTAGCTGCACGCTTCGTCGTCCATCGTATCCGGACGTCCGCGGACACCCTGCAGCGTGACACGCGGAGTGCCGAGCGCCGCGACGAACTTCAGCTCCCGCTCCAGGACATCGAACAGTTCGCTCTCCTGTCCCGGGGCTGGCAGATGGAAGTAGAAGCTGTCCGCCGTGACGCCGTAGCGTGCGAGCATCTCGGCGTACCGGGGCGCGTCGTAGTGATAGTCCGAGATGGTCTGCCGCGTCGTCTCGCAGCGCCGGTAGCCGATAGCGGTGATCTCCGCCAGTGCCGCCTCCTTGTCCTTCCAGGGCCAGATTGCGTAGGATAACTGGGATTTGTTCATGTGGTTACCTCCTTTTTGAATTGGATACCGCTCGATCATCAGAATATCAAAACGGATGCCCGGTGTCAAGACTGCCGTCCATTTCTGCAGCTTTTTGGGTACTCGCCGCGACGTTTTCGCCGTCTTCCACTTCACATGACCCACATTGAGGATAAAAAAGACGTTGATTCATGGATTCCCGTCTTTTCAAACCCGCGCGTATGTGCTATACTGAAAGCAGATCAAAAGAGAGGAGTGATCGCATGGATTTCACAAAGCCCTTTCCGAAAAGGCCCGTCATCCGCAAGCTGGGCACGATCGCCTGCGACATCGTCGAGACCACACCGCTGGTGTTCGGAGGTACGCTTTATCGCTTCGAGTATATCCGCGCGAAAAAGCAGAATCCCGCAAACGACACCGGAGCATCCTACTTCCGGCTGGTCGAATATGACACCGGCCGGATCGTGACGGAGCTTGCGCGCGGCTGTCACCTCGGCTGCGCCTATACGGACGGCGAGACCCTCTATGCCGTCGGAGTGCGGGAACGCTGGGGCGGCGATACGCTCGGCATCTTCCGGACGTCCGACTTGTGCTCATGGGAGGAGACCTCCGTACGCTTCCCCGGGTACGGCATCTACAACACCGGCGTGTGCAAAATGGACGGCGGCTATACGCTGCTGATGGAGATCGACGCGCCGAAGGATGAGTGCGGCGTGCCGTTCACCTTCCGGTTCGCGCGTTCGGACGATATGACGCACTGGACGATGACCCCGCCTGCGTGCGTCTTCCAGAAAGAGCGCTACGCCGGAGGTCCCGCAATCTACACGTTCCCCGGCGACCCGTATTACTACGTGCTCTATCTCGAAGCGCTGCCGGGCGGATTTTACACCACCTGTGCCGCCCGCAGCCGCGACCTGACCGCCTGGGACTACAGCCCGGTCAATCCGCTGCTGATGTACGGAGATGAGGATAAGGTGATCGCGAACCCGGCGCTGTCCGAGGCTGCCCGCGCGCGCATTGCCTTCGCCCACGACGTCAACAACAGCGACGTCGAGCTGTGCGGCTGGAACGGCGGCACGGTGCTCATGTACAGTTGGGGCAATCAGCACGGCAATGAGTTCCTCGCCGAGGCCCGCTGTGAGCTGCCGCCCCGGGAGCTGCTGCGGGGACTGTTCTACGCCGATTGATCTCCACGCGTGATCATCTGCAGTACCTTTCCCGTGTGTTTATTCTATCATACCATAAAATACCGCACGTTTCAAGAGTTTTTGCGATCGTATTGTTTCTGTTCATTCGTGTGTTTTATACGATCCGACATCCGGTTTATCCGTAAGGAAATATTCATCACCGTTCCCTTTACTCCGTGCGTGAATTATGGTATAATACAGGTCAACGATACCCGTGAAAGGAAGGCAGCATATGAAAAAACTCACTGCCGCGCAGATCGGCTGCGGTAAATTCTCTCAGGGGCAGGATTTCCCCAACATGACCGCGCATCCGGGCATACACCTCAAGTGGGCGTGTGATATCCGCCGCGACGCCGCACAGGCGTCCGCCGAGCGCTTCGGGGTTCCGTGCGTGACCGACGACTATATGGACGTTCTCCGCGACCCGGAGGTCGACTTCATCAAGATTGCCACCACCCATGAGGTCCACGTCCCGATCATCGAAGCAGCTGCAAAAGCCGGGAAGCACATCTTCTGCGAGAAGCCGCTTGCGATGACCTATGAGGACTGTTACAGGATCATCCGTGCGGTGCGCAGAGGAAAGAGTCCCTCAACGCGGGGGAACTCCGGTGTGAAGCTGTGCGTCGACCTGAACCGCCGCATGGCCCCGGCGATGCAGGCGCTGAGGTCGGCATGGCAGGAGCAGCTCGCAAACCCGCGCCACAACCCATGGCGCTATGTTGAGACATCCCGCGCACCGCTGCCGGAGGAAGAACACTCGCATCTGCTCATCCGCATCCAGGACGAGAGCGCGTCCTACGGACTGGGGCATCTCGACCCTCTCAGCGGCGGCGGTGAGATCATCGGCGAGAGCGTCCACTGGCTCGACCTTGCGTGTTGGTTCTTCGCGCCGCAGCGTCCCGTCGAGATCACCGCGTGGGGTTCGTCGAGGCTGTCCCACGGCATCTTCCTGCGCTTCGACGGCGGCGACGACATGACGCTCACCTTCTCCTGCTCCGGGACGTTTGACTACCCCAAGGAGCTGTTTGAGGTTACGGCGGGCGCGGCACTGCTGCGCAGCCGCTTCTTCGTCGAGAACAACTACTACGGCATCCCCGGCGCCGTTTCGCAGACCTTCCCGATGCAGGCGTATACCGGCAGCATCCGCGAGGAAGGCTTCGACGCGTACATGAAGAAGTACCATGAGCGCGTATCCCTGTCGCAGGCGAACCTCAAGACGCGGGAGAACACCGAGCCGTTCCTGGTAGACAAGGGCCACCGTGCGATGCTCGACGCGTTCGTGCGCAGCATCCGTGAAGACACGCCGTCGCCGTGCGATGAGCTGGCAGGTTTTACGTCTGTCTATCTTGCCCGCCGTGCCATCGAGAGCATCGAGCTGCGCCAGACGCTCCCCATTCCTGTCGAGAAGATTACGCCGTGCATCCAGTGAGGGACGGGAGACGGATGCGGCAACGTGCGATTGTTCAGGTTTTCCGTCGATAAGGTGAAAAAACGACCGCTTTTCGGAGATGTTCCGTACAATTTTACCGTTGTTATAAACACTTTTCCGGTATATAATAGAACCACCGATTTTTTCGGAGTATCACATAAGGAGCGGACATCCCATGCCATATCAGAAAGTTCTCACCATTCAGGATATCTCCTGTGTCGGCCAGTGCTCGCTGACTGTCGCGCTGCCGATCATCTCGGCGTGCGGGATGGAGACGTGCGTACTGCCGTCCGCGGTCCTGTCGACCCATACCGGCGGATTCACCGGCTATACCTTCCGCGACCTCACCGACGACATTCCCGCTATCCGCGACCACTGGAAGAAGGAGGGCATCCGCTTCGATGCCGTCTACACCGGGTATCTCGGCAGCAGCCGCCAGATTGACTATGTGCTCAGCATCTTCGACAGCGTCATGAATCCCGGCGCGCTGAAGATCGTCGACCCGGCGATGGCGGACAACGGCAAGCTCTACCCCGGCTTCGACGATGCCTACGTCCGCGCGATGGCGGCTCTCTGCGCCCGCGCTGATATCCTGCTGCCGAACATCACCGAGGCCTGCATGCTCACCGGCCACCCCTATCAGACCTGCTACGACGAAGCGTACATCCGCACGCTGCTTGAAAAGCTGACGGCGCTCGGAGCACATACGGTCGTGCTGACCGGCGTTGGCTACACGGACGACACCACCGGCGTCGCGGTCTATGAAAACGGGAAATACTCCTACTACAAGCACACGCGCCTGCCGGTCAGCTCCCACGGAACCGGCGACGTCTACGCTTCGGCATTCGTCGGCGCGCTGATGAACAGCCGTACGACATTCGACAGCGCCCGCATCGCCGCCGACTTCACCGTCCGCTGCATCGAACGCACCGCCGGCGATGAGCATCATTGCTACGGCGTCAAGTTCGAGCTGGTGATTCCCGAGCTGATCCGCACGCTCGGACTGTAAAACAAGCCTATCTGCGTGAAGAACTGACAAACCCCTTCCCATATTCACATGGGAAGGGGTTTGTATTTCAAAGGATGCCCTCGGCCCTCGCACGTTCGGCGATGTCGACGAAGTCGAGGTAGGTGAGCGGGCGGTTGGACTGCGATCGTAAGAGCGCCGACGGGTGGAGCACGGCCGTCATCAGAACGCCCCTGCGCTCAAACCATTGACCGTGCTGGCGCATGATCTTAAATCCCGGGTCGATGAGCTTCGCTGCGGCGATGCGTCCGACGCAGACGATGATACGCGGCTGCAGGAGTGCGGTCTGTTCGCGGAGAAAGGGCAGACAGGCATCCTGTTCCTCGGGCAGCGGGTCGCGGTTATTCGGCGGCCGGCACTTGAGGATATTCGCGATATAAACCTTTTCTCTCGACAGTCCGACCGATAAGAGCAGGTCGTCGAGCAGATGTCCCGCCGCGCCGACGAACGGCACACCGGACAGATCCTCCTGTTCACCGGGTGCTTCTCCGATGAACAGGATTTTTGAGGCACGATCACCCCGGCCGAACACGACATTGGTACGCGTGCGGCACAATGAACAGGCAGTGCAGTTCTGACAGTCCGCCAGCAGTGTATCCCAGTCGCGCATTATCCGCGGCGGCGTTCGCCGAGGTCGAATATCTTCTTGATGTCGGAGTAGATATCGTCGTCGTTATCGGCGTCCTGAACGGGCGGCGTTTCGGGACCAGGATCGGGTGCGGGCTGCCCGGGTACGGCAAAGATGCTGGGAGAGGGGGACTTTACGGCCGGAGCCTCGGCGGGCTTCTCAGCTGCGGGCTGCGCGGCTGCGGGGACATTCTCGGGCAGACCGGGCTTATCATCGAACTGCGTGGCGATGACGGTGACGCGTATGGCGTCCTCCATCGTGTCGTCGATGGACGCGCCGAAGATGATATGGGCGGTCTCATGGGCAGCCTGCTTGACCATCATGGCGGCGTTCTCGACTTCCTCGAGCGTGATCTCCGGACAGCCGGTGATGTTGATGATGACGCCGCGTGCACCGGTGATGGAGGTCTCGAGCAGCGGGCTCTGGATGGCCTGCCTGGCGGCAGCCTCGGCCTTATCGCGGCCTGTCCCATAGCCGACGCCCATATGCGCGTAGCCGGCGCCCTTCATGATGCTGGTGACGTCGGCGAAGTCCAGGTTGATGATCCCGTCCATCGTGATGAGGTCGGAGATGCTCTGGATAGCCTGCAGCAGGACGTTGTCGGCGATCTCGAAGGCGTTCTTAAAGGTGATACGCTGCTCGGAGACGAGCTTCAGACGGTCATTGGGGATGACGACGAGCGCGTCGACCTTCGAGCGCATCTCCTGGATGCCCTTCTCGGCCTGATTGTAACGCTTGGCGCCCTCGAAGTCGAACGGACGCGTGACGACACCGATGGTAAGGATATCGCGCTCACGGGCGACCTCGGCGACAATAGGCGCCGCACCGGTACCGGTACCGCCGCCCATACCGGCAGTGATGAAGACCATATCGGCGGACTCAAGAACTTTGGTCAGCTCACTGCGGGTTTCCTCGGCGGCCTTCTTGCCGATATCGGGGTTCGACCCGGCACCGAAACCGCGTGTCAGCTTCTCGCCGATCTGCAGCTTGTGCGGGGATGCGGAGTTGATCAACTGTTTTTTGTCCGTGTTGATCGTGATAAAGTCGACGCCCTTCAGACCGCTGGCAAGCATACGCTCGACTGCGTTGCAGCCACCTCCGCCGACGCCAACAACTTTAATGTTGACGACGGTATCGGTCGTACTCTCAAACTCAAAACCCGGCATAGTTCAACCTCCAAATTGTGTACGCGCCGCTATTGTGAAGCGCTAAACGCGCGAATTATGTTCTCTATAATTCTAAACTGTTTTATCCATTCTGTCAACACATTTCTTTGAAAAACTTTAAAAAATTTTCATCCTGTCTTTTAGGCATTTAGCGGTACTTTATTCAGCCGTCCTGGATGAACCGCGCTTTACCTACATCTGACAGGTCGATCAGTCCCTTTTTCGTGCTGTCCAGCCGTTTCACGACTTCCTCCAGCATCTCCAGCTTCCTCTCCAGGCTCTCTGCACTTCCCAGCGAGATGGTCAGCCGATCCTTATACGGGAAGCGGATGTCGTAGAGACGGACCGCGTCGATCTCACCGATGCCCTCCAGCAGCGGACTTTGCGAGAACGTCGCGATGAGCGTACGCAGTGTGGAGAGACGCAGATCATCCTCGAGCACGATGGGTTTTCCGGGCGTGTACTCCAGAACTTTCATTCCGGTGACGACCACACCGCGTGCAATCGCCGGCGAGTACGGGCCGTACTCCAGCAGCTTGCAGTCTTTGTCGACGATATACGCGACGTTCCCGGTCACTACGGTAGCGGCGGGTACGCACTCGGTCAGCTCGATGATGAGCGTCCCGGGGAGCTTGCGGTGGATGCGGACGGTGTCGGCGTAGGGGAGCTTGTCGAAGATGCCGCGGGCAATGTCCGCGCGGTTTACGAACAGCAGCTTGTCGCCATACTTGACGCCGCTGGCATCGGCAACCTGCATGGCGTGGCAGACCTCGTTGCCGCGCACCTCGATTGTGCGCACGCGAAAATACTGCGTCGAGACGAACGCCAGGATGCCGAAGAACGCGACGGCGAGCAGCAGCTTATAGACAAACTCGAAGGAGTCGGGGGACATGCCGCGCCGCTTTTTCTTCACGGATACGGCGGAGGCTTTCGGACCGCGGACGGCAGAGGGGGTGTATGTGCGGGACTTCCTGCGGCTGGAGCCGCGGCGTGCGGAGGCGCTGGTATCGCGCCGCACGGCGTCGCGGGTTTGATCTTTCCGTCTGATAGGTTCTGCACCCCCTAAAGATGGGTTTCATTCATGCGGGTCATTTGGAATACATGCCATACCATGTGTATCCGCCGGTGTTACGAGGGACGCGTCACACCCCGGCGGCATCCCTGACGCAGCGGTAGATGCGGTCGAGGGCGTCGGGCTGGGCGACGGAGCGGATGGCTTCGGACATCTTCTGCAGCCGTACGGGGTCTGAGAGGATCGCGCGTGCTCTTTCGTAGAGCAGCGCTCCGGTGACGTCGCGGTCTAAAATCACCTCTACGCCGCCTTTTGCCTCGAGTGCACGGGCATTTTTCTCCTGATGGTTCTCTGCGACATTGGGCGAGGGGACAATGATGGCGGGTTTGCCCATGACGGCAAGCTCGGCGGCGGTCGCGGCACCTCCGCGGCGGAGGACCAGGTCGGC
>JAAZKA010000031.1 GCA_012800055.1 Clostridiales bacterium
ATCGCTCTGCGCGTCACGGTAGTCAAGCCCGCCGACGCACAGATAGAGCCTCATCCCCTGCTTTTCGCATTCGTCCAGCAGCGCAAGCATTCGCTCTTTTTCGTCGGTATCGTAATGAAAACGGGGGCTTTGGTTCACGGTCATCCCGCAGCGCGTCCACCGTTCCACCTCCTCCGCCCCGTGGACGGAGATCGAAGGGTAGTTCCAGAACCCTATTGGAAATTTTCCTGCCATGCCGGACACCTCCGTTGTTTGTTATAGGCGATTGCCTGTATTATATCGTGTACGTCTTTGTTTGTCAAGCGCGGGGCCGGATGACCGCCTCCTGCCGGAGGTACGGTCACAGGAAAATCCCCTTCCCTGAAAAAAGGGAAGGGGATTTCGAGTTGTCAGGAATCAGTCGTTGGCGGCGTGCCAGGCGTCGAGCTGAGCCTGCGCCTCGGCAATGATGTTCTCGGCGCCGTTGGCGTTGAGCTTCTCATTGAACGCGGCGAGGGTCGCGTCGATGTC
This sequence comes from Clostridiales bacterium, assembly GCA_012800055.1. Classification (GTDB taxonomy): domain Bacteria; phylum Bacillota; class Clostridia; order Oscillospirales; family QAMX01; genus JAAZKA01. Next base: position 511 of record JAAZKA010000031.1, read on the forward strand.
GGGCAGCATACCGCGGGTCAGGTCGTCCTTGTATTCTTTGATGACACCGGCGCACGCGGAGATCTCGTTCTCGACCTTGGTCGGGTCGAAGGTGAAGCCCATGTTGACGGAAGCGGCGGCGCTCTCGTTCATCATGGAGAGGGTATCAAAGAAATCGTCCTGCATCTCAAGGGGCAGGTAGCAGGTAAAGAGGTTGCCGGCTTCGGCGTGGTACCAGAAGTAGAAGCCGCGATTGGCCTTATCCTCGTTGTAGGTGCCGGTGAAGTCGACGCGCTGCACGCCGTCCTTCTCGACGAGCTTCCAGCCCTCTTCGTACGCGCCGAAGTGAAAGGCGGTGGAGACCATCGGATCGGAGAACAGCAGGTTGAGGAACATCATCGAACGCTCGGGGTAATCGGAGTCGGCGTTGATCGCCTGCATGACGGCCTGGATGTAACCGGTGTAGGTGAAGGTCATCTGCGGGAAGGACATGGCCTGGTAGAAGGGATACTTCGCGCTCTCGTAGTACTGATCGGCGATAACGCTCACGTCGCCCCAGCCGATGCCGAAGCACTGGATGCCATCCCTATAGGCGGTATTGGCGTCGTCAGAGAGGTTGGCCCAGTCGTACGGCATGATGCCGTCGTCGACGAACTTCTTGATGATCTTGCACTGCTTCTCAAAAGCGGAGCTGGCGTAGAGGTTGAAGACGGTACGGCCGTCGGCGACATCTTCGCCCTCAAAGGACGGAGTGCCGGGGATGGCGGTAGCGGCGATGCTTACGAGGGTATCGGCGGCGAAGTAGGGATGCTCCCAGTTGTTGCCGCCGACGACTGCGAATTTGGACATATCGGGATACATGGCGTCGCGGGCTTCCTTGGTCTTGTAGAAGAGCTCTTCAAGGTCATAGACGGTGGACCATTTCAGGTTGGTGAGGGAATCGAGCAGACCGGCCTGCTCGAGCATGGTCTCGTTGTAGAACAGCGGCCCGTAAACGGTGACGTCCTTGCAGGTCGGCATGGCGTACAGCTCACCGTCGACGGTGGCGGCTTTCCAGACGTACTCGGGGATGCTGGCGTAGGTCTCGGCGCCGTAGGTAGCCATCAGCTCATTGAGCGGGTAGAATGCGCCGCGCTTCTGCCAGACGCCGAACGGCACGGTGGATTGGGAGGTGAAGAAGATATCGCAGGCCTGTCCTGCCATCAGGACGGCGGTGATTTTCTCCTCGTAATCTCCGTAGGAGGTGCAGTTCATGTTGATGTTGGCGTTGATTTTTTCCTCGAGATAGCCGTTGAGGTAGTTTGCGTAGGCTTCGAAGCCGGGCCGTTCGTTGATCATACCGTCGCGGTTGTACCACTCGAGGGTGACGAATTCAAGCTCGGGGGCAGCGGAGGCGGCGGTTGTGGCGGACGTCGCGGTTGTGGCGGCGGCGGTCGCGGTGGACTTGGTGGTGGCAGTAGTCGCAGCCGCAGTGGTCGCGGCGGCAGTAGTCGCGGCCGTGGTGGTCGCAGCAGCAGTGGTGGCAGCGGTTGTGGCGGCAGTGGTCGCCTTGTTCCCGCCGGACTGGCAGCCGGTCAGGATGATACCGAGCGTCAGTACGAGCGTAAGCGCGAGAGCGAGAGCTTTGCGGGTCATGGGGAATCCTCCTTGTTTAGAATATTTATATAAACGCCGCTATAAGAAGCGTTTATACCGGATGGATGCGGCGGTGCCAAAAGGCAAACTTTTTGGGAAAACAATCAAGCACAAAACAAAGGCTTAAGATTTGTTCGCTTTGACACAGAAAAAGGCGTGAAAAGAGCCTTTACAAACGATGAAAGCATTATAGCACAATCTTTGCGAAAAATCTACTATCCATTAATAATTATTTGTGTTTTATAAATCGACTATTCATGCGCCCGCTTTGGAAATGGCTGAGGTGACATCTCCAGGCTGTATGCCGTGTCCTTACCGGCGATTTCCCCGCGTCCATAAAGAGCGTATCTCATCTGCGGCACAGTCCCGGAAGCCGTCTTTCCGCGCAGCGCGGATATATTATAATGCCTTTAGTTATAAATCCCCCTTGACAGGCTGCCGATAGTATGGTAAAATCACCATGTTTCCGAAGACCGCACGGATGCTTTGCTTAAACGGCAGTACTGCCGCCGCGCGCAGGAGACATGCGAAAAACGAATCCGTTTTGCCGTCATGCCTTTTGTCCTTGGGAACACTATGGACAAAAGGCTTTTTTGTCCGTGTCAGCATTCCGTAACCTGAAACTCAAAGGGGTGAAACACGTTGCCTAACGCAAAAGTTCTGGAGAGCAAGAAGGAGCATGTCGCGCAGCTCATCGATCAGATGAAGAACGCGAGTGCGGGCGTCCTTGTGGATTATAAGGGCATCTCCGTCGCTGCCGACACGAAGCTGCGCCGGGATCTGCGCGCAGCGAACGTCGAGTACGCGGTCGTGAAGAACACGATGCTGCGGTTCGCGTTCGATAAGCTGGGGTATCAGGAGCTGAACCCCCAACTGAACGGCACCACCGCCATTGCGGTCAGCCAGGATGACCCGGTCGCCGCTGCGAAGATTCTGTGCGAGTTCAAGAAGAAGAACGAGAAGATGCCGTTCCACATCAAGGCCGGCTTCGTCGACGGAAAAGCGATCACCGCAGATGAAGTGAAGAATCTTGCGGCACTGCCTTCCCGCGAAGTACTCGTTTCCAAGATGCTCGGAAGCTTCAACGCGCCCATCACCGGCTTTGTAAGCGTCCTCAGCGGCACCTTACGGGGTCTCGCCGTCGCGCTGCAGGCCATCGCCGATCAGAAAAACGAAACCCCCGCTGCATAAGCGGACAACCGTAACCCATACCGGGATACGTACTTTAACTTATTGGAGGATATTATCATGGCCAGCGAAAAGATCACCAAGCTGATTGAAGAAGTCAAGTCCCTCACCGTTCTCGAGCTTTCCGAGCTCGTGAAGGCTCTTGAGGAAGAGTTCGGCGTTTCCGCCGCTGCTCCCGTAGCCGCTGCTGCTCCGGTCGCTGCAGCCGCCGCCGCTCCCGTCGAAGAGAAGACCGAGTTCACCCCCGTTCTCGCCGAGTTCGGCGCCAACAAGATTCAGGTCATCAAGGTCGTCCGTGAGATCACCGGCCTGGGTCTGAAGGAAGCCAAGGACCTCGTCGACAACTGTCCGAAGCCTGTCAAGGAGAACATCCCGAAGGCTGAGGCCGATGAGATTGCCAAGAAGCTCGAGGCTGCCGGCGCCAAGGTCGAAATCAAGTAATTTGACTTTCTTTCATAAAAACCGCCGTTCCCTATTAGGGAACGGCGGTTTTTATTGACGCGGACGTATGGTTGTGGTATCATGGAATGCGTAGAGGAGGGGTGTCTGTGGAATTCCGGAAGGTGACGGAGAACAGAAAGGCGTATCTCGACCTGCTGCTGCTGGCAGACGAGCAGGAGGACATGATCGACCGCTACCTCGCGCGCGGAGAGATGTACGTGCTTGACGACGGCGGCGAGACCGTGGCGGAGTGCGTCGTGACACGGGAGGACGAGGGCGTGTATGAGCTGAAAAACATCGCCGTAAGACCTGACTGTCAACGGAAAGGATACGGCAGGCGGCTCATCGATTATGTGTGGGCGCAGTATCCGGACTGCCGGGTACTGTATGTCGGTACCGGCGATGTACCGTCGTCGCGGGCGTTTTACACTGGGTGCGGGTTTACCGTGTCGCACCGGATCGAGAACTTCTTCACGGACCACTACGACCATCCGATGTACGAGGACGGCGTGCAGCTCGTCGACATGCTCTACCTGAAGCGGGAGCGCTGTACAGGAGAAACGGATTCTTCTGACATGTGAAAACCATCTGCGGGAGCATATCTGCTGTGCGATCGCGGGTCGTGCATATCAAAACCCGTGACGCCGCGCAAAACGGCTCCGCCGCCTACGGATTTCTGGCTGTTTTATCGCCGGGAACCGGTCACGCATGAAATCCTGTCGATGCCGAAAAAAGATTTTGCGGACAGAAGGTTTTGAGCGTCTGTGTTTTTATGGTTGCGTTTTTGCAAAGGCTGTGTTATACTCAAAGAAGACACAATTCATCACAATCGGGAGGTAAAATGCCATGACCTATACCTACACAAAAACCCTCGAGACACGCTATGACGTGGACGTCTGCGTCGTAGGCGGAGGTCCCGCCGGGATCGCTGCCGGAATCACCGCCGCGCGTCAGAGCGCAAAGGTCCTCATCCTCGAGTCGCAGGGCTTCTTCGGCGGCTGCGGAACCGCTGCGCTCGTCCCGGCGTTCATGCAGTTCAGTAACGGCGTTGACTTCATGGCCGGAGGCATCGGCCGCGAGGTATTCGACCGTGTATGCATCCCCGAGCTGAGACTGAGCATCCGCGTTGAAGTGCTCAAGCGCGTCTACGATGACATGGTGCGCGAGTCCGGCGCGGACTTTCTGTTCCACACCTCGATGGTCGACGTCATCACGCGCGACGGCGGTGTCGACGCGATCGTCGTTGCGGCGAAGAGCGGCGTCTACGCCGTGCACGCGAAGCTCTACGTCGACGCGACCGGCGACGGCGATCTGTGTGCCTGGGCGGGCGCGCCGTATGAGCTCGGTGACAAGAACGGCCATGTCATGCCCTCCACCCTCTGCCAGCAGTGGATCAACATCAACTGGGACGATGAGCCGACCTTCACCCGTGAGGAACGCACCGCGCTTGTCGGGAAAGCGATCGACGACGGTGTCTTCACACAACCCGACTTCCACCTCTCGGGCATCTGGCATACCGGTAAGAATACCGGCGGCGGCAACGTCTCCCACTGCTACGGCGTCAACGCGACCGACGAGCGCTCGCTGACCGACGCGATGGTGCTCGGACGGCACATCGTCCCCGAGTTCGAGCGCTTCTACCGTGAGTATATCGGCCGTGCGTACAAGGACGCGTCCGTCATCGCGACCGGTTCCTACCTCGGCATCCGTGAGAGCCGGCGTATCATGGGTGACTATGTCCTGGGTGTCGGCGACTTCCGCCCCGACAGCACCTTCGACGACGAGATCGGCCGCTACTCCTACCCCATCGACATCCATCCGGAGATGGGCCGCGAGAACTATGAGAAGTTTTTGAAGGAGCACACCTCCATGCACCTCGGACGCGGTGAGAGCTACGGCATCCCGTACCGCGTGCTGACCCCGCAGAAGCTCTCCAACGTCCTTGTCGGAGGCCGCTGCATCTCAACGGACCAGAAGATGCAAAGCTCCATTCGCGTGATGCCGGGCTGCTACATTACCGGGCAGGCATGCGGAATGGCCGCTGCACTTGCCGCGCAGGGCGAGCAGGACATCCGCCGTGTCGATATCCGCGCGCTGCAGCAGAAGCTCGCCGCGATGGGCGCGTATCTGCCGAACGCGTAGAGGAGGCAGGCGTCATGGGACGCGCAGGGGTGAACTGTGTTCGCCCGCCGCGTCCCCTTTTTTCTGGAAACAACCTCGACAAACGGGGATGAATACGGAGGGCGTTACCTGCAGAGGATATCCAGCCGCGAAAAGAAACCGATCCCCGATATAAACCGAAAGGACTGAAGACCCTATGACCTTTCGCGAAACCCGCGAGCTTGCCGACTTCGCGCTCCAGGTGCGTACCGACTGTATCCGTATGACCAACCACGGGCAGTCCGGGCATATCGGCAGTATGCTTTCCATGACCGAGATCGTCACCTACCTCTACAACCGTGTGCTGCACGTCAGCGCCGAGAATCCCCGTGACCCCAACCGTGACCGCTTTCTCCTCAGCAAGGGTCACGCCGGAGCCTGCGTCTACGCAGCCCTCTGCCGTCTTGGGTACTTCCCCGAGGACTGGCTGATGACTTACTACCGCGACGACGGCAAGCTGATGGGACATATCTCCCACCATGTCCCCGGCGTTGAGTTCTCCACCGGCTCTCTCGGTCACGGTCTGCCCGTTGCCGCCGGTATGGCGCTCGCCGCGAAGATCAGGAAGGAAGATCACCGTGTCTTTTGCCTGATGTCCGACGGCGATATGAACGAAGGCTCTACCTGGGAGGCCATCGTCTTCGCCGCGCAGCAGAAGCTCGATCACCTCGTGGGGATCCTCGACTATAACCGCATCCAGGCGCTCGGCTTCTCAAAGGATATCGCCGAACTCGAGCCGCTCGAAGACAAGCTGCGTGCGTTTGGCTGGAGCGTTGTCACCATCGACGGCCACTCCTACGACGCTCTCGAGGATGCGTTTGCAAAGCTGCCCTTCGCGTGCGACAAGCCCTCCCTCGTCATCTGCAGGACGGTCAAGGCGCGCGGGGTGCCATGGCTTGAGAATACCGTGAAGTCCCACTACGGCTTCATCCCCGATGACAAGGTCGCCGACGCCATCGCCGGCTGTAAAGCGTTTCGCGATACGTTTGTGAAGGAGGCGGTGTGATATGCGCGGTGTGTTCAACAAAACCCTGCTGGAGCTTGCCCGCAAGGATCCCCGTATCTATATGATCCTCGCCGATATCGGCTACGGAGAGATCGAACCCTTCCGTGACGCGTTCCCCGACCGCTACTATAACGTCGGTGTCGCCGAGCAGAATATGACCGGCGTCGCGTGCGGCGTTGCGATGGAGGGCAATATCGCCGTCACCTACTCAATCGCCAACTTTCCGACCCTCCGCTGTCTTGAGCAAATCCGCAACGACGTCTGCTACCACAACGCCAATGTCAAGATTGTCATCATCGGCGGCGGCGTCAGCTACGGTCCGTTGGGGGTCTCGCACCACTCCACCGAGGACATCGCCATCCTGCGTGCGCTGCCCAACATCGTCGTCTGCGTGCCGTGCGACACCTGCGAGGCTGAGGCCGCTGTCCGCGCGATGATTGCCCACGATGGCCCCTTCTACTATCGCTGCGGCTATAAGAACGAAAAGGATATCCACGACGGCTCCATCGACTTCCGGCTCGGGAAAGCCCTCACCGTCCGCGAAGGCACCGATGTCTGCGTCATCTTCACCGGCCCCATCGGGTATAACGCCAAGCTCGCCGCCGAACAGGTGCAGCGGGAGCACGGCATCTCCGTGCGTCTCGTCAGCCTTCACACGATCAAGCCCATCGACCGCAACGCGATCACCGACGCCGCGCGGAACATCGGCTGTATCCTCACCGTCGAGGAGCACAACCTCTCCGGCGGCATGGGCTCCGCCGTCGCCGAAGTCCTTGCCGACGAGGGCTGTATCTGTAAAGTCAAACGTCTCGCGCTGCCGGACGTCAACGTCTCTCTCGTCGGGTCGCAGGAATGGCTGCGGGACCGGTACGGCCTGGGTGTCCGCGGGATCGCCGACGAACTCGTCAAACTTTCCGGGAGGTAATCTGTATTATGATGAACAAGGTTCTTCTGATCCTCGCCGATGGGATGCGTCCCGACGCGATCGACCGATGCGGAAACTCTTATGCCGCCACGCTGATGAAAGAGTCTGCCTATACGCCTGCCGCGCGCACCGTTTTCCCGTCCGTCACGCTGCCGTGTCATATGTCGCTGTTTCTTTCCGTTGAGCCGGGACGCCACAATACGCTCACCAATACCTATGTCCCCCAGGTGCGTCCGATCAACGGGCTGTGCGAGACGCTGCGGCTGCATAAAAAGCGCAGCGCGTTTTTCTACTCATGGGAGCAGCTTCGTGACCTCACGCGGCCCGATTCGCTCGAGCTGTCCTACTACGCAAACGGCCATATCTTCGGTTACGAGAAGGCCAACCCGATGGTGACCACTGCGGCGATCAATCACATCCGTGAGAGCGCGCCGGACTTCGTGTTCCTCTACCTCGGCTACCCCGATGCCGCCGGGCATGGGTTCGGTTGGATGGGGAAAGAATACCTCGAGAGCGTGCGCGAGAGCATCGAGCGGATGGAGCAGATCATCACGACGCTGCCGGCGGAGTACAATGTGATCGTGACGGCGGATCACGGCGGACATGAGCGGATGCACGGGACGGAGCTTGCCGAGGATATGACGATACCGCTGTTTCTGCGCGGGGAGCGGTTTTCGCCGGGCGCGGATATTCCGAACGCGAGCATTCTGGACATTGCGCCGACGATTGCGGAGCTGATCGGGGTACCGAGGGATGAGGACTGGTGCGGTAAATCGCTGGTGTAGCGCGCTCCGCGTCCAAACCCCGCACCATCCCGCCACCGCCATGAAACAGCAGCCGGAAAAGTACACGAAGCTGAAAAAGCTGTGCGGTGCTGCCTTTACTTTCTGCTTTTCATTCTTCACCTTATTCAGGAGGGATTTTCATATGAAAATCACCGAACAGACACCGTCGGTGCCGCAGTATTTCTCGTGGATCAACTCGACCAACGAAGGGTCGACAGAACGTCAGACGCTGATCAACCTGGACTACTTCGCGTGGATGCTGCGCACCTACGGGATGCAGCTGGCAATTTACGCGTGGGACGCGGGAAACCTCGACGGCGCGTCCGGGACATATGAGAAGCTCGACGGCGAGAAGCTGAGGAAGCAGTATCCCCGCGGCTACGGCCCGATCGCCGCACGCGCCGGAGAGCTGGGCATCCGTCTGGGTGTCTGGGGCGGTGCCGACGGCTACGGCAATACGCCCGAGGAGGAGGCTGCCCGCCGTGAGCTGTTGGTCTCGCTGTGCCGGGACTTCCGCTTTCGGCTCTTTAAGTTCGACACCGTCTGCGGATCGCTGCGACCGGAGAAGCAGGACGCCTTCGCCGAGACCATGCGTCAATGCCGGAAATACAGCCCCGATCTCATCGTCCTCAACCACCGCAACGACCTCGGCCACGCCGGGGACGCCGCGACCACCTTCCTCTGGGGCGGTGTGGAGACCTATGTCGATGTCTTCCTCCGCAACGGGAAGACCGCACCGCATAACCGTGAGGGCGCGCTTGAACGCGGACTGGTGCCCGGACTGCGGCGGCTCACCGAGGATCACGGCGTGTGTTTATCCTCCTGCCTCGACTTCTTCGAGGATGACCTGGTGCTGCAGGCGTTCAACCGCAGTTTGATTCTCGCGCCGGAGCTGTACGGAAACCCGTGGCTGCTGCGCGACGATGAGCAGCCTCGGCTTGCGCGGATATTCAACCTCGCCGCGCGGTGGGACAAGCTGCTCGTACACGGCATCACGCTGCCGGAGAGCTACGGGGAATATGCCGTCGCGCGCGGCGATGCTCATACCCGCATCCTCACACTGCGCAATGCGTCGTGGGAACCGCTGACCGTCCGGGTGAACTTCGCGGAGGTCGGGCTTGCGGAGTGTGCGAAGGTCATTGTCCATGAGCGTCACCCGTATGAGCGCGCGCGGACATATGCGTATAACGAGCCCGCCGAGGTCACCGTCGCACCGTACCGCGTCAGTCTCGTCGAGGTCGCCGATGCCGCGCACGCCGGGTGGTACCTGACCGACTGTTGCTACGAGGTCGTGCGTGAGCTGCCCGGAGAGCCGGTCGAGGTGAAGCTCCTGCGTGCCGACGGAGAGGTGCGGCTGCATCACGGAGATACGGAGCGCGTACTGACCGAAGCCCATCTGGATGAGACGCTTCCCGACCCGGTACGTCTGCTGCCCGGTATCGTCGACCATGTGCCGTACTCCGCCGAGACGCTTTATGAGGCAACGATGTTCGCGCTCGACAACGATTCTCTCGAGTACCGTTCCCTTCTGCGTTCCAGTGAGACAAAGGTGCCGGAGGTCAAAGCGGCGCGTGACGCGTTCTTTGATCAGGACACCTACCGTTTCCGGGGCTGCGAATCGCGCGCGCTGTTCGACGGCAATGACGCGACGTTCTTTGATACGAAGACAAAGTGTTACAATATCCGCGTCGACGGCGGCTGTCTGCGCGTGGACTTCGGTGCGGTCATCGACGCCGACACGGTCGAGCTGACCTGCTTCGAGATCGATGAGCCGACGCGGGAGATAATGCCGCAGACATACCGCGCCAATGCCGAGTATTCCCGTGACCTGACGGCGTTCCGTTCGGCGCCGCGCCTGCACATCACGGACGCCGGTGCGTGCGAGGCGCCGTCGGTGATCCTGCGCGTCCACAACATCGTGCAGCGTGCCGGACGGATGAAAAAGGTCACCTACGCGGTCGGTGCGCTCAGATACTTCCGGCTGATGGATCCGCCGGACCGGATTTACCACGTCAGGCTCTACAAAAACGGCGCAGAAGTCAAACCGGAGACACCCCATGCAAACAACATGATGGCGCATCCGCGGCGTCGGCCGGTCGTAGACATGCGAGCGCAGACGGTCACGCTGCCGGACGTCCTCCCGAGAGGCGCGTACCTCGCGGCGGCACTCGAGGGTGTACACGGCAAGGAGGGCGCTTATGTCGCGGCGGTCTGCGAAGATAAACTCCTCGGCTTTCCGACGCGTGCGCCGTCGTATCCGTCCAATGTCTGGGAGCACATCGTCGCGGCGACCGACGCAAACAACACGTACTACCTCCCGCTGACCTCGGACATGGCGGGTAAACGCGTCACGATCTGCACGCTCGCCGTCTGCGCGGAACACCTGGCGTTCCATACCGACATATGGCTCTGCGCGGGCAATCTTGTGACGGAGGGTGTGCGCGTGATATACGGTGCTGCTGACCGACCGCGTGCACTGCCCGGAGCCATATGAGCGGACGCTTCGGCTGCGGTGCCTGTTCGCGAACGCCGCGCGGGCAGCGTATCTCAGAGGCGGGTTCGGGGACTGAGCGCATGGGAAAGATAACCTGAAAATTAACGGCGCGCGGCTACTTTCCATGGAGGACAGCCGCGCGCTTTTCGTAGAATTGCATATTGCATTTGGAACGTTTTTGGTGTAAACTGTAGAAAAACATACGGGAGGCTTTGGAAGATGTCGGACAAACCGAAGGGAAGGTTCCGGACATTTCTCGAACGCAAGAAAATTTCAATCACGCCGCGCGCGTACTTCCTCGATGCGATGAGCGCGATGGCATTGGGTCTGTTCTCATCGCTGCTGATCGGCACAATCTTCGGGACACTGTACACCTGGACGAACTTTGCGTTTCTGGACACGGTCGCGGGCTACGCGAAGCAGGCGACCGGTGCCGCGCTGGGCATCGCAATCGCGTACTCGCTGCATGCACCGGCGTTCGTGCTGTTCTCGGCGGCGGCGGTGGGCATCGCGGGCAACGCGCTCGGCGGACCGGTCGGCGCATACGTTGCGACGGTGGTCGCAACGGAGCTTGGCAAGGCCGTGTCCAAGGAGACGAAGGTCGACCTGCTGGTGACTCCGTCGGTGACGATCATCGCGGGGACGCTGGTGGCGATGTTTGTAGGGCCGGGGGTCTCGGCGGTGATGACGGCGTTCGGAAAGTTCATCATGTACGCGACGGAGCTGCAGCCGCTGTGGATGGGGATGCTGGTGAGCGCGACGGTCGGGATTGTACTGACGCTGCCGATCTCGAGCGCGGCGCTGTGCGTAATGCTGGACCTTTCAGGACTGGCGGCAGGTGCGGCGACAGCGGGCTGCTGCGCGCAGATGATCGGGTTTGCATTCATGAGCTTCCGTGAAAACCGCTGGGGAGGCCTTGTCGCGCAGGGTTTGGGGACGTCGATGCTGCAGATGCCGAACATCCTGCGCAACCCGCGCATCTGGATTCCGACGATCGTGACCTCCCTGATTACCGGACCGCTGTCGACACTGGTGTTTAAGCTCGAGAACATCCCGGTCGGCGCGGGCATGGGGACATGCGGACTGGTCGGCCCGCTGGGGATTCTGACCGCGATGCCCGACGGCGGCACGCGGATGTGGGTCGGGATTGCGCTTTTATGCTTCATCCTGCCGGCGACCCTGACAATGGGATTCTCGTGGATTCTCGAACGCATCGGATGGATTCGCCCGGGCGACTTGAAGATCGACAGCTGAACGGATGATAAAAGCTCCCGTTTCTCACGAAACGGGAGCTTTTGCGATACTTGCAAATCACACTTGATATACGCATGATTGGATGTCTGTTGGCTGGTCGTGAAACACTCACGACCGGAACGTAATTACGATGCAAATAGTCGCAATCATTTATTGGCAGCATGAAAATAAGCTCTAAAGCAAAGAAAAGGGTCTAAAATCTAAGTTTTAGACCCTTTTATGCTGGTCCGAGTGGCGAGATTCGAACTCACGGCCCCTTGAACCCCATTCAAGTACTCTACCAAACTGAGCTACACCCGGATGCTCTCTCAACAGCACCTGTCTATTATATAATACGAAATACGATTTGTCAAGAGCTTGACACGGGTTTTCATGAAATAAAAAGAATGTATGAACCCCCGCATCCGGGCAGATTCATTTCTCCGACTCGATTTGTGCCAGCAGCCGGTCACGTGAGCGGTCAAGGAAGCGTCCCCAGGCGGTCGGGTCGACGAACGCGTCCGCGTCACCCGCAATCAGCCGCAGATAGCGCGTCTGCTCGTCGTTGTTTCCGACATGGTTCCCCAACAGGATGTCCACCGGCTCCTTGCGGACACGCTCGAGGCCTTCGAGAAATTCCTGCCTGCAGTCAAAGCTCAAGCCATAGCGCATGAGGAAGTCTTGCGCCATCGAGTTCACGCCGACGCCGCCGTGCATCCCGAAGCGCTTTCCGGCGTTCTCGAAAAAGTACGACATGCACCCCGGCGTATGTCCGGGCGTCGAGATGCAGCGGATCGAGATGCGCCCGAGCGTGATTGCGTCGCCGTCATGCAGCGGGACGTCCGGCGTGAAAGCCTCATTGTACACGTACCCCAGCTCCCGCGCCCAGGTCAGGTCGAGCGTACCGTCGGCGTACGGGACATCCGGCGCACCGATGTACGTCTTTACACCGGTGTATTCGCGGAGCGCTTTCGCCGCGCCCAGATGGTCGTAGTGGCCGTGAGACAGCAGCAGAATCTTCAGGTCGAACGGGTCGAATCCCAACCGCCGGATGCCCTCAAGCACCAGGTACAGCGTGTGCGGATAGCCCGTGTCCAGCAGAATCAGCCCCTCGCCGGTGTCGATCAGATGCGCCGACGCCGGAACCGTGCCGACAAAGTACACGTCGCCGTAGATGCGAAACGGCGTCATGGCGCCTTCCCATGGCTTTATCATCACTTGCCCTCCAGAGCGTCCACCGCACGTTTGATGTCGTCGCCGTTCTCGGTCAGTGCGCGGGCGGCGGTCGCGTCGTCGCAGCCCGTCACCGCTGCGATGATGCGCTCTGCACGCCGGCGCAGCTTGATGTTCGTCGGCTTCATGTACAGCATGTAGTTCCCCCGTACGCGTCCCAGCTTCACCATCACGCCCGTCGACAGCATGTTGAGCACCATCTTCTGCGCCGTGCCCGACTTCATCCGCGTCGAGCCGTTGATCACCTCCGGCCCCACCACCGGCGTGATCGGATACTCTGCGCTCTCCGGCAGCGGCGTCCCGGGATTCGTCGAGATGCCCGACGTTACCGCGCCCATCTCCCGCGCCCATACGACCGCCCGCACCACGCTCGGCGCGTTGCCCGATGCCGACAGCCCGACCAGACAGTCGCCCGCGTTGAACCCGCGCTCGGCGAGCTGCCGGATGCCGATGTCCGGGTCATCCTCCGCGCCCTCGACCGCCCGGAATACCGCACGCTCTCCGCCGACCATCACGCCCTGTACCGCCTCGTACGATACCCCGTACGTCGGCGGACATTCCGATGCGTCCAACACGCCCAGACGTCCTGATGTCCCCGCGCCCAGGTAAAAGAGCCGTCCGCCCTGTTTCATCCGCTCCGCGATCGCGTCAATGGCGGCGGCGATATGGTCAAGCTCCGTCTCTACCGCCAGTGCGACTTTCTTATCCTCATCGTTAAACGCCCTCACCATCTCGGCGGTCGTCATCCTGTCGATGTCCTTTGTCCGCTGATTTGCTTTTTCCGTGGCCAATACGTCGTAATCCGGCATAGATACTCTCCCTTTTTCTATCTGTTGAAGCTCTGACGGAAGCGTGCGCGGAAGTTTTCCGTGACCGGTATGCCCGCGAGCCGCGCAGCTTCGCATACCGCACCGAACACCGGCGGCAACGATGGGAACGTCAGCGTCAATCCGGGAAGCCGCGCGCCTGCCATCACCGGCAGGACGTCGCGGCGCGTCCACAGGCCGCCGATGCACACAACCGCAGGCTCCGTCAATCCCGCGCGCGTCCGTACCGTCGAGACGATCTCCGCAAGATAGTCCGCCGTACGTTCGAGAAGCTGCACGGCGGTCGGATCCTGCACGTCGTACGCACGGAATACCACCGGCGCGAAGGACGCGATATACCGCTTGCCCTTCGCGTAGATATCCGTCAGCAGGGCCGTCGGGGAGCCGCCGAGCGCCTCCTCCAGATACTCCGACAGCGGCGACGCTTCCGCGCGGCCGTCGCGGACTCTCAGCGCGTGCATGATCGCGCCGGCACCCAGGTCGTAACCCGAACCGGCACCGTCGAACAGATACCCCCATCCGCCGCAGCGTGTGAGCACTCCGTTCAGCCGTGCGAACGCCGACGACCCGGTTCCCGCGATGACCGCGCAGCCGTCGCCCGATAAAGACTCCGACGCGATGGCGTTCACCATGTCCGACGACACACCCAGCGGCGTCTGCGGGTACAATGTACGCAGCATCGCGTACAGCCGCTCCGACGAGTCGCCCGACGAGCCGCCCGACAGCCCTGCGAAAAGACCGTCGGGCGCGTTTTCACACAGTGCGGAGAGGCCCTCACGCAGAACCTCCCCGGCTTTCTCAAAGCCCAAGTCAAAGGGATTGCTCGCGCCGCGTACGAGCTGCCGCAGCACCGTGCCGTCCTCCCGCGCGAGGACGAACGCCGTCTTCGTACCACCGCCGTCGATGCCCGCGATTGTCTTAGTCATGAGCCTTCATATTGAGCATCGCGCGCAAGGTAATGTCGCCCTGCTGCGGCAGACCTTCGTGTCCGAAATCCCAGTAGATTTTAATCTCCTTCGGCGCGGTGATTGCGTTGTAGATCGCAAACTGCGTCGAAGGCGGGCATGTCGAGTCCATCATCGTCGCGAACAGGATTGTCTGCGCCTTGATGCGTACGGCAAGCTTCGAGACGTCGATGTAGCCGAGCATGTTCCAGATTTCATCGATGCGCTCGTGACGCGGGTCGCGGTGGCGCAGAAAGTAGGACAGCTCGTCATATGCGCCTTTCGCGAGATCCATCTCCCACACGCGCTTGTAGTCGGTGAGGAACGGACACGCCGGTACGCACAGTGCCACACGCGGCTCGAGCGACGCGCACGCGACCGTCAAACCGCCGCCCTGCGAGCCGCCCATCGCGCCGACGCGTCCCGCGTCGACCTCCGGCATCGACATCAGGATACGCGCCGTCTGTGCGCAGTCGAGGAAGACGTTGCGGAAGTAGAGCTGGTCGGGATCGAAGGTCGACAGGCCGCGGATGATCTGACCCTTGAAGGTATTGCCGGAGACGACCCGGTTGTCGTCGGAGAAGCCCATCTGACCGCGCGCGTCGAGCGCGAGGACGAAGAAGCCTGCGTAGGCGTAGGCGAGCTTGTCGTACCAGTCCCCTGCGCTCCCTGAGTAGCCGTGGAACATGCAGACGCCGGGATGGTTCGCGGTGGGATGCTCGGGACGCAGGAAACGGCAGCAGATGCGCGCGCCGCCGACACCGGTGAAATAAAGATAAGAACATTTTACTCCCGGGGCTTGAAAATCAGCCGGTTCCAGTGTATAATCAAGAGAACAGGCATCAAGCTCGGAGAGAGCGCGATCCCAGTACGCGTCGAAATCCTGCGGGCGCGGATTGGTCCCTTTATATTCGCGGAGACGTTCAATGGGCATGTCCAGAGCGGGCATAAACAGCACTTCCTTATAAAATATATTGGGGATCAAATGAGGTTTTTAACCGTACTGCAGAGAGGGAGCGGTCGATACTTTCTCCCGTCAGGCGCGGGCAAGACGGTTGAGTGTCGCGGCATCGCGGAGGAATACCTCCGGGTCATCGCCGCGTACGAACTCAAGGATCAGCGCGCGATCCTCGTTGCTTGCGCGCAGAACGTCCATGTAGCGGTTCCAGGCGTCGATACCCGCCTCGAGCGTGTCGCGCTGGATGGAGCCGTTCTGATGCGTCCAGGCGAAAACGTGGATGTTCGCGGCGTACGGCAGTACGGCGGCGAGCGCACGGGCGTTGACTTCGGCGGACTCGTAGACGACGGGCTGCCAATAGGTGCGGAAGTTGTCCATGCCGACTTCGTGCATCAGACGCAGCGTCGAGGGCAGGTTGTCGGTGAGGGTGTTGCTGTGGTACTCGGTGGCGACGGTGACACCCATCGACGCGGCGTCGCGGCACAGCGTTTTCAGCGCGTCGACACATGTACGGCGGGCGTCGCCCTCGGCCTCCATCGAGCCGAGCCTCCCTGCCCAGACCCGCAGCATCTTCGTCTCCATCGCCGCGCACAGGTCGAGCACCTGATTCCCCACGCCCAGATCGTCCGCACCGGGACGGTAGTAGGAGCCTAACGACAGCACCTGCAGACCCGCCGCGCGTGTCGCCTCCGCGATCTTCCGCGCGTCATCTGTCAGCCCGGGCTTCACATGGCCGTCTCCGCCCCACTCGATGCCGTCGAGCGCGGCTTCCTTCGCAAGCTCGATGATCCGGTCATACGGCAGCGCGCGGAAGGTGATTGAGGTCAAACCGGTATAGAACATAGGCAGGATTCCCTCGCTTTCAAAAGAAAGATTGTGTACAGTATACCATACGGAGGTCCGAAATGCAATACCCGAACGTGAACTTACAGGTGCTGACGCCATCCCCGCAGCCGGTCGACCCGGACATGCTGCGCAGGATTGTCCGTCTGGACGAGACTGCCGACCCGGACGACCTCAACGCGCTGGAAGACCTGCGTGTACAGGCGCTGAACATTGCGCAGCCGAAGGCGGCGTACACCGTCGTGCCGATCGATGCGCACGGTACGGACGTGACGGAGCTTGCGGGCGTACGGTTCACGTCGGCGCTGCTGGCGGAGAATCTGCGCGCATGCGATGTCTGCGTGCCGTATGTGGCGACGTGCGGGACAGAGCTCGACGAATGGGCGGACTGTCTGACCGATCCGCTTGCGCAGTATTGGGCTGATACATTGATGGCGCAGTATCTGCGTCAGGCACATGCCGCGCTGAACGACGCGATGCGCGAGGTCTTCGGCGGCGCAAAGTACGCGAGCATGAACCCCGGGTCACTCCCGCAGTGGCCGATCACCGAGCAGAAGCCGCTGTTCACACTGCTGGGCGGCGTGCCGTACTCCTCAGGTATCCGGCTGCCGGAGGGTATCGGCGTACGGCTGACGGATGCGTGCCTGATGCTGCCGGCAAAGAGCGGGTCGGGCATTTTCTTTCTCAACGAAACAGGTTATGTCAACTGCCGGCTGTGTCCGAAGGAACGCTGTCCGAACCGGCGCGCGCCGTACGAGAAGCAAAACACATAGGAGATACGCATGAGACTGCTGCACACATCGGACTTGCATTTGGGGCGCAAGCTGGGAGAATATACGCTTGCGGAGGATCAGCGGCGGATGCTGAAAACGCTGACGGAGATGGCAAAAGACACGAAAGCGGACGCAATCCTGCTTGCGGGAGACCTCTACGACAAGTCCGCGCCGTCCCCGGAGTCAGTCGCGGACTTCGACGCGTTCGTCACGGAGCTTGCGCGGATGGACGTGACGGTCTGCGCGGTGGCGGGAAACCACGACTCGCCCGAGCGCGTGGCGTGCTACGGGAGCCTTCTGACGGCGGCGGGCGTCTACCTCGCGCCGGTGTACGAGGGTACCGTCATGCGCGTGGAACTCTCTGACGCGTACGGGCCGGTGCACATCCATCTGCTGCCGTTCCTCAAACCCGCGCAGGTGCGGCGGTTTTTCCCGGACGAGCCGACCGCGACAACGTGCGACGCGGTGCGTACGGTGCTGCGTCATATGCCCTACGACCCCGACGTGCGCAATATTCTGCTGACGCATCAGTTCTACACCCGCGCGGGCACAGCTCCGGCGCTGTCCGATTCGGAAAGTGTCTATGTCGGCGCGACCGACAACGTCGACGCGGAGCTTCTGGAGGGCTTCGACTATGTCGCGATGGGGCATCTGCACCGTGCGCAGACGGTCGGTTGCGAGAACTTTCGCTACGCCGGGTCGCCGCTGAAGTATTCGGTATCCGAAGCCTACGACGAAAAGAGCGCAGTGCTCATCGACCTGGGCGAGACATGCCGGATTGAGACGCTGCCCATCACCCCCTGCCGCGACATCCGGGTGCTGCGCGGGCCGATTGAGAAGCTGCTGGACGACGGCCGTGAGTCGGCGGGGGATTTTGTCGCGGTGACGCTGACGGACGCGCTGCCGCCGCCGGATGCGCTGCAAAGACTGCGGGAGGCGTTCCCGAACCTGCTGCGGCTGGACTACGCGGCGCTCACTCCGACGGACTCCCCGACTGCCGCGTCGGACGTCGCGCAAAAGAGTGTGGAACAGTTATTTCATGAGTTTTACGAAGCCCAGACCGGTACGCCGCCCGATGAGCGGCAGTCCGCAATGATCCGGGAGCTGCTGGAGGAGACACTATGAGGCCGCGCCGACTGACACTGTGTGCGTTCGGACCGTACGCCGGTGAGACAACGGTCGACTTTGACGCGCTGAACGGGCTGTTCCTTGTGACCGGCGATACCGGCGCGGGCAAGACGACGCTGTTCGACGCGATTGCATTTGTGCTGTACGGTACGCCGTCGGGGTCGGTGCGTGAGGTCGGAGGGCTGCGCTCGGACTACGCGGACGCCGATACGCCGACCTATGTCGAGCTGACCTTCTCGCTGGGAAAGGATACGTACACGGTGCGGCGCAGCCCGGAGTACGAACAGCCGCTCAAAAACGGCAAGGGGACGCGCAAAGTTCCGGGCGACGCGGTACTGACCTACCCCGACGGGCGTGCGGTTACGGGTATACGGACGGTAAACGACGCGACACGGGAGCTTCTGGGGCTGACCCGAGAGCAGTTTGCCCAGATCGCGATGATTGCGCAGGGGGAGTTTCAGAAGCTGCTGCTGTGTAAATCCGACGACCGCGCGGCGATTTTACGGCGTGTGTTCGGGACGGAAAACGTGAAGCTGTTCGCGGAGAACCTGAAGGCGCGGACGTCTCAGTTGAACGATGAATACCGGACGCAGGCGGCGCGGCTGCTGCAATATGTCTCCGAGACGGCGTTCACCTGTACCGCGGCGGGCGATCTGCGTACGGTATGCGGGAAGCTCGACGAGGCAATCGCGACGGATACCGCACTTGAGCAGACGCTCACGCAGACGCTTACGGAATGCGAGGAACGTCTGCTCAAGGAGACATCCGCGTATGACAGTGCCGCTGAGATCAACGCGCGGCTTGAGCGCCGCGATCTGTTGAATACGCAGCTCACCGCGTTGCTGTCGGAACGTGCGCAGCGGGATGCGGATACGCGGACGCTCGGTTTGGGTGAGGCGGCGCTGTACCGTGTGAAGCCCGCGGAGGATGCGTACCTCGCGGCAGTTACGGCGGCGGCGCGCACGGAAGATGCGATCGTGAAGCAGACGGCGCGTGTGGAGGAGCTGACGGCTGCGTGCAAGAATGCGCAGGCGGACTTTGACGTGCAGCAGATGCGGGAGGACGTACGCGCAGAACTGAGCGGCAGACTTGCGATGCTGACGGCAGCATATGAACTGTACGACGCGTACGACCGTGAGACGTTGGCGTGGAAGAAACTGGCGGTTGATCTGCAGCATGAGATTTCCGCGCGCGGTGTGCTGGGTAAGAAGCGGGATGACGCGCAGGCGGCGCTGGACGCGTGTACGGAGCAGCTTGACAGTCTCTTGGACGCGGATGCGGCGTATGAGCGTGCGCAGGCGGAGCAGGCACGGCTGGAGCATGATGCTGCAGCGCTGCGGACGCTCTCCGACACCTATACGGCGTACCGGAGTGCGGCAGATGCGCTGACACAAGCGCAGGAGGTCTACCGCGTACAGGCGGAACTGTACCGATACACGTCGCAGCGGCTGACCGAGACGGAGGAAGCGTTCCTCGATGCGCAGGCGGGAATGCTGGCGCGGCGGCTGGAGCGTGGGAAGCCGTGCCCGGTCTGCGGTTCGACGCGGCATCCGCATCCGGCGCTGATGGACATGGACGCTCCCGACGAGGCGTATGTAAAGGTCCGGCGGGAGCATGCCGAACGTCTGCGGAAGGATGCCGAGCGCGCAAGTCAGGAAGTAGCGGCAAAGCTTGCGACGTATGAGGCGGTTGAGGCGGGACTTGCAGAGGATGCGAAGCCGTGGGAGATGACGCTTGAGACGGTATCCGATGCGCTGCCGGTAAAGCTGCGGGAGATGACTTCTGCACGCAAAGCCGCAAAGGAGACGGTTGCCGAATGTGCGAAACGTGCAGAGCGGCGTGCGGAGCTGACGCGGACGCGGGTGATCTGCGACGGCGCACTTGCGGATTGCACGCGGGCGTACAACGAAGCCGACGCGCGTGTGGCGACGCTGACGGTGCGTGAAGCGCAGGCGCGGACGGCGATGGAGAGCCGTCACAACACGCTGCCGTATGGGGAACGTGCGGACGCGGACGCGGCAAAGCAGGAGACCGAAGAGCTGCTGAACGCGGAGAAGACGGCGTATGCAGATGCACAGACGGCGTGGCTGAACGCACGTCAGGCGCTCGACCGTGCATCGGAGGGTCTTGCGGGACTGCGGACGCGGTTGGCGGATGAAACCGCGCGTACGGAGACATGCGCGCAGGTGTACCGGGACGCGCTGGCAGCGGAAGGGTTCGATGAGGAAACCTATCACACGGCACTGCGGACACGGGAGGAGCTCATCGCGCTCAGGGAAGATTTGGCGGCATACGAGACGGCGCTGACCGGCACGCGTGCGCAGTATCGGGAGGCGTGCGACGCGGCGGGCGATGCGGTCTATGTGGAGCTCGCGGGCACGGAGGAGGCGCTCGAGAATCTCCGGCAGGAGCGCGGCGAACTTGCGCAGCGTCAGCGGGAGGTCTTCACGCGGCTCGGCACACACACCCGCGTGAAGGCGCTGCTCGACAAAGAACTGCCGGAACTGGAGGCGTTGACGGGCGACTATTCGCGGATGAAGCAGCTGTCGGACGCGGCGAACGGGACGCTGACGGGCGTGCGGCGGCTGGCATTCGAGCAATACATCCAGGCAGCGTTTTTCTCGGAGGTGCTGGACGCGGCGAACATCCGCTTCGGAAAGATGACGGACGGACGGTTCGCGCTAAGACGGCGTGAGGACGCGGCGCGGCTGTCGCAGTCGGTGGGGCTGGAGCTGGACGTGCTGGACCGGTACACGGGCAAGCTGCGGCATGCGACATCGCTGTCCGGCGGCGAGAGCTTCATGGCGTCGCTGGCGTTGGCACTGGGGATGTCGGACGCGGTACAGCGGGCGGCGGGCGGAATCCGGCTTGACACGATGTTCATCGATGAGGGCTTCGGCGCACTTGACGCGGAGGCGCTCGATCGCAGTCTCAGGGTGCTCTCGACGCTGACGGCGGGTGACCGGCTCGTCGGCGTGATCTCGCATGTCGAAACGCTGTCGGAACGCATCGGACAGCGCATCGTCGTACGCAAGACCCCGCGCGGCAGTTCGGTAACAATTGAGCGTGACGCATAAGCACCAATATGGCTGAAAACGACAGAAAACGACCGCCTTTCGGATAGAAAGGCGGTCGTTCATTATGCTTGTATAATCAATCGACGATGCGCCGGGAACCGACGTAGCGGTTGGCATAATAGGACTCGTCGAGGCTGGTGATCTTGACGTAGTCGCCGGGGGAGGATGCGTGGACGAAGTTGCCGTCGCCGATGTAAATGCCGACATGTCCGATGGAGTAGCCGGCGCGGGAGAAGAACACCAGGTCGCCGGGCAGCAGGTCTTCCTTCGTAATCTTCGTGCCGTTGTTGATCTGCGCGGCGGACGAACGGTTCAGGGAGTAACCGAAGTGTTTGAAGACATACTGCGTGAAGCCGGAACAATCGAAGCCGCCGGTCGGGGAGGTACCGCCGTAGACATACTTGACGCCGATATAGCCCATCGCGTACTCGACAATCTTCGCGCGTTCGGAGGTTGTGGTCTTCTTAAGAGCAGCCGCGACGTCAGCGGGGTTAATCGTCTCCTCGATCGTCGCATAGTTTCTGGAGTTCGGGAGGTCCTCGGTGATGCGCGGGTCAAGCGCGTTGGGATCGGGGACATCCGCGATGCCGTAGACCAGACCCAGCAGCTTGATATAGTCGGCGGACATATAGCCCTCGTACTCGGAAAAACGGATATAGTACCAGCCGTCGGTATAGCCGAGCAGACGGACCTTTGTCCCCGCGAGCAGCCGTGTGATGCGTTCTCCGTCGGTGGACGGTTCCGCGCGCATGTTGACGGTCGCCCCGGTGCTTGCCTTCACGGTGGCGTAGCCGATATCAACGTAGTAGTTCTGATCAAATGTCACGTAGTCGACGAACAGGAAGGCGCGCTTGCCTTTATAGTCGATACTGTACCAGTTGCCGACGCGGCCGGTGATTTCGACGGCGGTACCGCGCGTTACACGTCCGACCTTCTCGGACTTGACGGACGTCTCGGAGCGGACATTGAGCACATCTGTATCGATTTTCCCTTCAAGGGCAAAGGACATCACGGTCAGGCTGACGCACAGCACGACAATCAGCAGCAGTGTGCGCAGCAGCTTTGCGGCAAGCGGGCTCTTTTCGATTTGCATCGGTATACTCCTTTACGAAGGAGGAAGACAATCACTCAGTATCGTCCGCAGCGAGGGCACGCTCCAGCCAGATCGCGCCGATTTCCAGCGCGTCGTACAGTCCGCCCTTTTCTCCGTGTTTGACGATCTGATCCAGCGGGTTCTCGGTCTCGGCGGTCTTCAGCAGCGACACTCCCACACGCGTGGCGATGTTGAAGTCGTTCTGCATGCTCGAATCGAGCACGCGCAGCATCACGATGTACGGATCGCGCATATCGCCGTAATACAGCTCCTGTCCCTGCCGCAGCAGCGGACGGCCTTTGTAGACCAGAAACTCCGGGTTCTTTTTCGGGGTTGCCGCCATTGTCTTTCCTCCGTTAGTATGAAAGGCACCTCTGCGATCCACCGCCCTCAAAGGCTGTAACCGCTTTGTTACCGTTTCGTAATCATTATAACACACTCTGTCATTTTTGTAAAGAGGAAAATCGCAGAAAATCAAAAAATTTTTTATTTCCCGATTTTCAGTCTTTACAGAACTTTTATGCAGCATTGATCGCAGACTGTGCTGCAATAGCCGCAAAGTACGCACTTTTCGGCGTCTGGCACCATATGGCCGTCCACGATTTTTGCCGCATGCTGACCGCAACGCTCGACACATTTCCCGCAGCCGACGCACCATTCCTCGACGAACAGACGCCGTTTTTTCGCGTGGAGCGCGGCCTCCTGCTCCGGGGTGAAGGAGCCGGTCATGAAGTAGTGGAGGTTCGCGTCGACCTCCTGCTCGTCCTGCATCCCGATGGCGACGGATGCCACAGGCAGAGAGAGGGCGTAGTCCAAACACGCGGCGGCTTTCTTATGGAGGTTGCCGCCGCCGAACACCTTCATCGTAAAGACACCCAGACCCGCGTCGACCGCCCTTCGCACGGCCTGCTCCATCTGATCGCGGGTGCCGTCGACGATGCCCCAGCCGTCGACGTTCAGCAGCGGGAACACGACGTCCAGACCCCATGACACGGCCGCGTCGACGGCGGCGACGTAATGCGTGGAGATGCCGACCGCGCGGATGATGCCGCAGCTCTTTAAACGGTACAGCTCCTCGAGCGCCTCCTTGTGTCCCCGCAGTGTGTAGACGCTCTCCTGCTCATGGAGCATGAAGATATCAATGACGTCGCGGTCAAGTTCCCGCCGGGCCTCTTCGACCGCGTCGAATGCCATCTGCCTGGTATAGGCGTAGGACTTGGATGCGATGATGATGTCGCGATCGGTTCTTTTGAGCGCGGCGCGCACCTGCGGGTAGACCCGATAGAGCTGTGCGCAGTCGACGAAGGTGATGCCGCGCGAGAACGCGTAGGACATCACCTCAGCGGCGCGTTCCACGGGATAGTTTCCCTGCAGCGGCGCCATCGAGAGGCTGCCGTAGCAGATTCGTGAGACGCGGATGCCCGTCTTCCCGAGCGGGCGGGTTTCCATATTCTGCTCCATGCGTTATTCCTGCAGGTAGTTGCGCACCAGCTCCTGCAGAAGTTCATCGCGGTCAATCATACGGATGAGCGCTCTGGCGTTTTTATAGTTGGTGATATAGGTGGGGTCTTCGCTGAGCAGGTAGCCGACGATCTGATTCACGGGGTCGTATCCTTTTTCAACCAACGCGCCGTAGACCATCAGCAGGATCTCGCGCATTTCCTTTTCCCGATCCGCGTTGAGCTTGAATTTGATGGTATTGTCGAACACGCGTCTTCCCTCCAGTCGGACATTTTGAAAAAGGCCGGGTCTATCGTAAAGCCACGGCTTTTATATTCCACCTTAGTATAAACCATATTTCGTCGGTTGTAAAGGGCTTTCCGCGGGTTTTTTCTCTTTGTTACAAAATTGTAAGATAACGTGCGGATAAAACCGCCCGCATGAGCCGGACTTCCTGTCCGAACCCACGCGGGCGGCATTCTGCGAACCCTACGGGGGTTAGTACGCTATCGGCTGCGCGCTGCCAGTCAGCGTTACCACCGCGGTCAGCACACCATCCCCGCCGCGCTCCGCACTCACCGCGTCCGGTCCTACTCCGCCGACATAAATCTGATACGCTCCCGGCTCAATCACCGCGCTGCCATCCTGCCCGATCGTCGCAAGCTGCCGTGCCGGAATCTTCAGGTCGATCGTCTCGCTCTCACCGGCACCCAGCGCTACCCGCCGGAATCCCGCCAGCGCGTACATCGGCCCGATTACCTTCTCGCTGCGATGTCCCACGTAGACCTCCACGACAGCCTCCCCGTCGTAGTCGCCCGCGTTCTCCACCGTCACGCGCATCTCAATATCCTTCCCGACCGCCAGCACCGGCGACACGATTAGATTGCTGTATTCAAACCGCGTATATGACAGCCCGAACCCGAACGGGAATTCCATCGGCGCTTCGGCATACCGATAGGTCCTTCCCTCAAGCGTATAGTCCTCAAATGCCGGCAGGTCTTTTATATCCCGCACGACGCTCACCGGCATACGTCCCGACGGATTCGTATCGCCGAACAGCACCTCGCCGAGGATCTCGCCGCCCGCCTGCCCCGGATACCAGACCTCCAGAATCGCCGTGCAGAGGTCTTCCTCATGCGTCAGCGTCACAGGCCCGCCGTTGCCCAGGACGAGCACGATCGGCTTCCCGACCGCCGCGACCGTGCGTAAAAGCTCCTTCTGGACCTCCGGCAGCTCGATGCTCTCACGGTCGCCGCCATCGCCTTCCTCGCCCTCGAGCTTCGCCGTATTGCCCAGGCACAGCACCACCACGTCCGACTTTTTCGCTGCGAGAATTGCCTCGGGCAGCGGGTCGTACTCGTACTTCCCGTGCGGCTTCACGTAGCCGCAGCCCTGCGCGTAGATGACGTTGTCCTCACCGGCTGCGTCGAGGATGCCGCGCAGCAGCGTCGTATAGGTTTTCGGCGTGCCTTCGTAGTTCCCGAGCAGCAGCTCGCGGGAGTCCGCGTTCGGGCCGATTACCGCGAGCTTTGTCCCGATGCGCAGCGGGAGCAGGCTGTCCCGGTTCTTCAGCAGTACGAACGACCGCCGCGCAGCTTCACGCGCAAGCTCGGTGTGTTTCTCACAGCAGACAAGCGAACCGTTAAGCTTATCGAATTTTCCCTGACCCTTCGGGTCGAACATCCCAAGACGTACGCGCGCCTCGTACAGCAGCTTCACCGCGCGGTCGACGTCGCTCTCGGAGATCAAACCTGTCCGCAGCGCTTCGGGGAGGTTCTTATAAGTGTCGCCGATGTTGAGATCACAGCCCGCCGACAGTGCCATACCCGCAGACTGCACCGCGTTGGCAGTGGTTTTATGATGCGCATGGAAGTCGTTGATCGCGCCGGCATCTGAGACGAAGTAGCCGCGAAAGTCGAGCTCCGTGCGCAGCAGTTTTTTGATCAGCTTCGCACTCCCGGAGCATGGCTCGGAGTTGACGCGGTTGTACGCACCCATCACGCTCGCGACGTCGGACTCTCGGATGCACGCGGCGAACGCGGGGAGGTAGTACTCGCGGAAGCTCTTCTCGTCGATCTTCACGTCCATCTCATGCCGCAGCGATTCGGGGCCGGAGTGGACGATGAAATGCTTGATGCACGCATCGACTTTATGGTGGCGCGCGTCGTCTCCCTGCAGCCCGCGGATGTACGCGATGCCCATGCGGGAGGTGAGGTAGGGGTCTTCGCCGTAGGTCTCCTGACCGCGGCCCCAGCGCGGGTCGCGGAACAGGTTGATGTTCGGCGCACACTCGCTCAGACCCATGTAAAGCATCTCCGCGGCGTCGGTCTCGCCGGATTCCAGGTACGTGCGCAGGTCGTTCCACCGTCCGCGCACCTCGTCGGATACGGCGTCGGCGAGAGTCCGGACGAATTCCTCATCGAACGTCGCGGCGAGTGCGAGGGGGACGGGGAAGACCGTCGCGGTACCGTTGCGCGCCATGCCGTGCAGCGCCTCGCTCCACCAGTTGTACGCCGGGATCCCCAGACGCCCGATCGCCGGGCTTTCATGCTGAAGCTGCGACATCTTCTCCGCCGTCGTCATCCGCGAGACCAGATCGTTTGCGCGTGCGGTGTACGGCAGCCGTGTATCCTGATATTTTTCCATCCTCTATCCTCCATGTGGCGTCTGTTTCCGCACGTGGAGATATTCCCCGCGTCCGTTTTTATTTACAGACCAATCATATCACACACGCATCCCTCTGTCAATAAAAAATCGCACTCTCTCACCCGCGCATTTCCTTTACGATTCCGCGGAACCCGTCGCGGTGGATGGTCCACACCAGTTCGGCGATGGTGCGTGCCGGTTCCTTCATGCCGCCCTTCACCCATGTCTGAATCACGCCCATCGACCCGTTCACCGCGAACGCGTACAGGTAATCCGCCGGCGTACCCGTCCACTCGCTGATGAACTGCTCGTACGCCACGTTCATCACGTTCTCCAGAAACTTCCGGTCACCGTTCTCCGAGAACAGCACCGCGCACAGATCGGCGTTTTCTGCGATACAGCCGAAGATACGCGTCAGCGTCTCGCGCATTTGGTCAGACGCGGTCGGGATGCCGCGCAGCAGCGCCTTTATCTGGTCGAACAGCTCGTTCTCAATCTGTTCGAGCAGGTCGTAAGCGTCCCGGTAGTGGGCGTAAAACGTCGCACGGCCGACTTCCGCGCGTTCACACACCGCCCGTACCGTGATTTTCTCGATCGGCTGCTCACGCATCAGATCCAGAAGCGCCGTACGCAAAACCTGCCTCGTATACCGCACCCGGCGGTCAGGCCTTTTCATTGACATAACGCAATTCCTTCCCGTTCATAAAAGTTTTACAGCCGTTTCCGTACATCCCAAGAGCAGGATGTACGTTTCGGAACATTCTTTCCTGGACTGTGTGTTGTATTTCGAACACAATGTCATTATAATATACACAGTTGTTTTTGTCAAGCTGACGAAAGGAGACGCGTTATGGAAAAACTTGCGCGGTTGATATTACGCCGCCGTACCGCCGTAATCGTGACATTTCTGGCGCTCGCGGCCGTCGCGGCAGTACTGTGGACGGGGGTGACGGTCAACGACTCGATGGCCGACTACCTGCCGGAGGATGCCCCGTCGACCGTCGCGCTTCGGACGATGGAGGAAGAGTTCACGCAGAGCGTTCCGAATGCCCGCGTGATGGTGCCGGGCGTGACGGTGCGGGAAGCGCTCACGATCAAGGAGAAGCTTGCAGCGATCGACGGCGTCACGCAGACGCTGTGGCTCGACGACGTGCTCGACCCGCTGACGCCGGTCGAGGTCGCCGACCAGGACATTGTTGAAACCTATTATAAGGACGGTACGGCGCTCATCTCCGTGACCATCGAAAACGGACGCGAGATCGAGACAATCGCCGAGATACGCACGCTCATCACAGACGCGGGTGCGATCGAAGGTGACGCCGTGCACTCAGCCGTCACGCGTAAAATGGCCGGGTCGGAGGCACTCAAGGCAGCGCTGTTCCTCATCCCGTTGATTCTCGTGCTGCTGCTGTTCACCACGCGCTCCTGGCTCGAGCCACTGCTGTTTCTTGTGTCGATCGGCGTATCGGTGCTCATCAGCATGGGGATGAATTTCTTCTTCGGCGATATCTCGTTCATGACATCGTCGGTTGCGCCGGTGCTGCAGCTTGCGGTATCGCTCGACTACGCAATCTTCCTGCTGACGGCGTACCGCGAAGCCCGCGAGACCGAGTCCGACCCGATGCGCGCGATGCTTACCGCGATGAAACGCAGTTTCACGTCGGTGTCGGCAAGCGCGCTGACAACAATCTTCGGCTTCCTTGCGCTGGTATGCATGCGCTTCCGCATCGGTGCCGACCTGGGGTTGAACCTCGCGAAGGGCGTCGTGCTCAGCCTGATCTCCGTGATGGTCTTCCTCCCGGCGCTGACCCTCGCCTGCACGAAGCTCCTGGATCGTACCGTGCATAAATCCCTCCTGCCGTCGTTTGACAAGCCGGCGCGGGTAATTACGAAGCTGCGCATCCCGGCGCTGATTCTGGTACTGATTTTCGTCGTACCGTCGTATCTCGCACAGTCGAGAAACCTCTTTACCTACGGCATGGGCGAGCTGGAGTACACGACGCGGGAAGCTGCCGATGAGCGCGCCGTCCGTGAGACCTTCGGGCGCTCGATCGCGACGGTCGTGCTGGTACCGAAGGGCGATCCGGCACGCGAAGCGCTCCTTTCCGAAGCGCTCACGGATATCCCGCATGTCACCGGCGTCGTGTCCTACGCGTCGACGGTCGGTGCACAGATTCCCACGGAGTATCTCGACGCCGATACGCTCTCGCAGTTGTACTCCGACAACTACGCCCGCCTGATCGTCTACGCCGATACCGAAAAGGAAGGCGATGACGCGTTCGCGGTGGTCGAGGGTGTGCGCGGCGCGGCTTCGATGTATTACGACGGCGCACTCACCCTCGGCGAGAGCGTCAGCCTGTACGACATGCGCGACAGCATCACCTCAGATGCGACGCTGGTCAACTGGCTCGCCATCGCCGCGATTGCGCTGGTGCTGCTGCTGACCTTCCGCTCCATCTCACTGCCGGTCATCCTGGTGCTGACGATCGAAACGTCGATCTGGATCAACCTCGCCGTGCCGTACTTCAAGGGGACGGTGCTGTGCTACACCGGCTTCCTCATTATCAACACCGTCCAGCTCGGCGCGACGGTCGACTATGCCATCCTGTTTACCGACCTTTACCGCGAGTACCGCCAGACACTCCCGCCGCTCAAGGCTGTGACGCGTGCGGCTTCTTCTGCAATGCCGTCCATCCTCACCTCCGCGAGCATCCTCGCGGGAGCCGGGTTCATCCTGCAGTTTGTCTCCACCAACGATATCGTCAGCCAGCTCGGGGGGCTGCTCGGACGCGGGACGGCGTTGTCCGCCGCGATGGTCTGCCTGTTCCTGCCCGCCGCGCTTACCTTCCTCGATCCGGTCATCCGCCATACCACCCTCGGCTTTCTCAAAAAGGAGGACGTGAAATGAAACCTTTAAGAAAAATACTCCCCATACTCCTCGCGTTCTGCCTGCTGTTCGTACCATCCTTCGCCGCGTCCGCGTCTGAGGTATCCACCGGTGACGCGGAGATCGCATCGCGTGAGGAGGTTATCTACGCGAACCTTGCGGCGGACGGCACCGTGCGGCAGGTCTACGTCGTCACCGCGCTCAACGTCTCCCGTGCGGGCACCCTCACCGACTACGGTGACTACAGCCATGCGGTCAACCTCACGTCGACCGACCTTCTCACGCGCACGGATAACGCCGTCAGCGTTCGCGCGGACATAGGGCGGCTCTACTACCAAGGCTACCTGACGCAATCTACGCTGCCGTGGGATATCCGTATGGTCTATACGCTCGACGGCACCGACATCACGCCGGACGCGCTTGCCGGGAAATCCGGGAAGCTCAATTTGACAATAACGGTGACACCGGCGTCGGATGCCTACTGCGCCGACTACATGATGCAGATCACCGTGACGCTCGATGCGGCGTTATGCGAAAACCTCGAGACCTCCGCGACCGTCGCGAATGCGGGCGGCAACCGGGTGCTGACGTTCACGGTGCTGCCGGATACGAAGGGCGTGTATACGCTGACGGCGGACGTGCGGGACTTCGAGATGGACGGCGTGACGTTCGCGGCGCTGCCGATGTCGTTCTCGCTCGACGACGTCGACCTGGGCGGCATGACGGAGGACTTCGGCAAGCTGTCCGATGCGGTGACGAAAATCGCGGACGGTGCGGACGAACTTGCCGAAGGTGCGCGGGAACTGACGGACGGTGCGAAGGAATTCGCGGACGGCGCGTCATCCTTCGGCAACGGTGCGCAGACGCTCACGGAGAATGCCGCCGCGCTGAGCTCCGCCGCCGCACAGATCGGCGAAGGACTGACGGCTCTCGCGAACGCGTCGGACAGTCTCGAGGGACTTTCGCAGCTTTCACAGCTGTCGACGCTGCCGGACGCGCTGAAGAAGCTGTCCGGTGCGCTGACGTCGGTCGTGGGCGGACTGCGGACGCTTTCGGAGAGTTATAAGACGGCGTATGCGGCACTCGACGCGGCGGTCACGGCACTGCCGACGGAGATGCTCGA
This sequence comes from Clostridiales bacterium, assembly GCA_012800055.1. Taxonomy (GTDB): domain Bacteria; phylum Bacillota; class Clostridia; order Oscillospirales; family QAMX01; genus JAAZKA01. Next base: position 31,329 of record JAAZKA010000031.1, read on the forward strand.
TGTGACAGCGCTCGCGCAGTCGAAGGATCCGGCGGTGCTGGCACTCGTCGGGGCGTATACGGAGCAGTACAAGGCGCTTGTAACACTCACGGAGACGTACAAACAGGTGAAGCCGGCGTTCGACGCGGTCAGCACGAATCTCCCCACCCTTGCCGACGGCGTCGCTAAAACGCAGGCGGGACTGAATACGCTGGTGACGTCGCTCTCGGGAAGTCTCGGCAGTCTTGAGGGACTGTCGGAGCTGACCGAGCTTGGCGACGGGCTGAAGACGCTCTCTGACAGCTACGGCACTTTCTGCAAAGGGCTCGCCGATTACGCCGACGGGATGAAGACCTACGCAGACAGCACGGCATCCCTCGCCGCCGCCGCCGCGAAGCTGCACGACGGTACAGCATCCCTTTCCGACGGAGCGGAAACGCTGGCAGACGGCACCCGCGAACTCGCCGACGAGACGGACGGACTGGAAGATACCGTGCGCGAAAAACTCGACGAGCAGCTCGAGGCGTATGACCACAGCGATTACATCCCGCCGTCGTTCGTCTCATCCCGCAACGAAGGTACCGCGTCGGTGCAGTTCGTGTTCAAGACCGATGCGATCCGCGTACCCGACGCGCCGGCACCGACAGTCGAGAAAGCCCCCGCGACATTCTGGACAAGGTTCCTGGATTTATTTCGGTAAACAAAACAAATCCCTCTCCCGATAAATAAAACGAATCCCTCTCCGGTTACCGGAGAGGGATTCGTTGATACTCACTTGCAGTACTTTCTGAGGAAGTTGACCGCGAGGGTGATATCACCGACGGGATCGCTGCCGACCTCGCGCTCGATGCACAGGTAGCCCTTAAAGCCGATCTCGTCGAGCGCCTTGCAGTAGGCGTCGAACGGGACGTCGCCGGTGCCGAGCGGGGTCTCGATGAAATACTGGACACCCTCGATGCCGGTCTCAAGCTGCGATTCGTCGAACGCGCCGTAGATGATCTCAGGCTTGGTCTTGATGAGCATACGGCCGTCTTTCGCGTGGGTGTGGACGATATACGGCGCGAGGTTCTTCACGGCGCCGGGGATGTCCTCACCGATGACCATCGCGAGGTTTGCCGGGTCGAAGTTGACGCCCATACCGCGCGTGCTCAGGCTGTCGAGGAACGTCCGCAGAAGGGCCGACGGTTCCGGCCCGGTTTCGATGGCGAACGTGCAGCCCAGGTTCTGACCGATGCTGCCGAGTTTCTCGCACGCGTCGTGCAAGACACTGTAGCGGCGGATGGATGTGTCCTCCGGAACGACGCCGATGTGCGTGGTGACGATGTGGCAGCCGAAGTCGAGAGCCATCTCCATCACGCGCTTGGAGCGTTCGATCCGCATGGGATTCTCGGAGGGATCCATGAAGCCGTGACCGCCGAAGTCGCCGCATAAAGCGGAGAACTCAAGGCCTAAGTCCTGTGTATACTTCAGAAGCTCACGGCGGGCAGCCTTGTCCATATTCTCGGCCGCGGTCTCACCGTCGGTTGCCTGAAGCTGGATGCCGCGGCAGCCGATCTCGGCCGCCTTCGCGATGCTCTCACGCAGAGGCAGGCGGAAGTTGTTGGAGCGGACGCCGATGGAAAAATCGTACATAGCGGAGACCTCCTGAAATGATTCGTCGACGGTATTGTACCATAGCGCACGCGGAAATGCAAGGACGATTTCGAAGGTCTTGGGGAAAATTCCCGCTGTTTGGTAAAAAACACTGGACTTTTCTTCCGGAGGGTGTTATAATAAAATACCACTGACGAACAACGCGTGTATAAGACATCACACGCAGCAGTTGTATCTCATCGTTTTCAGATAGAAGGAGCGTATGGAAATGGACAAACCGTTTGACGTAGTGGTATGCGGCGGCGGCATCGCAGGAATCGCTGCGGCGGTTGCGGCGGTGAGAAACGGTGCGAAAACCTGCCTGCTCGAGAAGGAGTATGCGCTCGGCGGACTCGCAACGCTGGGCTTGATCGTCATCTACCTCCCGCTCGACGACGGGGACGGCACGCTGATGTCCGGCGGCATCGCGGAGGAGCTGCTGAAGCTCTCGTATAAATACGCACCTGTCAAGAGGCTTCCCGATGAGTGGAGGAATCCTGCGTCCAAGGCTGAACGCGCGGGCAAGCGCTACCAGACCGAGTACAGCCCCGGTGCGATGATTCTCGCATGCGAGGAGCTTCTGTTAAACGAGGGCGTCACGATCTACTACGATGCGCATGTGACCGGTGTCGTAAAGGACAGCGGATTGTGCGGCGTGACACTGTCCACCAAACGCGGTCCGCGCGATATCCTGGGACATGCGTTCGTCGACTGCACCGGCGACGCGGATATCTGCTGGATGGCCGGCGAGCGTACCGTCGACGATCCTACCAACGTCCGCACCGGCTGGCACTATACCTACGACGGTACCGACCTCCGTCTGCGCGGGCTGAGCGACCCGCTTTACGGCGAGATTCCCGCGACGTCCCGGCGCTACTCCGGCACATTGCTCGAAGACATCTCGCAGAACGTCATCGACGGACGCCGATTCATTCTCGACAACCTCAAGAAGCTGCGCGAGACAAACCCCGACGTATACCCGTTCCTCATCCCGTCCTACCACGGCTTGCGCATGACCCGGCGTCTCGCCGCGGATTTCGAGTTCTCCGAGGATGCCCACGAGCGCGTCTGGTTCCCCGACGCCATCGGCATGATCGGCAACTGGAAGCGTCCGCATCTGCGCTACTCCCTTCCTTATTCGGCAATCGCGGGCAAACGCAACGACAATCTCTACGTTGCCGGACGCTGCTGCGCCGCCGAAAAGAGCGGCTGGGATCTGACGCGCGTCATCCCCACCTGCTCCGTTACCGGTCAGGCTGCCGGAACCGCCGCCGCCATCCGCGCACTCACGGGGAAACCCGTCGAGGTCGCGCCGCTGCAGGAGACGCTTGTCCGTGACGGCGTTATCCTCGACCGTTCGCTGATGGATACGGTCTACGGCGGGCAATGATACACATAAGGCTTCATAAAGGCAGGGGAGACGCGGATATGTACGACTGCATCATCTTTGGCGCGGGGCCTGCGGGTCTCGCGGCGGCATTTGCGGCGGTGGAGAACGGTGCCGATACGCTGCTGGTTGAGCGCGCGGGGTTTGTCGGCGGCATGTCCACCGAAGGCATGATCAACGTCTTCTGCGGCGATGCCTCCTGTGCGCTCTATAACGACATCTATAAAAAGCTCATCCGCCGCATCGGTCACCGCAAGGTTTACGACACCGAAGCACTCAAGGCGTACTATCTCGAGCACATCCAGGCGATTCGTCTGAGGCTTCTGCTTCATGCGCGGTTCCTCGATGCGAAGGTCGCGGACGGAAAGATCGAAAGCGTACGCATCCTTGAGAACGCGGGCATCCGGGAGCTGCGCGCACGGACGTACATCGACGCGACCGGCAACGGCGATGTCGCGTACAGCTGCGGCGTGCCGTTCACGCTCGGGCGTGAGAGCGACGGCGTGATGCAGCCGGTGACGGTTTATGTGCGCATCGGCGGGATCGACACGCCGGCGTATATGGAGCATGTCGGGAATGAGCGTGAGGAGCTGCAGCGGAAACTGACGTGCGCGGGCGAGCGGGGTGAGCTGGCTCCCGAAGCATGCGCGCTGCGTCTGATTCCCGACTTCCATGACGGGTTCATCAACCTGAACATGACCAACAGCCTGAATACGGACGGCACCAGCTCGGAGGAGCTGACGCGTGCGGAGCTCAATTGCCGGGCACAGATTCCCGCGATCCTGCGGTTTATCCGTGGGAATGTCCGGGGCTGCGCGAACGCGTTCGTCGTGCAGACAGGCGCCTATGCCGGTATCCGCGAGAGCCGCCACTTCCACGGCGCCTATACACTCCACGAGGACGACCTCAGCGCCGGACGCGTCTTTGACGACTGGTGCGTATCCCGCGCGGACAACCAGTTCAACATCCACAATCTGACCGGCGCGGGGGCGGACAGGACTTCGCAAGAGTGCGCAAAACGCTATACGATACCCTTCCGCAGCCTGGAACCCCAGGGCATCTCGAATCTGCTGCTGGCAGGCCGCAACATCTCCGGTACGCATATGGCACACGGCAGCTACCGCGTGATGCCCATTTGCATGGCGATGGGTCAGGCTGCAGGGACCGCCGCCGCGCTTATAACCCGGAACGCACGGGACGACTTTGCGGCGCTGGATATACACGCGCTGCAAACGGTATTGCTCGAACAGGGCGTGGAGAAGCCCGATGACGAAACTGTCTCATAAGGAGAGCCGAAGATGAGCCAAATGGCCTGCGCGGTGGTGATTCCCGCGCTCAACCCGGGAGCGGAGCTGATCGACTACGTACGGGAGCTGCTTGCGCGCGGTGTCCCCTATGTGGTTGTGGTCAACGACGGCAGCGGCGCTGCATATACAAGGGTCTTCGACGGCATCCGTACACTTCCCGGCTGTGTTGTGCTGAAGCATGATGTCAACCGGGGGAAGGGTTGCGCGCTCAAGACTGCGTTCCGGCATATACTCGATGACTCGACCTTCGCGGAAATCACCGGCGTCGTTACCGCGGACGCCGACGGGCAGCACCACATCGACGACGTCCTCCGGCTGATCGCGCAAACCGCGTCTGACACGGAAAATATCCAGCTCGGCACCCGCAACCTGCGGCAGGAGCATGTCCCCAAGCGCTCGAAGCTCGGCAACCGGCTTACAAGCTTCGCGTTCCACCTGCTCTACGGCGCGCGGCTGGAGGATACGCAGACAGGACTGCGCGGATTTCCCCGGGCACTTCTTCCGTGGTGTCTCAATATCCCCGGCGACCGCTTCGAGTATGAGATGAACGTCCTCATCCGTGCGGTGCACGACCATGTACCCTTCCGCGAGACGGAGATTCAGACCATCTACTACGACAACAACGCCGGTTCCCATCTGCGTACCGTGCGCGACGCGTGGCGTGTGTTCATCATCCTGATGTCCGGGCTGGGAAAGTACACCGCCGCCGCCGCGATCTCCGCCGTGCTCGACATCGGGATATTCTGGGTCTCTTACCGCTTTCTGTTTGCGAAGCTTCCCGAGGCGACCTGCTTCCTCGCGGCGACCGTCCTCGCGCGCGTACTGTCGTCACTCGTGAACTTTACGCTCAACCGCCGCTATGTTTTCAAATCGCTGCGCAAAAGCGCCGACAGCATGATGCGCTACTACATTCTGTGGTTATGCCAGATGCTCGCGTCCTATCTCGGACTTCTCGGGCTGCAGGCGGTCATCCGCATCCCGGCGGTCGTGCTCAAGGCGTGTGTCGACATTGTGCTTGCCGTTGCGAGCTATCAGGTGCAGATGCGGTGGGTATTTCATAAGAAGGAAAAGAACGCGGTATGAGGCAGGGAGGTTTTTTTAAGACTGTCCGGTTTCTGAACCGTCTGCTGCACCCCGGTTGGCAAGCGGAGGTACCGCCGCAGTCCGGGGCGCGCGTGTACATCTGCCGCCATAAGAACATGCAGGGGCCGCTGATGACACTCACCTTCCTGCCCTTTCCCGTGCGCACCTGGGTCTACTACGTCTTCTTCGACCGCGAAACCTGTTACCGCCAATACGTCGACTACACCTTCTCCAAGCGCTATCATATGCCCATGCCCGTTGCACGGACACTTGCGTGGGTGGTGTCGGGGCTGGTGAGCGCGCTCATCCGTTCGACCGGCGCAATCGCCGTACACCGCGGTACCGTCCGCATCCATGAGACATTCCGTGAAAGCCTTGACGCGTTGAAAGCCGGGGACAGTCTGCTGGTTTTCCCCGACGTCGACTATACAAGTGAGGATGACGCGATGGGCGCGATGTACGAGGGCTTCCTGCTCTTAGGCCGTTCCTACGGCAGGGCGACGGGGAAAGGCCTGACGTTCATCCCGCTGCACGTCGACGAGCACACGCGCCGCATCGTGCAGCTCACACCGGTGACCTATAACCCGGCTGCGAAGCCCGCCGACGAAAAGGCACGCGTCCGCGAGGCGCTGCATACACAACTTGCCCAAACCACAACCGATAACTGACAATAAGGAGACAACTGCTATGGCTGTCATCGCCCCGTTCCAAGCGCTGCTGTTCCGTGAGCGCGGCGCCGCGTACTGCTGCCCCCCCTACGACATCATCTCCCCGGCGCTTGCCGACCATCTGCACGACGATCTTCCCGCCAACGCCATCCGCCTGGAACTGCCGCGAGGCGACGGCGATACCCGCTATGACAATGCCCGCAAAACGCTCGACCTCTGGCTCGCCGACGGGACGCTGACCGAGTACCCCAGGGCTGCGTATTACGTCTACGAGGAGGAGTTCGACGTCCCGGGCACGTCCGAACGCCGCACACTGCGCGGATTGATCGCGCGGGTGAAGCTCGAGGAGTTCTCGAAGGGCATCGTCCTGCCGCATGAGGAGACGCTTTCGAAGGCGAAGGAGGATCGCTTCCGGCTGATGCGCGCGACCGGCTGCAACTTCTCGCACATCTACTCGCTGTACGTCGACGACGACCACATGGTGACGCCGGTGATGGACAGCGCGGTATGCGGGAAGAAGCCTGACACCGAGTTTGTGTATGAGGACGGCGTGACGCAGCGGCTGTGGATGGTTGAAGACGCGCTGTCGGTCGAGCGGCTGACGGCGGGCTTCAAAAATAAGAAGCTCTACATAGCCGACGGTCACCACCGCTACGAGACCGGTCTGCGCTACCGGGATACGGTGCGTCAGGAGAACGGGACGGACGACGCGGGCGCGGCGGAGTACATCATGATGACGCTGGTGGACATCGACTCGGAGGGATTGGTCGTGCTGCCGACGCACCGCGAGCTGTTCGGGCTGGAGATGAACGTCCCGGCGTCACTGGAGAAGATTTCGGCGCTGTGGGATATGGAGAAGATCGATGCTGCCGACGCACAGAAGGTGCTCGACGCGGCAAAGAAGGTCACGACGGTGTTCGTGACGCCGGATGGCGCGTGGAAGCTGACGCTGAAAGATGACGATGCGGTTGCGCGCGAGCTGCCGGAGAAGTCGGCGGCGTACTGCGCGCTCGACGTTGCGGCGCTGCACACGCTGATTCTCGACCCGGTCTTCGGAATCGACGCCGAGGCGCTGCGTACGCAGAAGAACCTGCGCTACACGAGAAGCGCGTCCGAGGCCATCGCGAATGTCAAAGACGGTGCGTGCCAGGCGGCGTTCCTCATCCGTCCGACGCGTGTGCGGCAGATCAAGGACGTCGCGCAGGCGGGCGACAAGATGCCGCAGAAGTCGACCTACTTCTACCCCAAGATCATCACGGGGCTTGTGATGAACCGCTTCTGAGGATACAGTGATGAATCTGCCGGATCTTTGCGGCTTTGAAAAGACCGTACGTGACTGCATAGGTACGCGTGGGATTGCGGGCTGCCACGTCTGACCGGACTACCCGTGCGGTGTAACGGCAGAAAACGCGTCCCCTCCGTATAACGAGAAGGGGACGCGTTCATTATGACGGGATATACGGGTCAGAACGGCTCCGGGACGGGCGGCGCTTTCTTTTCCATCGCGACCTCCCGTCGGTGGATAAAGTAGACAATCCCGCCCAGCAGCATGATGAGCAGTCCTGTAATCGTTGGCATAAACTGGTTGTTGAGCATGTGCATCCCAAAGACACGGAAGTCGACGTCGGCGGTGCGCAGCATGAACTGTGTGGCGAACAGGTTTCCCAAGATCGCGCCGACCATCGAGAGCGTCGAGCAGAAGCTGAGGTAGATGGTCTGGTTCTCGCGCGGGATGTTGTAGAATGCCATATTCGACATGACGAGGTTCACCGCTGGAGAAAACAGGAAACACAGAAACACAACCACCGGGTAGAGCCAGATGCAGCTCACGTTGACAAACGAATGCCCGCAGAAGAACAAGCCGTACATGATCAGCACCTTCCAGAACACCGCGAGCCACGAGGTTCTGTTGATGTACCTTGCCCATACCGGCGCGAGAAACATCGTAATCGGTACGTACATCGCAGAGCAGACGCTCAGGAACGAGTAGTTCACCTTCAGCGTCTCGAGCATGTAGACGGTGTAATAGGAACCCGTGGTGGTGGCGAAGAAGTTCCACAGGAAGATGATCAGAACGGAAACGAGGTAGCGCTTGCACTTGAACGGTTCGGTGAACAGCATGGCGATGTTCGGCGGGGTGCCCTTCGGGTACTCATATTCTTTCACCCGTGCCAGCAGCCAGATATCCAGCGCCGCGAACCCGATCGCCAGTCCGCGCAGCAGCATAAAGCCGAGCATATCCAGCCCCCGCGCCTTGAATGCGTCAACAAACACGCCGCCGCCGAGGATGAAGATGTACGCAGCCAGGTTCACAAGCCGCGTGTTGATCGAGAAGTAGTTGGCCCGCTCCCTTTCCGGTACGCTCTGCATGTGCCAGATCGAGAACCCCGGACCGGTAAATGCCGATACCGCGTTGAGCAGCGCAACCACACCCAGTATGATGTACACCCGTGTACGGTCAGGCACCGGCAGGTTCGCCGCTACCCCGATCACGATGATGTTCAATATATGGATGATGATGCGCGACCAGATGAGCATCTTCTTGCGCTTAGCGAACCGTTCCAGAAACAGCGGACTGAAAAGCTGCAGCAGGTTGCTGACATAGGTCAGGATATTGATCAGACCGATCTGGACAGTCGTGGCATTGAGCAGAAGGAACAGACCGGTGAAGAAGTTGCCGCCGACGAGATTCGCCTGTATGCTGTTGGCACAGTTTTCGGCGATGATCATCGCGCGATTTTTCGCCAGCTCATCCTCCGGCATCAGCCGCAGCCTGATGTTATATTTGATTTTAGCCCAGTCTATCTTCATAAGTACCCCACTTAATAACAGACATCCCGGGGGACATACCCCCATAAGTCCATGATAGAGCATCCGGCGCGGAAAAGCAAGGGGAATCTGATCGTCTTTTTCAACAATTTGCGCGGGCAACTTTTGTTACATTTGACATCAAACTCTGTATTAGAGGTATATTACTCATGGAATACATGGAAGTCAAGCTCTACACGAACACCGCGGGCATCGAACCGCTGACCCTGGCGCTGTCCAATATCGGCATCACCGGCTGCTGCATCGAGGATGCCGCCGACTTCGAAGCCTTCCTGCGCGACGTCACGCCTCACTGGGACTATGTCGACGAATCCCTCATGTCCCGCCGTACCTCCGAGACCAACGTGCGTGTGTTCCTGCCGAAGAACGCGCAGGGGATGGAGCAGCTCGCGGGTGTCCGGTCCATCGCGCGGGAGATGGGCGCAGCCGGTTTCTATGGCCGGATGGATGTCGAAGTCTCTCAGGTATGCGACGAGGATTGGGCCAACTCCTGGAAGCAATACTTCAAGCCTCTGGAGGTCGGCGAACGGTTTCTCATTAAGCCGTCGTGGGAGACATGCCCGTCGACCGAGCGGAAGATACTGGAGATCGACCCGGGGAACGCGTTCGGCTCCGGGACGCATGAGACCACCAAGCTGTGCATTGCGCTTTTGGAGAGCGCCGTGCGGCCGGGCGACAAGGTGCTCGATATGGGATGCGGATCGGGAATCCTCGCGATCGCGGCGATGCTGTGCGGCGCGGGAGATGTGACGGCGGTGGATATCGACGAGGCTGCCGTGGTCACCGCCGGGGAGAATCTCGAGCGGAACGGGTTTACCGCATTCCGCGCGGTACAGGGCAACGCGCTGGGAGACGACGCGTTCGCGGAGAGTCTGGGGGATGGCTATGGGGTGATCCTCGCGAATATCGTGGCGGATGTGCTCATCGGGCTGCGCGGGTGGTTTTACCGGTGGCTGAGTGAGGATGGGACGCTGATCGTGTCGGGGATTATCGGAACGCGTGCGGAGGAAGTAAAGGCAGCATTGGAGAGTGCGGGCTTCAGAGTGACCGAGACACGCAGGGAGAACGACTGGACGGCGTATGAGTTAAAGAAAGCTTGAGGTGCGCTCCGTTCCTGTCCCCCGTACAAGAGATGAATCTCAAAAACTCCCTTTTTCACGAAATAGAAGCGCGTTCCGCTTCCGCCCTTCCCCGCGCAGCGGAGGACTGTATGGACAACGCGAGATATCCGAACCAAAACCGGCAATAAAAAAACAGGAAACGTTCTCCTTGCGGAAAACAACTCCTGTTTTTTATGTTTTTCGGAACTTTGAATGACACCGCATGTATGCTTTGCGCTGCATCCTTCGAAAATGAGATATCCCGCAGGACGATTCCGGTTGCATAATGAGCGATGACCCCGCAGCAAAGCGTCATAAAACGCTTGTGCATAGCGGCGGCAGAACTCCGGTTATCTCTTGGAGAACTGAGGCGCGCGACGGGCTGCCTTGAGACCGTACTTCTTGCGCTCCTTCATACGCGGGTCACGGGTGAGGAATCCGGCTTTCTTAAGAAGCGGGCGGAACTCGGCGTTGGCTGAAAGGAGTGCACGGGAAAGACCGTGGCGGATAGCGCCGGCCTGACCGGTAACACCGCCGCCGACGACGGTGCATTCAATATCGAATTTACCGAGGGTATCGGTGGTATTGAACGGCTGGCGGACGACCATCTTCAGGGTTTCGAGACCGAAGTAGGTATCGATATCGCGGCTGTTGATGGTGATCTTGCCGGTGCCGGCGGGATAGAGACGGACGCGGGCGACACTGGACTTTCTTCTGCCGGTGCCGTAGAAGTACGGCTTCTTACTCTGATACATCGTTTACTGCTCCCCCTTACGCTTTCTGCTCGGCCCAGACTTCGGGCTTCTGCGCCTCGTGGATATGCTCGGAGCCCTTGAAGACCTTGAGGCGGCTGAGTGCGGTACGGCCGATGTGGTTGGACGGGAGCATTCCGCGCACGGCGATGGTCATCGCGAAGTCGGACTTCTCCTCCATGAGGATGCGGTATTTGACTTCCTTCAATCCGCCGACGTAGCCGGAATGGGTACGGTAGAACTTCTGATCGCTCTTTTTGCCGGTCAGGACGGCCTGATCGGAGTTGATGACGATGACGAAGTCGCCGGTATCGACGTGCGGTGTGAACTCGGGCTTATGTTTCCCGCGCAGGAGCATAGCGGCGGTAGCGGCGGTGTGCCCCAGCGGCTTGCCTGCCGCGTCGAGGACGTACCACTTGCGCTCTATGGCTTTTTCGTTTGCCATATACGTTGACATGAGTGAACCCCCATAAAAAACTGCCGGGAGACTAAGACCCGACGGCTGTTGATTTGACTGCAGCGGTGATAACCTCACACGCCACAATCGAGCATATTACTTATATCACATCTCTCCCCTTTTGTCAAGGGGTATTTTCGAATAATTTCATTTATTTTTCGCAAGCTCCCTATTGCTCCCTCAAACGCGCGGTTTCGCGGGTTATCGGGTTACCCGCATGCAGATTTTCACACGGCTTCTCTGCATCCTTCCCTCTCTGTCGGCGTACCGCATCCATTCCTTGAGCGGAATCCGCGGCTCTTCTGCACCGGAGATGCCTTTTCTTTCTCTTAAAAGTGTAATTACTGCCGCCGCATATAAATTATGTCTCAAAAATTTGTGACAGAAGTGCCTGAAATCCGTCCAGAACCGCATCTTCACTCTTTTCAGAGCACTCCGGAAGCCCGTACCAGTGCGGTGCCGACGCCGACTCGTAATCACCTTCCGCGAGCGTCTCCGCCGTCGCCAGGTAGCCGTACGTCCCGTTCGCGCACTCCACCACGTACCGACACGCGTCTGGTACGTGGTGGAGCAGCGCGTTTACCGCCGCACCCGTCTTCGTCAACACCTCGAACGGCAGAAACGCGAACGCTATGCCCCCGACCGTCAGTACGCTCAGAGGAACCGTCAGTGCATTCTCCGCACGTCCCGCACATACCTGTGTCAGTGCATGCCGGTGCCACAGAAGCTCTCTGAGCGCTATGCGTTTGCATACATCCCCGTCCGGCGTACCCGGCATCGCATAATACCCGCGTTCAAGTTCCGCGAGCTTCTCCGTCAGTATACACATGTCCGGGTACGCGCGCATCGGCACCGTGACCTCCCGGAAGTCCGCGTGTGCGCTGCCGTCCGCGCATGGGTTCCCGCACGCCAGAGCCTCTTTGACGCCGCGTACAAGCTCCCCGCCGACCAGTTCAATCCGCTTGTCAAACGGTGCGTCGTCGGGCAGCTCCGGCGTGTACGGGTTGATGTCGCCGCACGCACCCTGCAGGTACAGCGCCGGGACGTTGAACGCCCGTGTCAGCACACCCGGAAAGTCCGCGGAGATCCGGTAGTCCGTCCGGATGACCGCGTGGCATGCGGCGTTTGCGAGGATGCCGCGCAGTGTGTCGGATGCGTCGTAGAAGCCCGCCGCGCGGATCCGGGGATCGTGTGCCGGCCGTCCGCGCCGGTTATGCGAGTGCGTCAGCTCTCCGCCGAAGCCTGCGCGGAAACGTCCCGGAACCGCCGAAGCCAATGCGTCTTTCGCCGCCAGCCCCGCCGTCTCTCCGACGCGCGCCCAGTACAGGCCGTTGATGGGCATATCCGACAGCACCCCGCATGCCGGCCCCGCGTGCGTATGCGTCGCGCAGACTGCGGTGTGTGCGTATGGGACCCCCGTCAGTGCTGCGATGTGTTCCCGCAGCGTGCCCGCCAGCGTTCCGCCGAATCCGCAGACATCAAACTGCGCAATGAGATACCGGAAATCCCCCTGTACAAACGCGCAGACCTTCACATACAGCCGGTCAGCGATGCCCTCTGCCGCATGAAGACGGAAACCGTAGCCATCCTGATAGACCTGCCCCGGATCCGGCGTGATGTCCCGTGCGGCGAATCCACAGCACAGCGTGTCCATGAGTACCACTCCTTATATACGGATGCGGAAATAACCCGTCTCCGCACGGACGGTGTTTTCAAATTCCTCATCCGAATGCCCGCCGAAGACCGGCAGCCGGTGTAATGCCGTGTACGGCCGCTCGACCGCGTACCCGCGCTTCACAAGCGCCTCCCTGCACGTTTCGCAGCGGATTCCGTCGCAGCGCAGCAGCAGCGTTCCCGCCGTCGGCAGGTGTACCGCGCGCATCCTCGGGCATGGCCATTCATTTGACAGCAGCTTTTCGCATGCTGCCGCGTCCCGGTCGAGTGCCGCCAGTGTCTCCGATAACACCGCGCACGGGAACTCCGAAACCCGCAGGTTGCCCCCGATGCGTGTGTTTACCACGCTCTCCGACGCGCCCGACGTGTACGGACGCCCGCAGTTGTGCGCCGCATAGATGCGGTCAAACATTGCCGTGTCATCCACAGCGGCGATACCGATGTGGTTCGCGCCGCAGCCGATGCCGTAGACCGCTGCCGCGCATTCCTCTGTTTTCGGCAGTGCATCCCGTGCATATAGTACCAGCCGCTCCCGTCCCGCTGCGTACGCAAGTGCCGTCAGATCCGGCTGACCGAGCGCTTCACAGAGGACCGCGCGCGTCCGGGCGGTGATATACCGTTCCGCGCTCATCGGCGACAGGCAGCCGGTGCGGTAGTCAATGTCCGCGAAGACCGGCGTAGCACCTGCCATCAACACCGTGTCCGCAAGAATGCGGTCGCAGTATGCCGGCAGGATTACCTCAAACCCCTCCACGTCCAGGCCTCGCAGCACCGCTTCCAGTGCCGCCTGGACGGAGTACGTCAGCAGCGCGTGCGATACTCCGAGCCGCTGTGCAATCAACGTGCCGCCGTCCACCGAACGCGGCCCGATCGTTCCCCATGCGTGGTTCAGTGTCTCCTTCAATGCCTTGTTCACGCTCACACCTCCCTCAGTGCGTCCAGATTATCATAGACCTTCTCAATCGCCCGTACGACGTCCGCGAGATCGTCCGGCGTTCCGAGAAGTGTCGGGGGTGCCAGCCACGCGCCCTCGTGTCCCGCGACGTAATCCGTCACCGGCGTGTTGTGCGGTTCGTTCACCCCGGGTGTCGCGTACAGCGGACGGTAGCCCGTCGTCAGCGGTATTCCTTCCGCCACCACCGCTTCCACAAACCGGTCGCGCGTCACGCCGCGGAGTTTGTCCTCATGGATGCGGATGAAGTACAGGTGGTATGCGTTTGATGTTACGCGCGGGTCTCCCGGCATCGGCGAGACATACCCCAGCGGCGCGAGATGCGCGTCCAGGTACGCCGCGCTCTCCTGACGGTAACGAAGCTGCTCGGGGAAGCGTGCGCTCTGCGCATTCAAGATACCTGCGCAGTAGCCGTTTATACCTGCCCGTACGCCGATGTGCGTGTCGTCGCCGCCGGACACTATTACCCGCAGCGTTTCGTGCAGCACGGCATCCGTCGTCGTGATGATGCCGCCTTCGCCGCAGGTCAGGTTCTTCGAGTTCTGACATGAGAACGCCGCCGCGGTTCCGTACGCCGCGATGCTCACACCGCGCCACGTCGCGCCGACCGCCTGCGCCGCGTCATGAATCAGTGCAATATTGTGTTTCTCCGCGATTGCGCCCAGCGCGTCGCAGTCCGCCGGACGTCCTCCGACGCTCACTGCCAGGATCGCACGGGTATGCGGCGTGATCTTCCGCTCGACGTCGGCGGGGTCTATATTGTAGCTGTCCGGCAAGATGTCCGCGAAAACCGGCACCGCGCCGATGAACCGGATCGCCGCGTACGACGCGATGAATGTGTACGGCGGCAGAATCACCTCATCCCCGCGCCCGATGCCCAGCGCGCGGAGAATCAACTCGATGCTGACCGTCCCGCTCGCGGTGGGCAGGACGTACGGCACCCCGCAGTAGTTTGCGTACCATTCGGCGAAGCGGCTGCTTTCGTCAAGCGTGGGCGTCCGATAGACACGGTCGAGCGCGGCTTCCTCCGTATGGTCGTGGATCGGCCAGCGCGGGTAGGGCTTCTTACGGATGGGCTTTCCGCCCAGAACGGCAAGACGCATTAGTATTCCTCCTGACTTTTGTTCATGGCATAGCGTGCCGCGCCCATCTCCGGCGGAGTTGTCAGCGGCGCGGCGGGGCTGTTCGGATACAGTTCCGCGAATCTTTGTGTGAAACGTTCCCGGACGCGTGTGGAATGCTGGAAGACGCCGCCGTACAGACCCACCGGGCAGTCCTCTCCGACCTTCCTCCGCAGCGCCGCTGCATACCGGATCAGACTGTCCGCAGCCGCGTCGAGGACATGACATGCATGGAGGTCTCCGTCGGCGGCGAGCGCGTCGACATCCTTCGCAAATGCCGCGACGGCGTCCTTGGTGCAGGCGGGGTCATTGAGGATGGCGATCAGGGCTCGCGGAGAATTTACGTTGAAGTGGGAGAGCGCGGCGTCGGTGAGGGCGGGGGAGGCCTCTATTCCGTCGGAGGCGTCGAAGACATATGAGAGCGCGCGGGAGGCGATGTCGAAGGCGCTGCCGGGGTCGGCGGTCGGATGTCCCCAGCCGCCGGCGACGTGGAGGGCACCGGTACGGTCGAACGCGGCAGACATCGAGCCGGTGCCGGCGATAACCAGGATGCCGGGCGCGCCGGCGGTCAAGGCATAGAGGGCCATGAAGACATCGCTTTTCATATAGATGGGGGTGGTTTCGGGGAGGACATGAGTTTCACGGAGAGCGGCGAGGAAGGCGTCGCGCGCGGGGTCATCGGGGGAGTCATCGAGGGCGGGGTTGCCGATGGCGGCGGCGGCGATGGGTGCGGGGAGAGAGGAGATTGCACAGGCAAGGTTGGCGACTGCTGCGGACAAGCCGACGGTATACTGGTTGAGCGGGCCGGCGGAGGCAGCAGCGATGACCGTGCCGGTCTGAGAGAGGACGAGCAGGCGGGTTTTGGTTCCGCCGCCGTCCACGCCGAGGTAGAGCATGGGAAGCCTCCGATCTGACGCGCAATCCGCGTCCAAACTCCCGTACAGGAGATTCCGCAGGAATGGTCGGGGGTCGTAAGAAAGTAATATCGTATTTTTGTAGGAACGGCATGGCTTTGGTCATGCCGTTTCCTCTTTCATCAGTTCATTCAGTGGGATAAAGCCTACAAGGTCATAGGAAATGCGGA
>JAAZKA010000032.1 GCA_012800055.1 Clostridiales bacterium
GTGGATTTGATGATTACCAC
Source organism: Clostridiales bacterium (assembly GCA_012800055.1). GTDB lineage: Bacteria > Bacillota > Clostridia > Oscillospirales > QAMX01 > JAAZKA01. The sequence continues at coordinate 21 of JAAZKA010000032.1, forward strand.
CGTTGCCGCCACAAGCGACAGCTTGAACATTACATGGAAAATCTGACGGGCGGTAATCCTCCCGTCAGACCGTTACCCTGTGTAGTCCCTTGTAAACTGTACTTTATTGTTTATTAAATATATACGTTTATAATAAAAAAGAGGTTGAGAAAATTCTCATACCTTGAAAATATGAACGGAGGAACCTACTGCATGAAAAAGACGCGTATCCTGGCCATAGTCCTGTGCGCCGCGCTTGTGCTCTCGCTGATTGCGGGCTGCACCGCCGGCGGCTCCAAGACCACCACCGCCGCCGCGACGACCGCTGCCGCGACGACCGCTGCCGCGACGACCGCCGCCGCGACGACCGCTGCCGCGACGACGACTGCCGCCGCGACGACCGCTGCCGCGACGACGACTGCCGCCGCGACCACCGCTCCGTCCACCGGCACCGCCGAGCCTCCCACACTCCTCACCTTCGGCGACGGTATCAACTATCAGTATACTCCGTGCGGCTGGTGGGAGACCGAAATTTACAAGACCATCCTCGAGATGGCCAACGTCGAGATCGACTCGCTCCTCCTCGACGGCGACAAGTACGCTCTTGAGCTTGCCTCCGGCGAGCTGCAGGATCTCATGTTCGCCGCCGACTCGTCCAAGGTCCGCGAGATCAACGACGCCGGCTACGCGCTCGACATCCTGCCTTTCATCGACGAGAAGATGCCGGCTCTGCGCCAGGATTACTATGCGCAGTACATCGACCTGGTCACGCTGCTCAACGGCGGAGGCGAACACCTCTACTTCCTGCCGGAGCACGTCGGCAAGGAGCTGCAGGGCGGCGGCGTTGAGCTGGCCCGCGGCTACTATCTGCGCTGGGACTATTATAAGGAAATCGGCGCTCCCGCCGTCAACAACGACGACGACTTCATAGCCGCCATCGAAGCGATGGTCGCCGCGCATCCGACCACCGACGACGGCAAGAGGTCTTCGGCACCGGCTTCAGCGATTCCCTGAACAACTGGTACTACCATGCCGTCTTTACCACCCTCAAGGCCAACCCCTGGACCTTCCAGAATTACCTCTACATGCAGTCCGCCGTCACCGGTGAGCTGCTCAACGGTTACATCAACCCCGAGGAGTCCGCGTTCTGGATCTCCATGGAGTTCTACAACAAACTGTGGAACAAGAACCTGCTCGACCCGGATTCCTTCACGATGACCTCCGACGAAGCCAACACCAAGTGTGAAGCAGGTCAGTATGTTGCGTCCGTCAACTGGAAGAACAGCAGGCTCTATACCGCCGCCAGCGCTGCCGATCCGGAAACGCTCGCCGGTTTTGTCAACATCCCCTCCCCGAACCAGCTTGTCTTCGCCGACAACCCCGCGCCGTCCGGCTGGTTCCCGTCCTTCACTTATTACATCTTCAGCGGTGCCACTCCTGAGGCTCAGGAAGCTGCGATGCGTCTGATCAACGTCGTGTACAGCGAAGAAGTCCAGCGTGCTGTCTACTGCGGCTTTGAGGGCACCTATTGGAATTACGTCGACGGCGTTCCGACGCTGACCGACGAAGCGATCGCGCTCTACAGCGGCGGTGGCGATGCCAACCAGTACGTCGGTCTCGGCGGCGCCGGCCCGTTCTGCATGATCCAGACCTCCGAGTTCCACTCCGACGGCTACCTCCTCGACCTGTTTGATACTCCTGAGATGCGCGCGCTGGGCATGACCTATCTGCAGAAGGACGTCGCCGCATTCTACGGCGTCACCGTTCCTGCGGAGGCCGGCTACCAGTACGTCCTCGACGGCGTCACCGTCGACTGGTCCAACACCTACGGCACCGAGCTGATGGCCTGCGCGATGGAGCCGGTCACCCCCGACATCGGCCGTATCCTCACCAAGTGCAACGATATCCTCTACCGCAACATCGCCGACCTCGTCATGGCTGAGACCGCCGAGGAATTCAATGCCCTGCGCGAAAGCATCATCGAAGAGCTGAAGGCAGCCGATGAAGCAACCGCCTGGGAGTGGTGCCTCAATGAGTTCAACTCCGCCAAGGAGACCCTGAAGCCCATCATGGGTTATTAATCGCACGGATTCCGCGGACGCGGGGGTTGGATTTCCCCCGCGTCCGTTATAAGGGTTTCTTAAACCTTCAATACGGAAAGGGCAGTATTGTATGGAACAAGTCAACACGCCGGCTGTCGTTACGCAGCCTCCGGCGGCCTCCAAACTGCCGGGCAAAAAGAAGAGAAAAAACTGGGAGCTGTTTATCATTGCGCTCCCGCTGATGATCCTCGTGCTGATGTTCTCCTATGTACCGCTGTGCGGGTGGATCATCAGCCTGTTTGAGTATAAACCGGGCCGTGCGCTGTTCGACTGCAGGTACGTAGGACTGAAATACTTCCAGATGTTCCTCACCGACCGCGACGTCTACCGCGTGCTGAAGAACACCGTCATCTTTTCCGGGATCGGCTACCTGCTCTCGCCGCTTCCGATGCTGTTTGCCCTGGGGCTCAACGAGATCGGCAATGCCCGCTTCAAGAAAGTTGCCCAGACCACCACCACACTCCCGTATTTCATCTCCATGATCATCGTCTACTCCCTCGCCTTTGCGATGTTTTCCTCCGATGGTGTGCTCAACACCGTCCTCAAGAGCTTGGGAGGCGCCGGCAACACCAACCTGCTGATGAACAAGAAGATCGTCTACCTGTTCCAGACCTGCATCACACAGTGGAAAAACCTCGGGTGGAACGCGATCATCTACATCGCCGCCATCGCCGGCATCGACCAGGAGCAGTATGAGGCCGCCATGATCGACGGTGCCGGACGCTTCCGCTGTGCGCTCCATATCACGCTCCCGGGCATCATGCCCACCTTCCTCGTCCTGTTCCTGCTGTCCATTGCCCACTTCGTCTCGACCGGTTTCGAGCAGTACTTCGTCTTCAAGAACCCCATCGTCGCCTCGAAGATCGAGGTGCTCGACCTGTACATCTACAACATGGGTCTGAAGCTGTTTGACTACTCGTACTCCACCGCCGTGGGCATCATCAAATCCGCCATCAGCGTCGTGCTGCTGTTTGCCGCAAATACGCTGGCCAAGCGCGTACGCGGCACGGCGATCATATAGGGAGGTGTGAGGCATGGCGAGATACAAGATCGGCCCCGCGCGCATCGTTTTCAACATCCTCAACTACACCTTCTTCACCCTGTTCACCCTTCTGTGCGTTTACCCGCTGTGGTACGTCTTCATCTACACAATCTCCGACCCGGCGCTCGTCACCGGTACGCCGGTCACGTTCTATCCCGTCGGGTTCTCGATGTACAACCTCTCGCGCGTCATCAGACTCGACGGCCTCGCGCACGCGTTCTTCATTTCCGTCGCGCGTACCGTCGTCGGTACCGCGCTCACCGTCATCTGCTGTATGCTGCTCGGATACGTCTTTTCCCAGGAGAACGTCCCGTTCCGCAAGCTGATGTACCGCATCATGGTCGTCACGATGTACGTTTCCGGCGGACTGATTCCGACCTACCTCGTCATCCGCGCCTACGGCATCATGAACACCTTCTGGATTTACATCATCCCGCCGGTCAGCGCCTACTACGTCATCCTCATCAAGACCTACATCGAGCAGCTCCCGCCGTCTTTGCAGGAGAGCGCGCTCATCGACGGTGCGTCGTACCTGCGCATCTTCATCCGCATCATCATGCCGCTGTCGATGCCGATTGCCGCGACCATCGGCATCTACTCTGCCGTCGAGCAGTGGAACGCCTGGTTCGACAACCATATTTACACCTTCACCAACGACAAGCTGCTCACCTTACAGTATCTGCTGTACAACTACCTCACCGAGGCGGAACGCATGACGAAAGCTCTCGAGGGCACCCACATCACCGAGGCGATGGCCAAGCGTGCGCAGAACCTCACCCCGATGGGTGTACGCATGACCGTCACGCTCATCACCGTCATGCCGATTCTGCTGGTGTACCCGTTCCTCCAGCGGTATTTCATCAAGGGCATCCTCATCGGCGCCATCAAGGGCTGATCCGCCGTATACGAAAAGCGCCCCGTGATTGCTGAAATCATCCCCTCAGGGCAGACATGACTTAAATGCAAGGCTGCACTCAGGGGATGATTCATGTATGGACCATTCTATACGGGATATACGAATTACAGCCTGCGGGACAAACTAAATTTGAGCAGGATTTTCCCGCACAGGGGTTGCAATTCCTACCGTAATGGTGTATAATAAGCACAGTGAAAACCACCCGACCCCGAGGGTACGCCCGAGGGAGAGGGTTGCCATATATCCGATTCTGACCCGGCAGGGTACGACCCGAGGGGAAAGATGCGGCTGATACCCATACGCGTTTGGGCGCGGTTCAGGGCGTTATTGTCGACCTCTTTCCTCCACATCACGGGGGAAGGAGGTCTTTTGCATTTGGATACGACATCACGCCGCGTCTCCCCGTTTACCTGGGCACTGCTCATCGTGCTTCCGCTCATCGCCGCCTGTATCGCGCTGGGGATCGGACGCTACAGCCTTACCCCCGTCGAGACGCTCACGGTGATTTATCGCAGGATCGCCGGACTCCCCATCTCCGATGCCAACGCCGCCATTGTCCTGTTCGGCATCCGGCTGCCGCGCGTGCTGCTGGCACTGCTCGTCGGCGCGGGACTCTCCGCTGCCGGGACCGCCTTCCAGTCGCTGTTCGCCAATCCGCTCGCTA
>JAAZKA010000033.1 GCA_012800055.1 Clostridiales bacterium
CGATCATGCTCATGGCTCTCGGCATTGAACTCCCCAAGCAGGTCTTCGGTCACCCGTGGCTTCTCTTCAACGAGGAGAAGATGTCCAAGAGCAAGGGTAACGTCGTCTATGCCGAGGATATCGTCAAGCTGTTCGGCGTCGATGCCGCCCGCTACTATGTCCTGCGTGAGATGCCCTTCGCCGCCGACGGCAACTTCACCTATGACCTCATCATCTCCCGCTTCAACGGCGATCTTGCCAACATCTTAGGCAACCTCGTCTCCCGTACCCACGCCATGACCTGCAAGTATTTCGGCGGCAAAGTCCCCGCGCCCGCCGTCACAGACCCCCTCGACGACGAGCTGAAGGCTGCCGCTCTGAAAGCCGTCTGCGATGCCGTCGAGGATATGAAGACCCTCCACGTTGCCGATGCCCTCGACGATATCTTCTCTCTGCTGCGCCGCTCCAACAAGTATATCGACGAGACAACCCCCTGGATTCTCGCCAAGTCCGCGGAGACCATGCCCCGCCTTGCCACCGTTCTCTACAATCTCATCGAGTGCATCCGCATTGCCGCCGCACTCCTGCAGCCCTTCCTTCCCGATACCGCCGTCCGGATCCGCGCCCAGTTCAGCTTCCCCGAGGACACCATCGAAAACCTCACCTGGGGAGGCGTCGTGCCGGGGACCGCGCTCGGTACCGCCGAGACGCTCTTTGCGCGCATCGATGAGAAGGCCAAGCACGCCGAAATCGAAGCCTTCTACGCCGCGAAGAATCCCACGTCCGAGAAGGAACCCGAGAAGCCCGTCATCGAAAATCTTGCCCAGATCACCATCGACGACTTCGCAAAGGTCGAGCTGCGCGTCGCCCGGATTCTCACCTGCGAACCGGTCAAGCGCGCCAAGAAACTCCTCAAACTCACCCTCGACGACGGTCAGGACGGCCGTACCATCGTCTCCGGCATCGCCCCGTGGTACAAGCCCGAGGACCTCATCGGCCGCTGCATCGTCGTCGTTGCGAACCTCAAGCCCGCCAAGCTCTGCGGCATCGAAAGCCAGGGCATGCTGCTCGCCGCGGATACCGGTGAGGATGAGGTCAAGGTCGTATTCGTCGACGGTATGCCCGCCGGGTCGCGTATTCACTGATATGATGCTCTTTGACTCCCATGCCCATTATGAGGACGAACGCTTCGACTGCGACCGCGACGCGCTCCTGTCCTCCATGCCCGCACAGAACGTCGGTTGGATCGTGAATGTCGGCTGCGATCCGTCCGGTGCGCAGACCGCCGTCCGGCTCGCCGAGCGGTATCCCTTCGTCTACGCCGCCATCGGCGTCCATCCTCAGTCCGCCGGAGATGTTACGGATGAGCAGATCATCGCGCTTGAGACGCTTTACAGCCATCCAAAGGTCGTCGCCGTCGGAGAAATCGGTCTTGACTATTACTACGAATACACCACCCGCGAACGGCAGAAAGACGTTTTCATACGTCAGCTCGAAACCGCCGCACGCCTGAATCTCCCCGTCTGCATCCATAACCGCGAGGCTCACGCCGACACCCTCGATGTGCTGCGGGCCTTCCGCGGCGTGCGCGGCGTCCTTCACTCCTATTCCGGCTCCCTTGAGATGGCGAAAGAACTGCTGAAACTCGGGTATGTCTTCTCCTTCAGCGGCATCATCACCTTCAAAAACGCCAAGAGGTGCGTGCCCATCATCGCATACCTTCCCTCCGATGCCATCCTCATCGAGACCGACTGCCCGTATCTTGCTCCGGAGCCGATGCGCGGGCGCCGCTGCGACTCCTCCTTCCTGCGCTATACCTGCGCACGGCTCGCCGAAATCCGCGGCATCTCTTTCGAACAGGCAGCCGAACTCACGACTCAAAACGCCAAACGCCTTTATGGCATCTTCTGATAAACTACCGAGGTACACATGGCCAAAAAGAAACAGTCTCCCCATCCGCGCGGATTCGATGAGTCTGCGCCCGTCATCATAGACGAACAGCCCATCACCGAAACGCTCACCAATAACTTCATGCCCTACGCGATGAGCGTCATTGTCTCCCGCGCCATCCCCGAGATCGACGGTCTCAAACCCGCCCACAGGAAGCTCCTCTATACGATGTATAAGATGAACCTCCTCACCGGCAATCGAACCAAGTCCGCCAACGTCGTCGGCCAGACCATGAAACTCAACCCTCACGGCGACGCTGCGATTTATGAGACCCTGGTTCGCCTTGCGCGCGGCAACGGCTCCCTGCTGCATCCGCTTGTCGATTCCAAGGGCAACTTCGGCCGCGTCTATTCCCGCGATATGGCCTACGCCGCCGCCCGCTATACCGAGGTCAAGCTCGACGCCATCTGCGCCGAGTTCTTCCGCGATATCGATCAGGACGCCGTCGACTTCGTTCCCAACTACGACAATACCATGCAGGAGCCGTCCCTGCTGCCCTGCGCCTTCCCCCATATCCTCGTCAACCCCAACCAGGGCATTGCCGTCGGCATGACCTCCCTCATCTGTTCCTTCAACCTCGCCGAGATCTGCCGTACCACCGTCGCTCTGATCAAAAACCCTGAGTGCGACCTGTTCGAGACCCTGATTGCCCCGGACTTTCCCACCGGAGGCTTGCTCATCTATGACCGCAGCGAGCTTGACCGCATCTATGAGACCGGACGCGGCTCCTTTAAGGTGCGCGCCAAATACGCAGTCGTCAACGGACGCATCGAAATCACGGAACTGCCCTATACCACCACAGTCGAGGCCGTCATGGATAAGTGCGCTGAGCTTGTCAAAAGCGGGAAGCTCCGCGAAGTCTCCGATATCCGCGATGAGACCGACTTAGGCGGCCTCCGCCTCACCATCGACCTCAAACGCGGGCAGGACGGCGATAAGCTCATGCAGAAGCTCTACCGGATGACCTCCCTCGAGGATTCCTTCAGCTGCAACTTCAATGTCCTCATCGCCGGCACTCCCCGCATCATGGGCGTGCGTGAGATTCTCACCGAGTGGGTCGCCTGGCGCATCGAGTGCGTCAAACGCCGTATCTTCTTCGACTTGGGCAAAAAGAAGGAACGGCTCCATCTGCTGAAAGGCCTGTCGAAAATCCTCCTGGATATCGACCGTGCCATTGCCATCATCCGCGGCACCGAGCGCGAGGCCGATGTCGTCCCCAACCTGATGATCGGCTTCGGCATCGATGAGCCGCAGGCGGAGTTTGTCGCCGAAATCCGTCTGCGCAATATCAACCGCGCCTATATTCTCAGCCGCGTCGCAGAAACCGAAGAACTCGAACGCGAAATCGCCCGGCTCGAGGAGATTCTGAAAAGCAAGGTCAAGCTCCAGAACGTCATCATCCAGGAGCTCAACGCCGTTGCAAAAAAGTATGCCCAGCCCAGGCGCACCATGCTGCTCGAACCCTCCGAGATCGAGGAGTATGTCGAGGACGAGGAGAAGCCCGATTACCCCGTCAACCTTTTCCTCACCCAAAGCGGCTACTTTAAGAAGATTACGCCCCAGTCCTGGCGCCTGTCCTCCGAGCATAAGCTCAAGGAGGGCGACAGCGTTTTCTGGAACAGTGAGGCTCGCTCCGCCGATGAGATCATTTTCCTCACCGACCGTGCACAGGCGTATAAGTCAAAGCTCTCCGACTTCGACGATGTCAAAGCCTCCGTCCTCGGCGACTACCTCCCTGCCAAGCTCTTCTTTGAAGACGGTGAGCTGCCTATCTTCGCGTTCCTTCCCGGCGATTACTCCGGCTCCCTGCTGTTCGTTTTTGAGAACGGTAAGGCAGCCCGTATCCCGATGAAGTCCTTCGAGACCAAATCCAACCGCCGCAAGCTCACCGGCGCCTATTCCCTCGCATCTGCGCTCGTCGGCGTCTTCGCGTTCACCGAGGACATCGAGGTTGCCCTCTATACCTCTAACGGGAGGATGCTGCTCGTCAGCACCGCGCTGCTGTCCCCCAAGGTCACACGCAATTCCATCGGCGTCGCCGTCATGTCCGTGCGCGGCAAGCACCGCGTCGAACGCGCGCTGCCGCTCGCCGATGCCCATCTCAAAGACCCCAAACGCTACCGCGCCAAATCCCTCCCCGCCGCCGGCGCTGTCCTCAAACCCGAGGATGACGGGCAGGCAATGATGTAACACACGCAGGATTCCGCGTATCATATGAAATTCATATTAAGGAGTGCTCCCTATGATTCTCAAAAACGGACGTGTCGTCAACCGTGACTTCGATATCATCGACGCCGATCTGCTCGTCACCGGCGGACGCATCGAAAAGATCGCCATCCCCGGTTCGCTCTGTGAGGACGGGCAGGAGGTCGTCGACTGCAAGGGTCTGCTCATCCACCCCGGCTTCGTCGACAGCCACATCCACGGCTGCAACGGCGCCGATACCGGAGACGCGACCCCCGAAGCCCTCGAGACCATGTCCCGCTACCTCGCACGGCACGGCGTCACCTCCTTCTGCCCGTCGTCCATGACCGTCTCCAACGCCTCCCTCAAGACCATCTTCACCAATGTCCGCAAGTGTGCCGAAAAAGGACTCTCCGGTGCCCGCATCGTCGGCATCAACATGGAAGGCCCCTATATCTGTATGGCGCGTAAGGGCGCACAGGCCGCCGAGAATGTCCGCAAGCCCGATATCGACGAGATCACCGAGCTCAATGAGATCTCCGGCGGTCTCATCCGCATGGTCGATATTGCCCCCGAGGTAGAGGGATCCGACGAATTCATCAAAGCCATCTCTCCCATATGCACCGTCTCCCTCGCGCACTCCAACGCCACTTATGAGCAGACTATCCACGCGTTTGAGATGGGCATCACCCACGTCACCCATCTCTTCAACCAGATGACCGGCCTCACCCACCGTGCGCCCGGTGCCGTCGGCGCCGTCTTCGATACGCCCTCCATCCGCGCCGAACTCATCTGCGACGGTTTCCATATCCACCCCGTCGTCCTTCGCATCGCCTTTCGGCTGCTCGGTGAGGATCGCTCCGTCGTCGTCTCCGATTCCCTCAAGGCCGCCGGATGCCCCGACGGTACCTACGACCTCGGCGGTCAGCCCGTCTACGTCCGCGACGGTCATGCCTATATGCCCGACGGCGCCATCGCCGCTTCCACCGCCAATATCTACGTCGAGTTCATGAACCTCCGCGAGTACGGTGTCCCCCTCCGCCAGATCATGAAGTCCACCACCATCAACCCCGCCCGCGGAATCCGTGCCGACCATGACATCGGCTCCATCGAAGAAGGCAAGCGCGCCGACTTCGTTGTATTCGACGATGATTTCAACATCAAAAAGGTCTTCATCGGCGGCAAACTGTTCTCCTAAATTCTGGAAGTTATAAAGAATGGAACCAAAATTGTTCTGATATCGCGCTGATACGCCCCTCCCGGGTCAAATCGGGAGGGGCTTTTGTTATGCTTTCGGAATGTGAGAGATGGGAATATTCCCGGAAAAACCGCGGATCAACAGGGGTCAAAGAGAGGGTAAAGTCGGGGCGATTTTTCTCGGGGTCCGTGGTATCATTTACATGTGGTCGGGAGAGAACGATCGGACGAAAGGAGGTGACCCCCGCGTGACCGTTACGATGGAACAGATCCTGGACTTCTGGAGCGAGGTGATGAACGATCCCGAACAGAAAACAGCGGACCGCATGAAGGCATCCGAAAACCTTGCGAAATACCTCAGCGCGGACTTCGAAAATGACCGTGAGCTCAATGTGAGCGTGGAGTACCGATGAACCTGATCGTCCCCTGCAACGAGATCTTTCGTCCCGTGCACCGGACCCGCGCCCGCTATGTCGTCCTGAAAGGCTCCGCCGGTTCCGGCAAGAGCGTCGATACCGCCCAGATGTATCTTTTGCGCCTGCTTTCCGACCCCGGCCGCGACCTCGTCTGTATCCGGAAGATCGACGACGCCAACCGGTCCTCTACCTTCGCCGAAATCCTCGCGGCCGTCAAACGCCTGAACCTCGACGGTTACTTTTCCGCCCGCAGCGACCCGCTCTCCGTCACCTGCGTCCATAACCGCAATACCGTCCTGTTCCGCGGCGTCTATACCCCCGCTCAGCGCGAGAAGCTCAAGAGCATCACCTTCCCCCATGGCAAACTCACCGATGTCTGGATCGAGGAGGCCAACGAGCTCGACCCCGAGGACTTCGAGCTCATCGACGACCGCCTCCGCGGAGAACTTCCCCCGAACCTGTTCTACCAGATCAAGCTCACCTTCAACCCCGTCAGCGCCAACCATTGGCTCAAGACCCGCTTCTTCGATGCACGCGACCCGTCCGTCTTTACGCACCACTCCACCTACCGCGACAACCGCTTCATCGACGCCGCCTTCCATCAGCGCATGGAACGCCGCCGTACCCAGGACCCCGACGGCTACCGTGTCTATGGTTTGGGCGAGTGGGGCGTATCGGGCGGACAATACTTCTCCGAGTGGCGTGAATCCCTCCATGTCTGTGAGCCGTTCGCAATCCCTGACGATTGGCGCAGATACGTCACCCTCGACTATGGCCTCGATATGTGTGCAAGCTTCCTCATCGCGCTCTCCCCCGACGGTCATGCCTACTGTACCCGTGAGTTCTATGAGCCGGGCTTGATCATCTCGGAAGCTGCGTCGAGCATAAGAGAACATATGTTCCCATACAGCCGCACTTATCAGACCTTCGCTCCGCCAGACCTCTGGAACCGGCGGCAGGATTCCGGCCGCTCCGCCGCCGATATCTTCGCCGACTGCGGCGTCCCACTCACCCGCGTACCCAATGACCGTGTCTCCGGCTGGTATGCCCTGCGCGAATGGCTCAAGCCCCAGCGTGACGGCTTTCCCATGCTCCGCATCTTCCCCAACTGCGTCAACCTCATCCGCACCCTTCCGGCCCTGAAACGTGACCCCGGGTATCCAAACGACGTCGCGGATGTCCCCCATGAGCTGACCCATGCGCCCGATGCCCTGCGTTACTTCTTCGCGTCGCAGCCCTATCCGGTACCCGTGCTCCCCGGTATGCCCGAAAGCGTACAACTGTACCGGGGACGCTTCGCCAAATCTCCCGTTTTGTTCTGATTCCCCATCTGAAAGGTCGTGATCTTCATCGAAACCTACGACTACCGCACACGCGCGTCCCGCGAGATGACCGCCACGTCGCTGCTTTCCTTCGCAGCCTCCCAGCGTCAGGACGCCGAGGCGCGCTGGAACCTCGTCACCGATTACTACGAGGGCCGCCACCACACCCAGGCCGAGATCGCCGAGAGCTGCCGCGATGCCGGAATCCCCTGGATTGCCGCCGTATCCCCCGATCCCTACCTCCACGTCGAAAGCCAGATCGCCCCCGATGCCCCCGCGTTCTCCTTCCGTCCCCGCGACAACGTCTCCGATCCCGGCAAAGCCCTCCAGCGCGAACAGGTCGTCCGCTACATCACGGAGACCGCGAACCTTGCCGCGCTCGCACCCCTCCACGAACGACGCTGCATCCTCTGCGGTACCGCCGTCTGGAAGGTCTTCTGGGCGGATACGCCGCACGGCGAGGATGTCCGCATCGCCGACATTGACCCCCGCAGTCTCTACCCCGACCCCGCCGCCCGGCGCATTGAGGACTGCGAGTATGTCAACTACGTCTACCGTCTCCACCGCCGTGCCGTCGACCGGCTCTACGGCCCCGAACTCGAAGCCCTCGGTCTCGACGCGGCCACACTTTCCGCAAACTCCATCATCCCCGACGATGACCGCGCGTCCCTCGATGAGGCTGATGAGACCCTCCCCGTCGTCGAGCACTGGTATCGCAGGGGTGACCGCAGCATCGCCCTCTCCATCCTCGTTGCCGGACACGAGGTGCGCCATGTTCCGGACTACTGGGCGCGCACCGGCTGCGACCTCTTCCCCTTCGTTTTCCAGTACCGTGTCGCGCAGGGTGAGGAGCTGTGGGGACGTTCCGACCTCGAGCCGGCGCTGCCCCTTGTCGATGCCATCGACCGCGAGCTTGCCATCGCCCAGCTGCAAAGCGCCTTCACCGGCTCCGATGTGATCCTCAGCGAGTATGACGCGTTCTCCGAACCTCCCGAACTCCGGCCCGGCGCGCTCTGGCACCTCAAACCCGGCCATATCGACCGCGTGAAGCGTCTCGGAGGGCTGGGCAGCAACGAGAACCGCTACGCCTCCATCGACCACCTGCGCGATATGATTCAGGACGCCATCGGCAACTACGACATCGGCATGGGACGCGAGCCGTCCCGTACCCTCTCCGCCACGGGCCTTGCGACCCTCATCGAAAACGCCAACATCCGCAAGGCCCCGAAAAAGGCTGAACGCATGCGCGCCTACGCAGCGCTCTACCGCCTCATCGACTGGACCGCTCTGGAGTTCTATCAGCCCCGGCGCGTTATCCGCCTCGGCGCCGGGCAGGAGGTCTTCCTCTTTGATCCCGATCACCTGCGCGATGAGTCCGGCTATTTCCCCGGCGTCGACTGTGTCGTCAGCACGGAGGATCCGCTGCAGACCTCCCGCGCCTACACCCTTTCCGTCGCCGAAAGCCTGCTGTCCCATCAGGTCACCCGCGAGAATTACCCCCTCTTCCTCCGCGCCGTCTCTGTTCTCGACGAGCATGCAGCCGCCGAGCTCAAGGAGCATTTCAAATCCGTCTTCCCGAACGATACGGCCAATCTGCCGGTCGAATAATAAAGGAGTACACACATGTATGAGAAAGCAGATCAGACGCACATCCACCCCGAAGATTCTCTCGCCACGGAGGCTGTGGAACGGCGTGATGCCGGCGGGGCGCCGCAGATCTCACTGCGCGAAGATACACCTGCCCGAAACGCCGAAGACAGCGCAGAAGACTGTTTCATAGACGCAGCCGCTGCCGGAGAAGCTGACGAAATCCGGGAAGTCCCGGTTCCCGACGACCGCGTGCTGATCGCCGGGCTCGACGAACTCCGCGGCCGTTACCCTCGGATGAATACTCAGGCGCTCGTCATGACCTCCGCGTTCCGCTCCTTTGCGGAAAACCTCGGATATGACCTGCGCGAGATCACCGCCCGCTTCCCGGAGTTTGTCGAAGGCTCCCGCGCTCTCGCCGCGGCCGTCGAGCCGCCCGTTCCGCGCGCCACCGGTACCGCCGTCTCCCGCAGACGCACGCTGCTCACGCCTCATCAGCAGCGTGAACTGGCCGCCTGGAACCGGGATAACCCGCAGTACAAAATGTCCGATGTCGAGTACTTCAACTCCCTGCGCAACGCCTGAATCACTTTTATAAGGAGGTCCCCCTATGTTCATCCTCAATGATAAGCTCGCGTCCACTCCGCCCGTCAACGAGTACCCCGTCGCCGCGTCCACCGCGCTGAGCATCGGGCAGCTCGTCGTCCTCAGCGGCGGCCTCGTCGTTCAGGCCGCGGTCAACGGCACCGCCGCCGTCCTCGGCATCTGCGTCGAACACCACCCCGGCACCGCCGATCCCCTCAATCCCCGTGCCGACGGCACCCGCGTCCGGGTCGCCGACTCTCCCGCGGCCCTCTACTTCTGCGCCGCGCCTGTACTCACCGCGACCGGCGGATCTACAACCACCGTTGTCTCCACCGGTCTCGCCGCCTTCGACAACGATGTCTTCAACGGCGGCCGGCTGATGC
>JAAZKA010000034.1 GCA_012800055.1 Clostridiales bacterium
GACGTACGGTCTCGCGCCGGATACCCGGCAGCACATCTGCGAGGCATGGCCGGTGGATACAGACCGTTCGGCGCCGCATATCGGGGCGCTCAACCCTGACCCGAAGGGCAGACGCCGCATGCTTGACGAGGGCTTTGAGGATCCGCGCTTCTGCCACTTCTTTTGCTCGGAGGACGGGCAGCACTTTGTGTTCGATACGTTCATCTACGAGGGTGAGGGATCGCCGCGTGGGGACGGCCCGTCGCCGGACGGCAGCCCCTGCATCGGTCAGCGCATCTACCGTGCCGAAGACGACGGCCGGCGGCTGCACTTCCGCTACATCTGCAATACCTACGGCAAATTCCTCGGCGAAGGCTCGAACCACGCGCATCCGATTCTGACGCCCGACAACAGCGCCGTGCTGTTCAACTCGACGGTCAGCGGCAGGAGCCAGGTTTACATGGCGATAGATGAATAATAGGAAAAGACGAAGCGCCCGCTTTTGATGAAAGCGGGCGCTTCGTCTTTAATTCAGGAGGCTTGCTTATTGCTGGTTCAGCGTGCTTTCCTCAACGAGGGTGACCTCGACGGTGGTCTTGGCGTTCCCGCGATAGACTTCGATCTCGACCTTATCGCCGGCAGTGAGATTCTGCAGCGCGGCGGTGATATCGGCGGTCGACCGGATCTCCGCACCGTTGATTGTCAGCAGGCAGTCACCGACCTCCAGGCCGTTTTCCACTGCCACGGACGTGACGTAGACGCCCAGGTAGTTCACGCGGTACATCATCGCCGTCATCATGTCGGAGATTGTCATGACCGTGATGCCCAGCGCCGGACGTCCGGTGACATAGCCGTGGGTCATCAGTTCATCGAGGATCGGCAATGTGTCGTTCACCGGGATCGCGAAGCCAAGACCCTCGACCTCAGTCGCGGTCGTCTTCGCGACGACAATGCCTACCAGCTCACCGCGGTTGTTGAACAGGCCGCCGCCGGAGTTGCCCGGGTTGACCGCCGCGTCCATCTGCACCAGGTTCATCGTCGTGCCGTCGCTCATCGTGATGCTGCGGTCCAGACCGCTGATCACGCCGGAGGTTAAGGTGCCGCTCAGACGTCCCAGCGGATTGCCAATGACGATTGCGGTGTCGCCGATGCGCATATTGTCCGAGTTGCCGACGATCGCGTACGGCAGGTTCGTGCCTTCGATCTTCAGAAGTGCCACATCCGTGATGTCGTCGGTGCCGATGAGCTTGGCCTCGTACTCGTCGCCGGTGCTCAGCACGACGGTGATCTTCATCGCCTTCTCAATGACGTGGTTATTGGTCACGATATAGCCGTCCTGCGAGAGCAGAACGCCGGAACCGGAGCCGCTTGCCGTCTTCGACTGTCTGTAGTAGCCGGCGCTCATCTGATACTCGGTCGCGATGGACACGACTGTCGGCGAGACCAGGTCATAGACGTCGGAGGTTTCCATTTCGACCGTGGCGCCGGAGGTGGTTGCGTAGAGGTTGCCGATGGCAGCGGTGGTCATACTGGACTGCGCGGCGGTGCTTTCGGGCGCTGCGGTGGTTGCGGCAGCGGAAGATGTGTCAGTCGGCGCAGCGGTCGTTGTGGAGTACGGCGAGGTTTCGGTAATGGGTGTGGTCGAGGCGATGTTGGCGTTATTGCGTGAGACCAGCGTGCCGATGAGTGCGCCGCCGCCGATACCGAAGATGAGGGTGATGACGCAGAAGACCGCGATCGTCTTGAGCAAGGAGCGCTTCATGAGGCGCAGATCGGAGGTGTGTTTTTCCTCCTGTTCGCGGAGGATACGGGTCTGCGTGTCGTCTTGTTGACGCTGTGCGTCCTCATCCGCGGGGGTGAGGGAGAAGTTATAGCGGTTATCGGAATCGTTAAATGACATGGGGGACCTCCTTATAATACACGATATAATACACGATCGTTTCGTCCGGGAATTCCTCTTAGAATGGTATCATTCTACTTTCGAAATATGACAACGGAATGGTGTTTATGTAAAATCGCTGTAAGGTTATTTTGAAGCTTTTGTGACGCCGCGAACCGGCATTCCCGTCCGCGTGAGCACGGACAAATGTAAACAATTATGCAAGAAGCATACATCAGCCTTGACATCTCTGTAAATTAAGAGTAAAATACGCGTATATGATTTTCGGAGGGGTTTGGTCTCCGAAAAACTTTGGAGGTTTATTGTTATGGGAAACGAGAGAAAAATCGAGAAAATCAACCGGCTGGCCGAAAAGAAAAAGACCGATAAGGTCATCAAGTATGCTTCCAGCAAGGATCCCGAGCTGCGCGCTGCGGCTGCCAGTGCCCTCTCCGGTATCTGCGTCGACGAGAGCTACAATGAGCTGGTTCTCCTCATCCGCGATCCCGAACTCAGCGTCCGCAAAGCCGCCGTCGTCGCGCTCGGAGACATGGGCCGTAAGGCCGGCGCCGACCACGTCCGGCACGTTATGACCCACGAGACCGATCCCGAGATCATCAAGCTCTGCCAGACCGCCATCACTAAGATTATCAACAGCGACGTCCGGTAACGGGTATACGGGTATAAAAAGTCCCTCGTATTGAACCGATTGAACAGCCCCGGATTGTGCGGACAGCACAATCCGGGGCTGTTCATTTTGATGCAGGGCACGCTAGCCGCGCACCTCCGCAACTGCCGCCGCGTGCTCCTCCGCCGTCCGGCTGAAGATATGCGACCTGTCCCTGCGCGCGACATAGTAGTAATACTCCGACGTCGCCGGAAATACCGCCGCCCGCAGCGACTTCAATCCCGGGTTCGATATTGGTCCCGGCGGCAGCCCCTCATTCACGTACGTGTTGTACGGATCACTGATGTTTAAGTCAGCATTCGTCGGCGCGCGTCCGAGAATATACGCGACCGTCGCGTCGATCTGCAGATACGGGAAGTCAAGATTTCCCAACCGGTTGAAGATGACCGACGCGATCACCGGCCGCTCCTCGTCGAAGTACGCCTCACGCTCGATCATAGACGCGATAATCACCAGCTCCCGGAAAGAGTATCCGGATGCCGCCGCGTCCGCGCGCAGATCGTCGAACTTCCCGTCGAAGTTGGACAGGAACTTCCCGACAACCTCCTCAGCGTTGTCATTCAAGTAGAACTCATACGTATCCGGGAAGAGGAAGCCCTCAAGACGTGTCCGACCGGTCCCGGAATCTGCGAGGAAGTCGAAGTCATACGAACCGTTCTCAACCGCAGCCCAAAAGGAGTCCTGCGTGCAGACGTTTTTGGCGTCCAGCACCGCCGCGATCTGGACGGAGGTGTAACCTTCGGGGATGGTCACACGGACGGTCTCACGCGCTGCCGCGCTTTTATACAGGGCACGCGCCATTGCCGGGTAGTCAAGTTTCGCGCTCACCTCATACCGGCCCGGCTCAAACGTCACGTTGGGTTTCGCCACGTTCAGGTACAGGTCAAAGAGCGCGGAGTAGCGGATCAGACCGGCGCTCTGCAGCTTGCGGGAGATGGTGGAGAACGTGTCGGTATCGGTGATCTCGATCACCGTCGTGACATCCGGCTTGACGAACGCGAAGACCTCGTTGGTAAAGAGGATGATGTACGACGATAGGATCATCGAGACGCCCAGGATGAACGCGGCGTAGAAGATCGCAACCAGACAGCCCATCCCTGCACGCGCTTCATGAAGAGGACGGCGCGGACGATGGGTACGCGGACGCGCGGGCGTATGGCGCAGGCGAACCGACTCCTCCTCGGCAGTCAGCTCCACCGCAGCCTCAATCGCCGGCTTCGGCAGCTTCGATGTGGGTTCGTCATCGGGCAGACGCGGCTCCGGTTCATAGGATGCGGCGTCATCGTCTGCGGATACGGCACCGGTTTCATCGGACGCTTCGGAAGAAGCGGACATTGGCCTGGAAGATCCCGGCGGCGCGGGCATGTCCGACGGCAGCGTGCCGGGCAGCCGCAGCGGGATATCCGGCAGACGGTCGGTTTCTTCGAGTGCGTTGTCTTCCGAAAGGACGCGGGGGTCTTCGGGTGGTTTGTTCATATCGCTCCTCATGTCATGAAAAGGACGGCAGCAGGGTCATCAGCAGCCGGATGAGAAACAGGCCCGCGAACAATGCGAAGCCCGCCGTACCCATTGCGCCGCCGAGGTTGCTGCGAAACGTTCCGGGCCCCGGCTCGAACCGTGGTGCCGCGTTTTCCCGTGCGAGGTTCCTAAGCGTTCGGAACGCCACATAGCCGCACAGAAACATCAGGACCACGTTTGCCGCGATGAAATACTCCCAGGTGTGATTATATGGATACTTCGCCGCCATCACCGTGATGAACAGCGCATACAGGTTGTTGCATAGATGCGCGAGGATCGGCGCCCAGACCGAGTCGGTGCAGTAGAGCATGTAGCCGTAGCCCATCCCCGCAACCAGTGTCGGCAGCAGCACGTCCGGCGACGCGTGCAGCATCGAGAACGCACACGACGTCAGGATCAGCGCCGTCATTGTCCCACGCTTTTCGTACAGCGAGAAGATCGCACCGCGCAGGAACAGCTCCTCGACGATCGCCGGGATCACCGACAGCGCCGCGGCTGCCGTCCAGACCACCTGAGGCGAGACATTCGCCTGAATCGGATAGTAGCTCTGCAGACCCGTCGGGGTCCTGCCGAACGGCAGCACGCAAAGGCAGTTGAGCACGAACGACAGGAATGTCAGTGCCAGAGACGACGACAGCACATACATGGTATATATCCGTGGGAACGGTTTCCCGCGCAGACGCACCAGTCCGTACAGCGGACGGTAGCGTTTCAGAATGATCGTCGGGATACCGAAGACCAGTATTTCCACGCCGCCCAGGAGAAGATAGGATACGATTCCCGGTGCACGCATCGTCCCGAGACTCGCGATCGCGTAGAAAATGCTCAGGAACAGCAACAGCAGGAACAGTGCCCACCCCGCCAGCGCCGACGGTTTTAACTGCATAGAAATCCCTCTGTTTCGTGGATTCCCGTCTCCGTAATCACACGTCGGACGGGAAGGTCATGTGCCTGTGAAGGCAGGCAGGGATACAGGAATGCGTTATAGCAAAGCCCGACCGTCTCGACACCCGGATGCGCCGAGAGCCAGCGGTCGTAGTAGCCGCCGCCGCGTCCCATACGGTAACCCGATCGGTCGAACGCCAGAGCGGGAATCACCGCGAGCGCCGGCATCTCCACTACGGCTGCGTCACGCGGCGGCTCCGGCAGTCCGTATGCGCCCGCCGTCAGCTCGCTCAGCGACGCAATCGCCCGCGCCGTCATGATTCCGCCGCGTTCGCACAGCGGCACACAGACCGGGAGTCCATTCTCCAGCCGCGCGGCGAGGTAGGGGAGTGTTGCAATCTCAAAGTCCGTCCCCACATAGCAGAAGACGCACGCCGCAGGAGAAAGTTCCGCAAGCTGCCGCAGAATCGCCGCGTCCCGGGTGTCGCGTACGGACTGCGGTACCGCACGGCGCTTGCGGAGGAGTTCCTGCCGCAGTGTCTGCTTGTCCGTCACGCCCGTATGACCGGCGCGGGTTCTCCGGCATACATCTCCGCGCGGACCTTCTCCGCCGTTGCGCTGTCCGTCAGGATGCGCGCAAGCTCCAGCGCGAATGCGTAGGACGTACCCGCCGCTTTGCCCGTGGTGATGCGGCCGTCCGTTACAACCGACGCTCCGTGCGAGGTATTGGCGCCCGCGAGTTTTCCGGCACCCGGATAGCAGACAGCGAGTTTCCCTTGGAGCAGCCCCAGCTTCCCCAAAATCGTCGGCGCCGCACAGATTGCCGCGAGTTTGATTCCCCGCGCGTCCGCATCCGTCAGCAGCTTGCGCACGCGGTCATCCGCCCACAGGTTGTTCACTCCGCGCAGTCCGCCCGGCAGCACCAGCATCTCCGCGTCCGCCAGGTTCACCGCGTCGTACGGGATATCCGCCTGCACTGCGATGCCGTGACTGCCTGTTACAATCCGTTCGCCGACCAGCAGTACCTTTATGCCCGCGCGCCGCAGAATATCCGTTGTGACCAGCGCTTCCATTTCCTCGAAGCCGTCTTTCAAGAATAAATATACCATGATGATTTCCTCCGTATCAATTATAGTTCGAGTGCCGCAACAATATCCGCCGCGATGTCCTCCCGCGTGCGCATTTTATCTCCCGCCGCGCAGGGAATGACGTTCCAGCCGTAGTATTTTGCCGCATCCCTCGCCGACTCCGCGCAGCGTGTCAGATACGCCGCATCCGTCTCGTGGATGTCGCGGTGTTCATTCCGCGCGCGGATGTTCTCAAGGGCGAGTGTCACCGGTAAATCCAGCAGCAGCACGCAGTCGGGCGACGGGATGCCCATCTTTGCGTACTCCAGATCGCACAGCCACGCAAAGTAGTCCGTCCGTGCATTCCCTTCGAGCTTCGCGCCCTGGTGTACCGCGTTGGACGTCGCGTAACGGCATGAAACGAACAAGCCTCCATCGAGATAATCCCGCTCCCAGCGGCATTTATAGGAGTCGAAGCGGTCAAGCGCGTAGAACGTACTCGCCGCGTACGGGCTGACCGCGTCCGGGTCCGTGCCGTAGCCGCCCGCGAGATATTTGCGCACGAACAGCGACGACTCGTTCCCGTATTCGGGAAACGACAGCTCCCGGTGGACGATCCCGCGCCTGTTTAACTCCGCGCACAGAAGTTCGAACTGTGTCGTCTTGCCCGTCCCGTCGATGCCTTCCAGCACCCACAGCTTACCCATTGGTGTATTTCTCCCTCATCTGCTCCGCTTTTCCGCAGCTCATCTTTCCCTCCGGACACGCACCGTATACACACGGCGGCCCGCAGTGCGCAAACAGACGCGGCGCCACTTTTTTGACTTCCCGCAGCATCTCATCCGCCAACGCACGAATCTCCCACTGCGCCCGGTTGCAGCAGCGGTGACGGAAGAAGTTATAGAGACTCCGCGCGTTCATTGTCACTACAAGCTGCGTCTGGCAGGCGTTGGGCAGCACAAACCGTGCGTCCTCCTGCGCTTTCTTACGGGCGCGCGTCTTCGCGTCGGGATAGGCTTCAAACTCCGGCAGCGCCTTCTTCGCAAGCAGTGCCGTCAATTTTTCATATGCCGCCTGATCCGCCGCCATCGCTTCCTCATAGATTGCCATCGCCTCCGGGTCTTCCGCGATCGACGGCGGCGTCACGTAGCCGAACCGCTTCTCCGATACGTAACGCTGCGATCGGACGCTGTACGACGCGATGCGGTGGCGCGTCAGCTGGGCAAGCAGCGAACGGGACACGCCTTCAATCGCGAATGTGAAGCTTGCATGTTCCACCGGACTTTCGTGGCCGATCTCCTCGAGCATCCCGACAAACCGCGCCGTCTCCTCCGCATCCTCGAGACTCTCCCACAGCGTGTCCAGGCCCTTCTGTGCGTAACAGGTTTTCGCGGCCGCTGCGACCACGCGCTCCGGCTCCGGCGTGTATGCCAAAAGTGTCACTTTCATACGATATCCTCCCGATGCCGCAGCCTTGCCCCGATCGCCGTGAACAGGAACGCCGGCAGTTTGATCATTCTCTTGATGCGCTTCGGCTCACAGCAGAGCCTGTAGAACCACTCCAGCCCCAGCTTCTGCCAGAACACCGGTGCGCGCTTCACCGTCCCTGCGTAGACGTCTATCGAGCCGCCCAGCCCCAGCATCACCGCCGGCGGCAGCTGTGCCAGATGCTCCCGCATGAACCGCTCCTGACGCGGAAATCCCAGGCAGACAAAGACAACGTCAGGCGACGCCTTACGCAGTTCCTCCACCACCGGCGCGTCATCCTTAAAATAGCCATCGTGCGTACCGACAATGCGCAGCTTCGGATACTTCAAGGTCAGACGCTTCCCCGCCTCCTCCGCGACGCCGGGCTTAGCACCCAGGAGGTACAGCGTATAGTCTTTCTGTGCACAGACCTCCGCCAGACGCTCGCCCAGCTCCACGCCCGGTACGCGTCCGCGCAGTCCGCGTCCGAGTATCTTCGACGCGTACAATACCCCGATGCCGTCCGGCACCACCAGCGCCGCGCCGTTGAGAAGTGTCCTGATGCGCTCGTCCTTGCAGGCTGTGTAGACGAACTCTGCGTTCGGCGTCACGATATAACCGGGCGTACGGCTCTTGATCAGCTCCTGTACGCGCTCCAGCGCTTCATCGGGCGTCACGTCATCAAAGGTCACGCCCAAGATGTTTTTTCTGTCTGCCATAGCCGTGCTCCCTGCTTTCATATAAAAGAGCGAACCGCTTGTCATCGGCAGCGTGCCGCGGTAAAGCGTTCGCAGAATCTTCAGAATTGCCACTGTCCGGTATCGGGTTTTGCTGCCGGTGCGGTCATAGCCGACCTCCCCTGCCCCGTGCCATGCGAATCATACCTGTATTATAACACGGTCGGTCACGTTTGGCAAGTAAAAAAACATGCTCTTTTGCTTTACAAAACTACCGATTTATGGTATAATAGTTCCGATAGAGAAAAGGAGCTTTTTTATGACCGACAAGGATATATTTGACAAGAAGTATGCGATGCTGCGGCGAGAGCTGATTGCGCGTGAGTTCAGCGCGCTCAACGAAGCCCAGCGCGAGGCCGTTCTGCACACCGAGGGCGCTCTGCTCGTCCTTGCCGGTGCAGGCTCCGGAAAGACCACCGTCCTCATCAACCGCATCTCCAACCTTATCCGCTTCGGGCGCGGCGCTTCCTTAAAAACCGCGCCCGCGAATGCCTCCGACGATGACCTTGAGAAGCTCACCGCCGAATACGTCAAGCCCGGCACCCTTCTTCCCGATGAGCTGAAAAAGCTCTGCGCCGTAGATCCTCCGAGACCCTGGAATATCCTTGCGATTACCTTCACCAACAAGGCTGCCGGAGAGCTGCGCGAACGTCTCACCAAATCCGTCGGGGAAGATGCCAAAGACATCTGGGCCATGACCTTCCACGCCGCATGCGCCCGCATCCTCCGCCGCGATATCGCCGCCATCGGTTACGAAAGCCGATTCACCATCTACGATGAGGACGAGCGCCTCACTGTCTTGCGAATCTGCCTCAAAGAGCTGGGCATCGACGAGAAGGTCATGACGCCCCACGACGTCTCCCGCGCCATCTCCCGCGCCAAGGATGCCCTCCAGGATCACGAGACGTTTGCCCATACACCGCCCGAGAACGAGTACGCCGCCGCACGTCACAAAGACATCGCGCGCATCTACTCCCTCTATGCAGCCAAGCTCCGCGAGAACAACGCTCTCGACTTCGACGACCTCATCATGTGTACCGTCAAGCTGCTCGAGACAGTCCCCGACGTCCTTGCGCATTACCGCGAGAAGTTCCGCTATGTCCTCGTCGACGAGTACCAGGACACCAACCCCGCGCAGGATCGCCTGACCCAGCTTCTTGCGTCCGGCACCGGCAACCTCTGCGTCGTCGGCGACGATGACCAGTCCATCTACCGCTTCCGGGGTGCCACCGTCAAGAACATCCTCGAGTTTGATAAAACCTATCCCGACGCCCGTGTCATCCGGCTGGAGCAGAATTACCGCTCCACGTCCATGATTCTCAACGCCGCCAACGAGGTCATCCGCCACAACGAGAGCCGGCGCGGCAAGAAGCTGTGGACCGACTCCGCCGAGGGCGAGAAAATCGGCTTCTACTCCGGTTACGACGAGCGGGACGAGGCGCAGTATATCGCCACTCAGATTCTCGCCGGGTATAAGAAAGGCTATACCCCGCGCGACTTTGCCGTTCTCTACCGTATGAACGCTCAGTCCAACGCCATCGAGAAGGCCCTTGCCGCCAACGGCATTCCCTACCGGATTGTCGGCGGGATGCGGTTCTATGACCGTGCCGAGGTACGCGATATGATCGCCTACCTGTGCGCGATCGTCAACCATGACGATACGATGCGGCTGCGCAGAATCGTCAACAACCCGCCGCGCCGCATCAGCTCCGAACGTGTCGAGGACGCGATGGAGGTTGCCGGGAAGAACGGCATCTCCCTCTTTGAGGTCATGCGCCGCGCCGGGAGTTTCAAGGTCTTCGACCGCGCCGCCCAGCCGATGGAGCAGTTCGCCCAGATGCTCGAGGAGCTGCGTCTGAGTGCCGAGACCATGCCGCTCGACGCGTTCTACGACCTTGTCCTCGAGAAGACCGGCTACCTGGCGATGTACGAGAAGAAGAAGGATCCCGAAAGCTTGACCCGCGCCGAGAACGTTCGCGAGCTGCGGTCGTCGATTATCAACTACGCGCAGGGTGCCGAGACCCCGTCGCTTTCCGGCTTCCTTGAGGAAGTCGCTCTCTTTACCGATATCGACCGCTATGACGATACCGCCGACGCCGCCGTCCTGATGACGCTCCACGCCGCAAAGGGGCTGGAGTTTCCCAACGTCTTCCTCTGCGGGATGGAGGAGGGCATCTTCCCGTCCCAGCGTTCCGCCGCCGAACCCGAGGCCATGGAGGAGGAACGCCGCCTTGCCTACGTCGGCATCACCCGCGCCAAAAAGAAGCTTTACATCACCTGCGCCGACTCCCGCATGATCTTCGGCCGTACCGCCTACAACCGTCCTTCCCGATTCATCGGCGAAATCCCCGAGGACTGCCTTGACCGCGTACCGGCGCGCAGGAAAAAGCAGCCGCTGCAGCGTTCCACGCAGATACAGCGTCCCGAGCGCAAGCCGCCTGCCGCTCCGACCGTCAACTTAGGCGTCTCAAAGTCCGCAATACCCGCTCCCAGACGTCCCGGAAGAAAAGCCGTCCTGTTCCGTACCGGCGACAAGATATCCCACGCCACCTTCGGCCCCGGCGTCGTCGAGCAGACCATCCCCATGGGCGGCGATATGCTCCTGACCATCGCCTTCGATAAAGGCGGTACGCGCAAGTTCCTCGCCAAAACCGCAGCCAGGTTTATCACGAAGCTGTAGAACGCAAAACTCATCCCCCGGATGGTATACAGCCATCCGGGGGATTTCTGCCGGCTTCGGATAAACGTTATACAGCTTTACTTTCCGAATCCGCGCGCGACCTCCGCGTACCGCTTCACCCGCTGCGCACATTCGTCCCTGTCCGTACCATGCAGCAGAATATACACGCGTATCTTCGGCTCCGTACCGGAGGGCCGCACGATGATCCGCGTGCCGTCCGCCATGTCGAAGCCCAGTACGTTCGACCCTTGCGGCTCTATCGCTTCCTCTGTGCCGTCGGAAAGTGTTTTGGCTGTGCCTGTCAGGTAGTCGCGCAGCCGCAGCACCTCCGTTCCCGCGAGTGTCCGGGGAGTTTCCGCGCGCAGATTGTCCATCAGATTCTTCATCGTCTGAAGACCGTCCGCACCCGGGAAGACCAGGTTGACCGTCTCATCAATATAGTAGCCGTAGCGCGCGTATAAATCCTCCAGTGCGTCGCACAGCGTCATCCCGCGCAGATGGTACCACGCCGCCATCTCCGTAATCAGCATCGCCGCCGTCACCGCGTCCTTGTCCCGCGCACCGTCGCCGACCAGGTAGCCGTAGCTCTCCTCAAACGCCAGGATGAACCTGTGCGAGCCGGTTTCCTCGAACTTCCTGATCTGCTCCGCCAGGAACTTGAAGCCCGTGAATGTGTCTGCACAGTAAACGCCGTTTTTTTCCGCGATCGTCCGCGCCATCTCCGTCGTTACGATCGTCTTTACGACCGCTGCGTTTTCCGGCAGTGTCCCGCGCTCCTTTTTCGCACGGATGAGGAAGTCTAAAAGCAGACAGCCCGTCTGGTTGCCCGTCACGGTCTTATACTCGCCCTTCCGGTCGCGGACAACGATGCCGATGCGGTCAGCGTCCGGGTCGGTGCCGAGGATCAGGTCGGCATCATTTTCCCGCGCGAGCTTGATCGACCCGGCGAAGCCCTCGGCGTCCTGCGGATTCGGGCTTTTGACCGTCGGGAAGTCCGCGTCCGGGATACTCTGCACCGGGTCGCACAGCAGATGCTTCAACCCGATACGCGAGAGAATCTCCGGAACCAGCTTGTAGCCGGTGCCGTGGAACGGCGTGTAGACGATTTTCAGCGTATCTGCGGCCTTTTCGACCGCGTCGCGCGCGACAGATTGCGACAGGCAGCATGACAGGAACGCTTCGTCTGTCTCATGGCCGAGGAAGACGATCAGACCCTGCGCAACGGCATCGTCGAACGCCATGCGCGTGACGCCGGTGAACAGATCGACCTTTGCGATCGCGCACGAGACAATATCCGCTTCCGCCGGAGGAAGCTGCGCACCGTCCTCCCAGTAGACCTTGTAGCCGTTATACTCTTTGGGGTTGTGCGATGCGGTGATGTTCACGCCCGCGATGCATTGATAATAGCGGATGGCAAACGACAGCTCGGGGGTTGGGCGCATGGCGTCGAACAGCAGTACGCGGATGCCGTTGCCTGTGAGCACCTCCGCGACGGCGCGGGCAAACTCGGGGCTTTTATGCCGGCAGTCGTAGCAGACTGCGACGCCGCGCGCCATTGCCTCCTTGCCGAGGCCGACGATCAGCGTAGCGAGGCCCTGAGTTACCTGGCAGACGGTGTAGGTGTTCATGCGGTTGATGCCCATACCGAGAATGCCGCGAAGGCCGGCGGTCCCGAAGGTCAGGGGAGCGTAAAAGCGTTCACGGATTTCGCGGTCGTCGTGTATGGATGCGAGCTCGGCGTGTTCATCGGGGGTGAGAGGCGCGTTGAGCCAACGGGCGTATTCTTCGCGGTAGGTCATTGGGAGTCACTCCTTATGCGATCTTTTCTTTTAGTATAGCACAATTGCGTGAGGTTGTAAACAGGAACAGGCGGCGGATTTTGTTCTCCGTCGCCTGTTATTATGCGGAATACCGCAGTCGTTACAACGAGGTCAGATCACGCGCACGCGAATCACACCTGCGATGGTCTTCAGATGTGCCACGCACGCCTCTGTTACCTTCGTGTCCGTGTCTATCACTGTGTACGCATACTCCCCGCGCGCACGATTGAACAGATGTGCAATGTTCACCCCGTCGCCTGCCACCGCCGACGTAATCTGCCCCAGCATGTTCGGCGTATTCTTATGGATGATCGCGATGCGCGCCACACCCGCTATCGGTGCCTCAAATGTCGGCAGGTTCACACTGTTGCGGATCGTCCCGTCCCGGAGGTACGCCGCGATCTGCTGCGATGCCATCACCGCGCAGTTCTCCTCGCTCTCCGGAGTTGACGCACCCAGGTGCGGCAGCGTGATGATGTTCTCGACGCCGATGACCTCCTCGTCCGGGAAGTCCGTCACATACCGCGCGACCTGTCCGCTCGCGAGCGCAGCTTTCATATCCGCGTTGTTCACAAGTCCGCCGCGCGCGAGGTTCAGCACGCGGACGCCCGGCTTCATCTGCGCGATTGTCTCCGCGTTGATCATGTGCTTTGTTTCCGGGTTGAGCGGGACGTGGATGGAGATGTAGTCGCAGTTTTTGTAGATTTCCTCGTAGCTCTTGGCCCTCTTGACACGGCGCGCAAGACCCCACGCAGAGTCGACGGAGAGGTATGGATCATAGCCGTAGACCTCCATGCCCAGGTCGACCGTGGCGTTGGCGACGAGTACGCCGATCTTGCCCAGACCGAGGATACCGAGAGTTTTGCCGGCGATTTCTGGGCCGGCGAATTGGCTCTTGCCCTTCTCAACCTTTGCGGCGGCATCCGGGTCACCGGCGAGAGTGCCGCACCAATTGACGCCCTCGACGATACGGCGGGATGCCAGAAGCAGTGCGCAGACTGCCAGCTCGCGGACGGCGTTTGCGTTCGCCCCCGGGGTGTTGAAGACACAGATGCCCGCCTCGGTGCAGCGGTCCACGGGGATGTTGTTGTATCCCGCGCCCGCGCGCGCGATCGCCAGCAGCGACGGCTCGAACGCGTAGCCCAGCATATCCGCCGAGCGGACGATGATTGCGTCGGGATTGTCGTCACAGATGACGAAGCCATCTTCCAGATCTGCAAGTCCGGCCTTCGAGATTTTATTGAGCAACTTTACATGATACATATATTAGGATACTCCTTTACGCATTCTGCTTTTCGAAGTCCGCCATGAACTTCACAAGCGCTTCGACACCTTCGACCGGCATCGCGTTGTAGATTGACGCGCGCATGTGACCGACGAGGCGGTGACCTTTGAGGTTGGAGAAACCGGCAGCGGAGGATGCCTTGACAAACGCCGCGTCCAGTTCTTCCGTCGGAGCCTTGAATGTCACGTTCATCATAGAGCGCGATGCCGGATCCGCGATCGGGCGGAAGAAGCTGCTGCGATCGAGGTAATCATAAAGGAGACCGGCCTTATATTGATTGCGCTTCTGCATCGCTCCCAGTCCGCCCAGATCCTCGAGCCACTCAAGCACGAGTTTAAGGATGTAGATCTGGTAGCACGGCGGGGTATTGTACATGCTCTTGGCCTTGGCGTGAACCTTATAGGAGAGCATGGTGGGTGTGGCAGGCATCGGGTCGGAGATGATATCCTGACGGATGATGACGACGGTCAGACCGGCGGGTGCCATGTTCTTCTGCGCGCCGGCGTAGATCAGCGCGTACTTCGAGACGTCGACCGGCTCGGAGAGGATGCAGGACGAGAGGTCGGCAACGAGCGGCGCGGGGGTTTGGGGAAGGTAGGGCCAGGTGGTGCCGTAGATGGTGTTGTTCTGGCAGATGTGGATATAGTCGGCATCAGGGTTGAGGGTCAGCTCATCCTGAGAGGGGATTTTCGTGAAGTTGTTGGCCTCGCCCGTCGCGGCGAGGCGGATAGAGCCGTATTTACAAGCTTCCTTATAGGACTTGTCAGCGAACTCACCCGTGACGACGTAATCCGCAGTGGTCTTGAGCAGGTTCATCGGAACCATTGCGAACTGTGTGGATGCGCCACCCTGAAGGAAGAGGACGTCGTAGTTGTCCGGGATGCCCATGACGCGGCGCAGACGGGCTTCGGCGTCATCGACGATCGACTGAAAGACCTTCGAACGGTGACTCATCTCCATGACGGACATGCCGGAACCGGCATAGTCGGTCATTTCGGCAGCGGCGCGGTTCAGGACCTCGAGGGGGAGCATGGAGGGACCGGCGGAGAAGTTGTAGATGCGGCTCATAAATTAGACTCCTTTTTGCGTGTTTCGTGTGGGTAACCCAATTGCGGGCAACCCTATTATAGTATAAATTTATGCAAAAGGCAACCATCTTTTCGCGATGGAGCGACGAAAAGTTCGGAAGCATAATGCCGATTTCGGTGCTTTTGCACAGTACGTATGAGCTGTAATAACTATGGGACATAGGAATATGATTCTGAGGCATAGACGATGGAGCATATATGATGTACGGGCATTATAGCCGCGGCGGGTTCGTGTATGAGGAGACAAAGCGGAAGATGGCTATATAGGAAGGAGAACAGAGAGACATGGCAGAATATGGACGGGTTTATTTTTATAAGAGGTTTTGCAAAAACACCACTTGACAAAAGGCGGATTGTATGTTATCTTAATCGGGCATCCAGACATGTCGGCCGGAAACGGGCGTCAAAAGAGAGTGTTTGAGTCAAGCCAACGAAAAAACTTTACTGAAAGCGAAA
>JAAZKA010000035.1 GCA_012800055.1 Clostridiales bacterium
CCATCCCCATCTCGCTGCACAACTGGCAGGGTGACGACGTCCGCGGGTTTGAGGGCATCACCCTCGCCGGTGAGAACGTCGTGACCGGCTCCTATCCCGGCCGCGCAAGCACAGCGTCCGAGCTGCGGCAGGATATCGAAACCGCCTTCTCGCTCTCCCCGTGTCTCCACCGCGTCAACCTCCACTCGATGTACGCCGAGCCTGTGGGGAAAAAAGAGCGCAATGAGTACACCGCCGAGGACTTCTCTGCCTGGATCTCCTGGGCCGTTGCGCATGACTGGGGCATGGACTTCAACGCCTCCTTCTTCACCCATCCGATGATGGACAACGGGATGTCGCTGGCCTCGCGGAAAAAGGAGGTGCGCGATTACTGGGTACGCGCAGGAATCAACGCCCGGGAGATTTCAGAGGCGTTCTATCGTGCGACGGGGAAGGTGTGTTACAACAACATCTGGGTACCCGACGGCATGAAGGATACGCCGTATAACCGTGCGCTGTACCGCGGCCTGCTGACCGAGTCGCTCGACCGCATCCTTGAGCAGCCGCATGAGGGTGTGCGCGACGTGCTCGAGGGGAAGCTGTTCGGCATCGGCGTCGAGAGTTTCACCGTCGGGTCGCATGAATTCTACCTCGCCTACGCCGCGTCGCATAAGATCGGCATCTGCATGGACACGGGACATTATCATCCCACCGAGCAGGCCTACGACAAGCTGTCGGCGGTGGTGCCGTTCCTGCCGTACGCGCTGCTGCACATCAGCCGCGGCATCCGCTGGGACTCCGACCACGTGCTCATCGGCGCGGACGAGCTGGAGATGCTGATGCGCGAGATGAAGCGCGGAGGCTACTTTGCGAAGGTCGGGATGGGACTTGACTACTTTGACGCGTCGATCAACCGTGTGGCGGCGTGGGTCATCGGTCTGCGGGCATTCGGACGGTCGCTGCTGGCGGCACTGCTCGAGCCGGGCGAGCTGCTCGAGGCATACGAGGCCGCCGAAGACTACACCTCTCGCCTGGCGCTGACCGACGAGCTGCGCAACCTTCCCGTCAGCGCTGTGTGGGATATGCTCTGCCTGCGCGCCGGAGTACCGGTAGGCGCGGACTGGCTCGCCAACGTCAAGGCGTACGAGCGAGATGTTCAGGCGGCACGGGGGTAACGGCGACTAACGACACAGTAAGGGCATCTGCAACTTTTTGGACGGCAGATGCCCTTCTTCCGTCTTGCATTCGGCGGATATCTGTGGTATAATGGCGGCATAAACGGAAGACAGAGTAGGGGAGAATATACCCGCCGTCCCCATACATCCGCCCCGCAGGGCCGACATGTGTGCGCAGTACCGTAACTTTTCACTCATTTGTCAGGAGGTACTTCATATGCCCGCAATCAAAACACCGATTCCCTCCGGCGTAAATGCCGTGACGTCGTTCGACGAGCGGGAGGTCAACGCCGCCGTCGAGCTGCTGAGAAACCCGTCGCGGCTTTTCCGCCATCGCGGCGGCGAACCGACCAACGCCGACCTGTTCGAGAAGCGTGCCTGCGAGCTGACCGGCGCGAAGCACGCGCTGATGGTCAACTCCGGCACCTCCGCGCTCACCTGCGTGCTGGCGGGCCTGGATGTCGGTCCCGGCGACGACGTCATCGTCCCGGCCTATACCTACATCGCCACCGCGGCGTGCGTGATGAACGTCGGCGCTATCCCGATTCTCGCCGAGATCGACGACTCGCTCGGCATGGACCCCGCCGACTTCGAGCGCAAGATCACCCCCTATACCAAGGCCGTCATCGTCACGCATATGCAGGGCGTTCCGTCGCATATGGGCGCGCTGCGCGAGATTGCAAGAAAACACGGCATCAAGGTCGTCGAGGACTGCTGCCAGGCCATCGGCGCACGCTACAACGGCGTCTACTGCGGCGTCGAGAGCGACGCGTTCGCGTGGAGCCTCAACTACTTCAAAACCATCACCTGCGGTGAGGGCGGCGTTGCGTTTTTGTCCGATGAGCGCGGGTTTGCAAAGGCCGTCTGCCAGTCCGACCCGGCGAACCTGATGTGGAAGTCCGGCCTGATCGACGAGAATACGAAGCCGTTTTCCCGCGGCGGCTACCGCATTTCAGAGCTGTCCGCCGCCATTGCGCGGGTGCAGCTCGAGAAGCTCGAGGGCATCGTCGCGAAGACGCGCGCGCTGAAGAAGCGGCTGCTTTCAGGTCTCAACGCGCCGAAGAACTACACGCTGCAGTGTGTAGGCGACCCGGAAGGCGACGCGGGCATCAGTTTTGCTGTGATCGGCAAGTCGCCGGAGCAGACGAAGGCGCTGACGGTGGCGCTTGCAGAGGAAGGACTGCGGGTCGGCTCGGCGTACAACGAAGGCTTCCCCGACCGCCACATCTACGCGTACTGGGATTCGCTGATGGAGTACGGCGCACCGACCGCCGCGGGATATCCATGGAAGGACCCGGCGTACAAGGGCGAGGTCAAGTATTCCCGCGACATGTGCCCCAAGACACTCGACATCCTGAACCGCTGCCTGCGGGTGGGGATTCACTTCGGCATGAGCGAGACGAACATGGACGAGATCGCACAGGCTTTCAACGCGGCCGACGCAAGGGTATAAGGAGGAGCGCATGGTTTTCTATGACGCGAACCTGAGCTATGGCACGGAGTTCAACGTGTCGCGCACGCCGCCGCTGCCCTGCCGGACGATCGCGGAGCTGGACGATGCGCTCGAGCGTGCGGGCGTGACGGGCGGGCTGGTGCGGACACTCGCGGCGGATATGAGCGGCGTGGTGGTCGGCAACCGGATGCTCGCGGATGACCTGAAGACCGTGCGCGCCGATCTCTACGGCATGTATACGCTGGTGCCGCGCTACACCAACGAGCTGCCGTCGCCGGAGGATCTGCCGGGTGTGCTCAAGGCGTGGAAGATGCCGGTACTGCGGATGAACCCGCGGACGCATCGATTTCTCCCGAAAGCCGGCGTACTGCGCGAGTACCTCGGGATGGCGGCGGACTTGAAGATCCCCGTGATGCTCGACACGACCTGCGGCATTACGCTCGATGAGTGCTACGATCTGCTGTGCGCGTACCCGACGCTGACGGCGATTCTCGCATACAGCAACATCTGGCCCGCCGACCGCTATTATCGTCCGTTTTTGAGCCAGTTCCCGAACCTGCGCATGGAGCTGTCGAGCATGATCACCGATCAGGGAATTGAGGATCTGGTCAGGGTCTACGGTGCACAGAGGCTGCTGTTCGGCTCCCGTTTCCCGTCCATGTACATCGGCGGGCAGCAGTTGATGCTGAGGTGTGCGGAGATATCCGACGCCGATAAGAAGTTGATCGCCGGAGAAAATCTGCGGAACATGATTGCGGCGGGCGTTTCAGCAGATGCGGAGGTGCTGAAATGAAATACATCAACAAAAACAGTGCTCTTGCGCAGGAGTTCTGGGAGAAGGGGTATGTCGAGGACTGCCCGATCTACGACTTTCACGGCCATATGCACGAGATGTTCGGCGGCTATCTCCCGGCGGGTGAGCCGGAGCAGATGCTGCACACGATGAAGCGCGCGCATATTGAGAGCTTCATCTTCAGCTCGCACCTGGCGCTGTACTCGGCGGAGATCGGCGAGCGGGCGAATCAGGAGCCGGTGAAGAAGTACGGGCGGCCGCTGCGGGCGTACCTGGGTGTCAAGTCCTACGACATCGACTTCGAGCGTGACCGGAAAGCGCTCGAGGAGAATCCGGACGTCTACGCGGGGTGCAAGTTTCTGACGGACTATTACGGCGTCCGTCTGGAGGACCCGCGCCACACGCCGTACTGGGAGTACCTCAACGAGCATAAGCTGCTGGCGCTGTGCCATACCTGGGGCGGCAGTGCGTTTGACGGCCCGGAGAATGTCCGCAAGGTCGCGCATGCCTACCCGGACGTCACCATTATCTGCGGCCACTCGATGCACGGCCTGTGGGACGAGGCGATCGACGTCGCGCGCGAGTACCCGAACGTCTACCTCGAGCTGACCGCCGTCATGGACGACCGCGGCGTCCTCGAGAAGTTCGTCCGTGCGCTCGGCTCGGAGCGCATCGTTTTCGGCACCGACCTGCCGTGGTTCTCCACCTTCCATTATATCGGCTGCATCCTCGACGCCGATATTACCGACGATGACCGCCGCAACATCTTCTACCGCAACGGGCAGAAGCTGATGGCAAGGTTTCAGTGAGCAAAAGCATCCCCTTTCCCGAAAACGGAAGGGGATGCTGCCTTATTTCAATGATATGGAGGGGTTTTTATGCTGTGTATCGAACGGGAACATGACCGTATCTTAATGACCGATCCGGAGGTGTATGTCGACAACCGGGCACGCGGAAGAAGCGGTCATATGACGCACGCGATGACGGAGTTCGCGCCGGGAAAATTCATCAACTTCAACGCCAACTGCTCGGCAGTCCGCGCGTCCGGGCATTCGGTGTACGGCTGGGTGGAGTACCGCATCGCGGAGGACTACGGGAGAACCTGGTCGCAGGTGTATACGCTGCCATATTCAAAGAAAGCGTTTTTGGACGGGGTCTACACGATATCGGTGGAGAAGGCGGTGACCTGTCGGGACGGGAGCATTCTGGCGTTCTGTCTGAGGAATACGATGCTGGAGCCGGTCTGCTGCGAGCCGTGGCTGACGCCGATGGCGGTGAGGAGCCGTGACGGCGGTATGACCTGGGACGAACCGTTCGAGGTGTCGCCGTACCCGGGCCGAATCTACGACGCGGTGACCGTGGACGGCCGCATCTTCTTCCTCGAGCCTAAAAACGAGCACTTCATCGGTACGAAGCCCGAGCACACCTACGCAGTCTTTACAAGCGACGATGACGGCCGCAGTTTCTGCGAGCTGGCGGAACTGCCGATCGACGGGATGGGACGGGGCTACGGCTCGCTGCTCTGGGA
Source organism: Clostridiales bacterium (assembly GCA_012800055.1). GTDB lineage: Bacteria > Bacillota > Clostridia > Oscillospirales > QAMX01 > JAAZKA01. The sequence continues at coordinate 4,929 of JAAZKA010000035.1, forward strand.
CGGCCGTGTTCTCCATGCCTATGCCTACAACGTAAACCGCGAGCGGTATATGGATCACGCGGTGAGCGAGGACCTCGGGCGGACATGGAGGAATGCTGCGCCGTGCTACCTCAACCGCGGCATCCGCAATCCGCAGACTGCGCTCATCGACGGCGTGTATATCCTGCACGGCCGGGGAGAGGGCGGGCGCGGGTTCGTCTTCTACGCGTCCGACGACGGCGATACCTGGAGCGACGCGTTTCTCGGCGGAGAGAAGTGCGGCGGGTGCTACTACTCGAACAACCTTCTGCTCAATGAGAACGGGAAAAACGCGCTGCTGATCCAGTATTCCGAGCTGTGGGACGTCCCGGAACCGGGCGCGTGTGTGAACGCGATGCACAGATGGCTGACAATAGAGAAGAAGTAGGCGGCATACGTGGATTTTAAGAAAAAACGCTTGCGCAGGGAGGGAAACTGTGATATAATAAAGCGATTTTTCAAGCACGCGCGGGAGACCTTGACGCGCCTGACCGACCGGAGGAAGACATGTACAACCAGGACAACATCCGAAACTTTTCCATCATCGCGCACATCGACCACGGCAAGTCGACGCTTGCCGACCGTCTGCTGGAGCAGTGCGGCGCGGTGTCGCAGCGTGAGATGGAGAGCCAGCTTCTTGACAATATGGACCTCGAGCGTGAGCGTGGCATCACGATCAAGGCGCATGCGGTGCGTCTGACCTATAAGGCCGACGACGGCGAGAGCTACGAGCTGAACCTGATCGACACGCCCGGACACGTTGACTTTAACTACGAGGTCTCGCGGTCGCTGGCGGCGTGCGAGGGCGCGGTTCTGGTCGTCGACGCGTCGCAGGGCATCGAGGCGCAGACCCTTGCCAACACCTACCTCGCGCTCGAGCACAATCTTGAAATTCTGCCGGTTATCAACAAGATCGACCTGCCGGCGGCTGACCCGGTGCGTGTCAAGCACGAGATTGAGGACGTCATCGGCATCCCGGCGATGGACGCGCCGGAGATTTCCGCCAAGCAGGGGATCAACATCCGGGAGGTGCTCGAGCGGATCGTGCGTGATATCCCGTGTCCGAAAGGCGACCCGGACGCTCCGCTGCGCGCGCTGATTTTCGACGCGCAGTACGACTCCTACCGCGGCGTCATCGTGCTGCTACGTGTGTTCGACGGTACGCTGCGCGCCGGAGACGTCGCACGGATGATGGCCAAAGGTACGGAGTATGAAGTCGTTGAGGTCGGCTCCTTACGCGCGCTCGGGTATGAGCCGTGTGACGTGCTGCGGGCGGGTGAGGTCGGCTACTTCACCGCGTCGATCAAGTCGCTCTCCGACACGGCCGTCGGCGATACCGTGACGCGCGCGGACAATCCGGCGGCCGAGGCGATGCCCGGCTACCGTCCGGTCAAGCCGATGGTGTTCTCGGGTGTCTACACGGTGGACGGCTCAAAGTACCCCGACCTCCACGACGCTTTGGACAAGCTGAAGCTCAACGACGCGTCTTTGTCGTATGAGCCGGAGACGTCCGTTGCGTTGGGCTACGGCTTCCGCTGCGGCTTTTTAGGGCTTCTGCACATGGAGATCATCGTCGAGCGGCTCGAACGCGAGTTCAACCTCGAGCTGATCACGACCGCGCCGTCCGTCGAGTACCACATCATGAAGACCGACGGCGAGCAGCTCGTCATCTCCAACCCGCTCAACTACCCGAACGTCTCGCAGATCTCCTACGCCGAGGAGCCGTTCGTGAAGGCGTCGGTATACACGCCGACGCAGTACGTGGGGAACATTATGGAGCTGTGCCAGGACCGGCGCGGCATCTACAAGGGGATGGACTACATCGAGGCCGATCGCGTGGAGATGCATTATGAGCTGCCGCTGTCGGAGATCATCTACGACTTCTTCGACGCGCTCAAGGCAAGAACACGGGGATACGCTTCCCTGGACTATGAGCTGCTGGAATACCGGAAGTCAGAGCTTGTGAAGCTGGACATCCTGCTCAATGGGGAGCTGGTGGACGCGCTGAGTTTCATCGTCCACGAGGAGAAGGCGTATCCGAGAGCGCGGCGCATTGCGGAGAAGCTGAGTGAGAACATCCCGCGGCAGATGTTTGAGGTGCCGATCCAGGCGTGCATCGGCGGCAAGGTGATTGCGCGCGAGAACGTGAGGGCGATGCGCAAGGACGTGCTGGCGAAGTGCTACGGCGGCGACATCACGCGGAAGAAGAAGCTGCTGGAGAAGCAGAAGGAAGGCAAGAAGAAGATGCGCTCGCTCGGTACGGTCAACGTCCCGCAGGAGGCATTCATGGCGGTCCTGAAGCTCGATGAATGAATGAACAACGCGGACATCGTCTCAGATGTCCGCGTTGTATTATTTTGACTTTGCCGGCGCCCGCAGTATCCCGAACGTATCGAAGCCGGAGCATCCGTCGGTCTGGCAGTGCCGTACCGGAGAAGATGCCGCCCCACAGACGCCGTCAGCACCGTGTCCGGCGCCGCGATACACAGGAAGGTGAAAAAACGCTTGACAAATAGCCGTCTGCATGGTATTATTGTATGTAAGAAAGGGATTGGCACGGACTGTAAACGATTACATATCCGTCCGTCCCGAACGGGAGCGCGGGAATACGCGATATCCGGGATTATAGGATAAGGAGAGATCGACATGGCATACTACAACATGACTGAGACCAAACGGCGCCTCGCAGCTGTACGCGAGCTGCTGCGCAAGCGCAACCTCGACGCAGCGCTCATCTACTTCGACGAGCTGAACGTCGCCAACGGCTGGTACCTCACCGGCTGGTGCGGGCAGTTCGAGAAAGGCTCCGTACTCGTACCCATCGAGGGCG
>JAAZKA010000036.1 GCA_012800055.1 Clostridiales bacterium
TACGTTAAGAAGCCCCCGGGAGAAATTTTTCCTGCGGGAGACGGAAACAAAAAACGATGCGCGACGTTATTGGCTTTTGAAAACCTATAACGCCGCGCCTCGTCTCTGCCCCCGCAGGGTTCTGTGTTCACTTGTTTCTCCCGTCGATGAACGCCTGAACCTCGTCGGCTTTGCGTTCCATATCCTCCAGGAGCGCCATCTGCGCGCGTGCACGGATGAGGTTGTGGGTCGGGGATTTGACCTTGAAGTACAGGTCGCCCTCTATGTAGTCTGTCAGAAAGCGCATCGCCAGCTCGCAGGTGATCACACGCATTCCGAGCGGAAGCAGCTCGATTTCGTGCGGCGTGAGGAACCCGTCGACCTGCGACAGAAAGCCGCGCGTGAAGAGCTTGAACTTCTCCATATCCAGTGCGATCTTCGACGTGTCTTCCTCGTCTTCGGCCGCCGTGCTCGCACCGAAGCGGATCGCATCACCGTAATCATACAGCGCGCTGCCCGGCATCACTGTGTCCAGGTCAATTACGCATACCGCCTTATCCGTATCGTTGTCGATCATCACATTGTTGATCTTCGTGTCGTTGTGCGTCACACGCAGCGGAAGAACGCCTCGCTCCAACTCCCGGACGATCGTGCCCATTGCGCGGCGATGTTCGAACATGAATTCGATTTCCGGCTCGAGCGCGCGGACACGTCCCGCCTTATCCTCCGACACAGCCCGTACGAACGCATAGAAGCGTTTGGTGGTGTTGTGGAAGTCCGGGATTGTTGTATGCAGCTCTCCCGCCGGGAAGTCGCACAGCATCCTTTGAAACTCGCCGAACGCACGGCCTGCCTCCTCGAACTGCTTGGGCCGCATCACCCGGTCATACGCCGTCGCGTTCTCAATATAGCGGTAGGCGCGCCAGTAGCCGCCGTTCTTGTGCATCGTCCGCCCGTCAATCGTCGGGATGATCTCCAGTACGCGCCGCGTCGGATCGACACCGCCGGCCAGGTATTTCCGCCGCAGATGGTCGGTAATCTTCTCTATGTTCTCCATCACCGCGTACGGGTCGTGGAAGACATAAGTGTTGACGTTCTGCAGCAGGTAGTGCATGGGGACACCGTTCTTACGGTATTGCAGATGATATGTATTATTGATGTTGCCCGAGTGCAGCTCTTCGGCGGAGACATAGTAACCTTCAAAGCGGAAGTGGGGGAGTACCTGCTTGATCTGATTATATACCATGACGTTTCCTCCAAAATCCCTGTTGCGTGGGAAGCTCATCCCACTGCCAAAAACCGAACGGCAGGATGCTTCATCCCGCCGTTCGCGTCCAAAGCTTGTGTATTATACCACAAACGCATACAGAATGCAAGAGCAAAAAAGCAATATTTTACATTTCAACGTTTTTCAATCCAATTCCAACGGTTCCTCTTGCTTTCCGGCACACTATGTGATATACTGAAAACAGCCGGGAGCCTCCGTACACAAGACGCCGCGGAGTTTAAAAAGTTCCCTCCTGTGGTTGATGCCGGCGGTGCAGTGTATGCCGGACGGCTGTGGTCCATGCCTGACAGACCTGCTTGAAACTCCTGTCTTCTCGGATTCCGTTCTATTGTACCATGCGAAGGGAGTCATCCTCTTGTCCGATTATATCCTGCGCGCGTCGGTTGTCGACCGGAAGGTGTCGACGGAGCCGTTTTGCCGTGCGTTCGCCGCAAGTACCCGTGACCTCGTCGAGGAAGCGCGCGTACGCCATAACACAAGCCCCGTCGTCACCGCCGCGCTCGGACGCCTGCTCACCGCCGCCGCAATGATGGGCGTCACGCTCAAACGCGACGACGAGCGGCTGGTCCTCAAGATCGATGGCGACGGGCCTGTCAAGACGCTGCTCGCCGAATCCAACAACCGCGCCGAGGTACGCGGTTATCCGGGTGAACCCTGCGTCATGATCGGTGCCAACGACAAGGGCAAGCTCGATGTCGCAGGAGCGGTCAGAGGCTATTGTGCCGCAGACGGGACAATGGGCGGCGGCATCCTGCGCGTTACCCGGAAAGGCTCCGGGGGCGAGCCGTTCACCGGCACCTCGGAGCTGGTGTCCGGCGAGATCGCGGAGGATTTGACCTACTACTACGCCGTATCCGAGCAGACCCCGTCAGCCGTCAGCCTGGGCGTGCTGATGAACCGCAACAACACCGTCCGGCAGGCAGGCGGGTTCATCCTGCAGCTTCTGCCGGATACGCCTGAGGAGATCATCGTAAAGCTCGAGGCAAGACTGTCCGCGCTGCCGTCCGTCACGACACTCCTGGACAGCGGGCTCGACGCCGAGGGAGTGCTGAGAGAAGCGCTGTCCGGCTTCGACGTCACCGTCACGGATAAGATACCCGCGCGTTTCCACTGCGGCTGTACACGGGAGAGCGTCGAGCGGGTGCTGTTGAGTCTCGGTTACAAGGAGCTTATGTCCATCGCCGACAAGCCTGTTGAGGTGCACTGCGACTACTGCGGCAGTGACTACGAGTATACCCGCGAGGAAGTCGAAGCGCTGCTTAAACAGCTGCCGCAGGCATAAGGACGGATATTCCGTTCCGGCATCCCATGAATCATCCATGCTATATTATAAGGAGGATTTCCCTATGAAACCCCTGAAGACCGGCTACGCATACCACGGCAACCGCATGCCCCGCCACGCGCTCGTTGATTTCAAAGACATGGCTGCCAACAACGCAAACCTCGTCGTCCACATGTTCTCCCATACCGATTGGGATCGGCACAAGAACATCATGAAAGAGCTGCTTGCGATGTCCGAGGACTGCGGCTTGGAAACCTGGGTCGACAACTGGGGGATCGGAGGCCCTCCCGGAGATAAATCCCACGTCCTCGCGTACTACCCCGACGCCCATATCATCTACTCCAACGGCGATATGGATCCCGTGCGCGCGTGTCTGAATAACCCCAACTTCCGCAAGTTCACCCGCGAGTGGATCGACGCGGTCGAGTACATCGGCGGCAAGACGATTTTCTGGGACGAGCCGCATCAGCCGAAGAAAAAGGTCGGCGATACAGTGGTTTACGGCTGCTGCTGTCCGATCTGCCGCAAGAAGTTCGAGGACAAGTACGGCTATTCTATGCCGCTCGTTGCCGATGAGAACGTCGAGGCGTTCCGTACCGACACCATCGTCGATTACTTCCGCGAGGTTACCGCGTACAGCAACTCCAAGGGCATCATCAACACCGTCTGCGTCATGCTCGGTGATTCGCACGGCATCAACCTTACAAACCTCGACCGGCTGTGCAGCCTGCCGACGCTCGACAACATCGGCTCCGACCCATACTGGCTCGGACATCCCGGCGTGAACCCATATGAGTTCGTCTACAGGGGCACGCAGCGCAATCTCGAGGTCTCCGACCACTTCAAGAAGGATCACAACATCTGGATCCAGACCTACAATACCCCGCGCGGACGCGAGGAGGAGATCATCGCCGCAACCGAGGCAGCCTACGACGCCGGCGCGCGTACCATCATCGCCTGGGGCTACTACGGCTCCGAGAGCAATGACTACGCCGCAAAAAATCCCGAGGTCGTCCGTGCCAAGACCGCCGAGGCCTACCGCCGCGTCTGGGATATGGAACGCGACCGCATCCTCCGCGACAACCGCGAGAAGATGCGCTTCACCGTCTGAGCAGATAAAAACAGGAGGGGCTAAGCCCCTCCTTTCGTTATGAGGTGCCGCTTATGGAATCGCTGTATGCCCTGATCAAAGCCGCCCCCAATGGTTACACAAATGAGCGTGCGGTCAATGAGCTGCGCTATGTCTATGAATTGGCGCGGCTTGACCCTGCCTTAATGCCGCTCGTCGAATCCGCTGCCGACGCACTGTATAAGCGGTATCTCTCCGACGGTGCTGTCACAAATACCGCACTCGCCGAGATGGAGCGGAGCCTTGCCGTGCTGTCGCCGATCTGCAAGAAGCTGCGCGTACTACTCGCCGGCCACGCGCACATCGACATGAACTGGATGTGGGGCTATCCCGAGACTGCCGCCGTCACGCTCGACACCTTCCGTACCGTGCTCAGCCTGATGCGCGAATACCCCGACTTCACCTTTTCTCAGTCACAGGCGTCCGTGTACAAGATCGTCGAGGAATACGAGCCGGCTATGCTGGACGAAATCCGACAGCGCGTTCGGGAGAGCCGCTGGGAACTGACTGCGTCGACGTGGGTCGAGACGGATAAGAACATGCCCGACGGCGAGAGCCTCGCGCGGCATATCCTGCTTACCAAGTGCTACCTGAGTA
>JAAZKA010000037.1 GCA_012800055.1 Clostridiales bacterium
AGCACCGCCGCACCATGTTCGGTCAGCTGCCGCAGGATGCCTGCCAGTTCTCTTTTAAACGCTGCGTCCATCCCTTTCGTCGGTTCGTCGAGCAGCAGGATACGCGGACGCCGCAGCAGCACCTTCGCAAGCGCCGCACGCTGCCTCTCACCGCCCGACAGATCGTACGGATGCCGCGCGAGCAGTCCTCCGAGCCTGCACAGCGCCGCCGTCCGGCGTACCCGTTCTTCCCGTTCGCTGACGGGCAGCTCTGTGACCGCATCAAACAGATCCTCCCCCACGCTGCTCTTGACGAACAGCGCGCTCGGATCCTGCGGCAGCACCCCCAGCAGAGCGTCATATGCGTTCCTGAGTTCCGACCGCCGGACGCCGTCAACGTACACTTCGCCCCGGTACGGCTTTTGCAGTCCGGAAATCAAGGACAGTGCCGTCGTCTTGCCCGTCCCGTTGCCGCCCATCAGTGCGTACAGTTCTCCCGGATACACCTTCAGGCTCATTCCGCGCAGGACGTCCGGCAGCTCACGTTCATAGCGGAACCATACCTCACGCAGTTCGACTGCCGGACTGTCCCCATGCGTGCGTACCGTTTCCGGCGGCACCTGACCCAGCGGATGGGTGTTTGCATACATTTCAAGCCACACGCGCCCATCCCTTGCGCTGACCGGGCACGGCAGGTCATTCGGTACACTTGCGTATACCCGCATCGGCGCAGGCATCGACAGGAAGATGTTCGGATGGCTCCCGCGCAGCTTTTCTCCGACCTCCGATGGCGTCCCGGTACACAGCAATTGTCCGCGGTCGAGTACCGCCACACGGTCGCACAGCGGGAACACATCCTCCAGCCGATGCTCGGTCAGCACGACTGTCACGCCCAGTTCCCGGCAGATGCGGCCGACCGTCGCGAGAAAGCCCGACGCCGCAATCGGGTCAAGCTGGGACGTCGGCTCGTCGAGGATCAGCACGTCCGGCTGTGTCACCATCACCGCCGCGAGGTTCAATTGCTGCTTCTGTCCGCCGGACAGCTCCGTCACATCCTTATGAAACCATTCGCCGATGCCGAAATACTCCGCTATCTCCGCCACGCGCCGCCGGATTGTCGCCGTATCCCAGCCCAAACTCTCCGGCCCGAATGCCAGTTCATGCCACACCCGATCCGTCACAAGCTGACTGTCCGGGTCCTGCAGTACGAACCCTATGCGCGCCGCCTGCGTCCGCTCATCCACCTGTTCCAGCGGCGTACCGTCGTAGAGAAGTTCCCCCGAGCGCGTGCCGTGCGGTGTCAGCGCGGATTTAAGCTGCCGCAGGAGCGTTGTTTTCCCGCAGCCCGACGGCCCCGCGAGGATCAGAAACTCGCCCGCTTCCACCGTCAGTGTCAGACGGTCGAGTGCGGGCGTCTCCATATCGGGATAGGTGAAGGTCAGATCGCGGATCGTAAAGCTCGCCATTTGCGTGCCTCCCACAGCTCGACGCCGACAGGCAGAAAGCACAGCGCCGCATATAAAATATAGAGCAGTACCGGTACGATTCCGGTCAGCGTCCCGGAGACCAGCGGATAGTACCGCCATGCGAATTGTCCCGACGCGCATCCCAGGATGACCGCGCCGGTGCAGAGCGCGATGAATGAAAGCATCACCGCGTCACGGCGGTCGAAGCGCCATAAGGAGAACGCACTGCGTCCCGGGAGTCCGTAGCCGCGTGACTTCATGCTGTCTGCGGTACTGATTGCGCTCTCGAACGCCCAGGTTAAGAGCATCCCGAAGACCGTCAGCGTATGCCGCGCGCGGGTCAGGAGGTTTCCCTCCGACGTCCCGCGTCCGACGCATACCTGCGCATTCGAAATCACTCGTGCCTGATGTTTAAGCCGAGGGATGAATCTCAGCGTCATCGACAGCAGAAGCGACAGTGCGGGGATCACGCGGCCGAACAGATATACGACCTTGTCCGACGTCATCACCTCCGACAGGCACAGGAACCACAGTAGCGACGCCGTGAGCATCCCCGCTGCCGCGACGCCGTAGAGGATCGACTCTGCTGTCAGCGGGTTGCCGTCGGGGAGGTAGCGCAGGATGGTCGCGCCCTCGTGATTGAACACCGGATTGAGTGCGGCGGTCAGCAAAAGAAGCGGCGTGATGAATTTCCACGCCGCCATGCCTTTGCGTCCGCGCAGCGTCCACAGACATGCCGCAGCGCCGCATACGGACAGCGCAAGGAAGACCGGATGTGTCAGCGTCATAGTCACGCCCAACACCGCCGCGAAGAAACATACGCTTACCCATGGATGAAGCCCCGAAAACGCACGGTTCATTCTGTATACCCCGCTCCCAAGTCGGCCCCCAGGTCGCAGGTGTACGCCCAGACGACCTCGTCTCCGGGCTGCAGCGTGTATTTCCCCGCGCCGTAGCTGTTGTAGACGCCGTTCACCGCATACATCCACCCGGACAGCTCGCCGCAGTCGAACTCGTACAGGTTCCCGATGCCTTCGATGTACACCGAGTCGTAGACCGGCACATGCGTGAACTCCATGTGCAGCTTTCTTGAGCGCGTCTCCCGCTGCAGGATGTCGAAGACCGTCTCGCCGTCGGTGAATGTGACCTCTGTTCTGGGCAGCAGGTATCCGTCTTCCGGGATGAGCACGTCCTTGCCGTCGGTGAGGTCGTCCATATGGTCAAGTACCGTCGCGCAGGTGATTTCCAGCGTGCAGGTCAACGCAGCGGAGTTATCCGCAGTTGTGGCGGTCGTCGCGACCGTTGTCATGGTTGCCGTTGTCGTCGCAGCGGTCGTGGACGCGGGAGGATGCGCCGTCAGGTCATCCCAGAAGAACGCCGCCGCGAGCACAACAACCGCAGCGGCCGCCGCGAGTATCCAGCCTGCTTTCCGTTTCACAGAAGTTTCCCTCGTTTGAGCAATTCATACAGCTGATGCGCGGTCTGCCCGCGCGTGATATAGGTCTGTGACGGCTTCCATACTGCGCCGCTCCCGGTCAGTCCCAGATATTTTGCCACACGGTCAAGCAGCACGTCAGCCTCCGCGTCGGTGATCTTACCCTCGGGGTCGAAGATGCCCGCACCGCGTCCGAGGATGAAGCCCGCGTTTGATGCCGCCGCGACATATCCCGCATACCAGGCATCCGGGGATACATCCGCGAAGCCCGGTGTGCCGGACGGTTTTACACCCGCAGCCCTGCACGCGATCGCCGCGAACTGTGCACGCGTCAGGGTTTTATCCGGTGCGAAGGTGCCGTCACCCATACCGGACAGGATGCCCTTTTCGCACAGTGCGTTGATTTCAACTTTGTACGGATGCCCGTCAAGGTCGTTGAATGCCGTGTCCATGCGCAGCAGGCTTGACTGCCCGGCGCGCAGTCGTCCGAGTGAAACCAGCGCGTAAAGCGCCTGCTCGGTCGCCTTAAGGTCAGTGGTACCGTTCTTTATATGCGAAAAACTGCCGTCGGAGAGCTGATAACTCAGCAGCGCATTCTCGAGCGTCTCCGCTTCCCGAAGCATCCCAAGCTCGCAGTACACCGCCATCACCTGCGCACAGCTTTCGGCGTTTTCGGTGCCGTAGCTTGCGTAGCCGCCCGAAGCTTTCCGTTTCTTCACGAGTACCGACACCCCGCGCTTGACTGCCGCGTTCACATCCGTACGCGCGCGGTACTTCGACAGTGCCATCAACGCCATCGCCGTGACATCCGGGTCGGGAATGTTGCCGGTGAGCGCGAAGCCGCCGCCCGTGATCTCGCGTGCGAGGATCTCATTGACGTAGCGTTCCCGCGTCGCCTGCCTGGATTTGTCGGCGAGCGCTGCAATTGCATACCCGCCGCAATCAAGTGCCAGCAGTGCCCAGATGCTGCCGCCGATGCCCTGACGCTTTGTCAGGTCGAAGTCCGCGAGGGGGAGCGTCAAGTCATAGCCCGCGACGTCTGCCGCGTTATATCCGGCTGCCGTCAGTGCGATGACCGTGCGCGAGGTGACGGTGTTCATCCGCGCGTTGAGGATGCCGGACGTCTCGCGGGAAATTTTTGCGACGCCGTCATAAAACGCGCGGGCATCGGATTTTCCGAGATAGCCGCCGCGCGCAAGTCCCAGAATCAGCCAGCTCCGGTCGAGGATATCCAGCGTCCCAACCGTCTTTTGCGCGTAAGAAACGGTCTTGGCCGTTCCGTCCGCCGCCTGCGTCTGTGGGAAAAGCGTAAACAGGAGCACCGCCGCAAGAAGGGCGGCGCTCCTGCGTAAGAGCGTGCGGGTCATCCGAGGTTGGCAACCAGGGCGCTAAGGTTGAGAATCATCTGCGCAACTTCGCAGCGCTTGATGTTATCGGCCGGACGGAAGGTGGCACCGTCTCCGGCGACGGCACCGATGCTGTGGAGGAAGTCGATGTCGGCGGCGTAGGCGGAATCGGCGGTATCGGTGAACGCATCGACGGTCTTCGTCTCAAAGTCGGCCTCGGCGTGCTTGGCGCAGTCTCTGAGGAATGCGGCGGTGAAATATGCCATCTGCTCACGGGTCATTGCGGCGCCGGGGTCGGCGATGTTCAGTGCGAGACTGTCGGCAAGGTAGAGTGCGCCTTCCTTCCAGTTCTCACCGGAGGTTGCCTTCTCCTCGTAGTATTTCAATGCAAAGCCCATGCGATAGAGAACAGTCAGATATTCGGCTGCGGTCATATTGGCGGTGGGTTTGAAGGTATTGTCCGCGTAACCGACCATCAGGCCGGACTGCACGGCTTTTGTGACGGCTCCGGCGTACCACGCGTTTTCCGAGACGTCACCGAACCTCACGGTTACGACGCATACCGCGGGAACCAGCGTCTCAGTCTCGGACGATGCGCTGACCGTGCAGACGCCGGGACGTTCAAACTTCAGCGTGACATGTCCGTCCTTGTCCGTCACACAGCCGGAGTCCTTTCCGTCAAGGAGTATTTTGGCGCCTTCGACGGGCACAACGCTGGTGTTCCAGTTTTCGTCGAACGCCAGCTTTTTCAGCGTCAGCGTGAGCTCACCCGGCGCGGTATTCCGGCTGTAGCTTTCAAAGAACGAAAATGCGTCGCTCCACGTTTCGAGGTCGGCGAAGGTGTAGGCGTACAGTTCATCGCCTTCCTTGAGCGGGTCGAGCAGCGACATCGCCAGTACGTTGTTGACGCAATAGCCGTAGCTTCCGCCGTTCTCGATGCTCCACAGCTCCGTGATGGCAAGACCGAGGCTCTGCTTTTCGTACTTATAGGTCTTGTCATATTCCTCATGTATGAGGATGAGCGCGTCGTTGACAGTGAGCGCGCCGTCCTCATCGGCGTCGGTCAGGGCGATGGGATAATGTGCCGCTTGAATTGTACCGGCTGCGGAGATGGTGACATAGACGTTCGGGGCGGCGTCATCTGCGAGTGCTGCGGGAAGCAGACTCACGCACAGGATGAGCGCCAGCATGATCGCGAGGATACGTTTCATAGTACAGCTCTCCTTATATGAATTTGAGGTTGCGCAATGTCAGATGCCGGAAACAGAAAGAGCTGCGGCGGGAGCGGCGAAATGGGTAC
>JAAZKA010000038.1 GCA_012800055.1 Clostridiales bacterium
CGGTCAGGTGCTTCAGATCGTCGAGTTCCAGCACGTCAAGCCCGGCAAGGGTGCGGCGTTCGTGCGTACCAAGCTCAAAAACGTCATCACCGGCGCCGTCATCGAGCGTACTTTTAGCCCCACGGACAAGTATCCCCCCGCGTTCGTCGACCGCCGCGAGATGCAGTACCTCTATGCCGACGGCGACCTGTACTATTTCATGGACACCGAGACTTTCGAACAGATTCCGATCGGTAAATCTACCCTTTCCGATAACTTCAAGTTCGTTAAAGAGGAGACCCTGTGCAAGATCGTCTCCTACAAGGGCACCGTTTTCGCTGTCGAGCCTCCGAACTTCATGGACCTCGAGGTCATCGAGACCGAGCCCGGGTTCAAAGGCGATACCGCCACCAACACCTATAAACCCGCCATCCTCGAGACCGGCGCCGAAATCAAGGTCCCGCTGTTCATCAACATCGGCGACAAGATCAAGATCGATACCCGCAGCGGCGAGTATCTGTCCCGCGCGTAACGCGTGGCAAATCCCGCAATCTCATAGCATGAGCGCCGCATGTTCGGCGCAGAATCATGTATCACTTATAATATGGAGGAATGATCCATGACCATGACTGAAAAAGTGGCGTATCTGAAGGGTCTCGCCGAGGGGCTCGGGCTCGATGCTTCTAAAAAGGAGACCCGCGTCATCAATGCCATCATCGACGTGCTCGAGGAAATGTCCGCCTCCGTCACCGACTGCGAGGACGATATCATCTCCCTGGGCGAGGAAGTCGACGAGCTCAGCGAGTCCGTCTCCGAGCTCGAGGACGTTGTCTACGGCGACGAGGATGACGAGGACGATGAAGATGATGACGACGAGGACGACGACAGCTTCGAGTTCACCTGTCCGCAGTGCGGCGAGAAGCTGTACCTGGATGTGGAGGCGTTCGAAGCCGGCTCTGTCACCTGCAAGGCGTGCGGACGTGTCGTGGAGTTCGAGATCGTAGACAGCTGCGGCTGTGAGGATTGTGAAAGCTGCCTCGACGATGAGGATCCCGACGTCAAACCGGAGGTGTAACCATGGTCGGACGTACGGAAGACCGGCGTGTGGAGCAGCGTGCCAACATGCGCGGCGGGAACGGAAGCGTCGAGGTTGCGCATCTGTTCGATGAGACGCAGTCGCTCGGCAAGACCCGCATGACCGCACAGCTCACCTTCCCCGTCGGCGCGTCCATCGGCTCGCATACGCATGACCCCGAGGCCGAGCTTTTCATCGTCGTGTCCGGCGAAGCCACCGTCACCGACAACGGCGAGGTGCATACGCTGCGTCCCGGCGACGTGATGTTCACCGGCGGCGGCGGTGAGCACAGCGTCGAGAACCGCGGGCTGGAAACACTGGTGCTCTACGCGGTCATTTTCAATTAGGATTAATGAAAGAGATGAAAGAAGAGTTAAGATTATAGGGGGAGTTATTCTGAAAGTAGGAATCATTAGATGTATGCAAACTGAAAACTATTGTCCCGGAACGGCCGACTTTAAGGCTATTGCTAATAAAACAGGTGTTTTTGAAGGGGTCGAAGAAGAAATTGAAATTATAGGTTTCACAAACTGTGGTGGATGTCCTGCAAAAATATCTGTACTTAGAGCAAGAGAATTAGTAAAAAGAGGTGCAGATACCATTGTCTTTGCAAGCTGTATTCAAAAAGGTGTACCAATAGGATATCCTTGCCCATTTGCCAAGAAAATGAAAGAATTAATTGTAGAGGATCTTGGAGAAAGTATTGTTTTTTTAGATTATACTCATTGATATAAATAAAGGTTTTACGTTAACACGGGCGTGCGGGAAATCAGGCGGACTCAGTCCATCCCTGCGGCAGCCCCGTACCGCGCGCCGCAAATAAAAACCTCCGATATGCTTTTGTAAATATGAGCGAAAGAGCCTCCCTGTTTTTGGGAGGCTCTCGTTTTTATTCCACGTTTACGCATGCGGGAAGTACGCTTTCATACCCTCGGTGGCGTGCATCGTATCGTCGCTGATCATGATGATGACCTCAATTTTGTTGGCCTTGGAAAAATCGTTGAGCTTGTGCAGGAACGCGGTCGCCTGGTCGACATCGTCGCAGCCGGAGACCTTATAGAGGCTGTCGATGAAGATGTGCGAGACATCGAAATTATGTGCGTAGACGCCGCAGATAAATGCGAACAGCGCATCGTAGCCCTTCGCAATCGGATAGTCGCCCACGTCGATGAGCCGTACCGCGTAGCTTACATCGTATGTAAGCTTCCGGCCGCCTTCAATGCAAACAACGCAGTTCTTTTCGTCCTTCGCAGCCGCGTTGACGATCTCGATGATGTGCTTTGTTTTGCCCGTGCCCTTCTTGCCCATGATGACGTTGACCAAGGGAATCAAGCCTCCTCAAAAATAATATATTATAAGGTAATACGGATGGTTCGCGGAATGAGTCTTACAGCCGAGCCGCTAAAGCTGCGCGGCGATCCTCGTAACCGGGCTTTCCCAGCAGTGCGAACATGTTCTTTTTGTACGCCTCGACGCCCGGCTGGTCAAACGGGTTCACTCCCAGCGTGTAGCCCGACAGCCCGCACGCATACTCGAAAAAGTAGATCAGTTCGCCCAACGACGCCTCGTCACGCGCCGGGATGCGGATCACCATGTTCGGTACCCCGCCGTCCACATGCGCCAGGACCGTCCCTAAGAACGCCTGCTCGCCGATCTCGTATAAGTCTTTCCCCGCGAGGAAGTTCAGACCGTCGAGGTTCCCTTCGTCGTACGGCACCGCCAACTTCTCACTGCTGCGGCCGATGTGTACAACCGTCTCCATCAGCACACGCGCGCCGTCTTGGATGTACTGCCCCATCGAGTGCAGGTCAGCCGTCAGATCGACCGACGCCGGGAAGATGCCCGTGCCGTCCTTGCCCTCGCTTTCGCCATAGAGCTGCTTCCACCACTCCGCCATGAAACGGAACGCCGGATCGTAGCACGCGAGAATCTCGATGCGCTTGCCCTTTTCAAGGAGCGCGTTACGGCACGCCGCGTATGCCCATGCCGGATTGTCCATACCGGGCTTGGCAAGCTCTGTCATCGCAGCATGTGCGCCCGCCATCAACGCGTTGATGTCGCAGCCCGCCACCGCGATCGGTAAGAGGCCCACCGCCGTCAGCACCGAGTAACGCCCTCCGATGTCGTCCGGCACCACGAACGTCTCGTAGCCCTGTGCGTCCGCGAGGGTCTTCAGCGCACCGCGCGCATGGTCGGTCGTCGCGTAGATGCGTTTTGCGGCTCCATCCTTCCCGTAGCGCTTCTCCAAAAGCTCACGGAAGATGCGGAACACCACCGCCGGCTCCGTCGTCGTGCCGGACTTCGAGATCACGTTGACCGAGAAATCGCGCTCTCCGATCAGCGTGATGACCTCGCGGACAGCGTCGGGGCTGAGGTTGTTGCCGGTAAAGAAGATATCCGGCGTATTTTTCGGCAGCAGGTTGTACTGCGGCGATTTTAGAAACTCGATGGCCGCGCGCGCGCCGAGGTACGAGCCGCCGATGCCAATGACAACAAAGACCTTCGAGTCGCCCTGAATCTTCTTCGCGGCTTTCTTGATGCGCGCAAACTCGTCACGGTCGTAATTCTCGGGAAGCTCGCGCCAGCCGAGGAACGCATTTCCCTTGCCCGTACCTTCGCGCAGGGTTTTCGCCGCGTCCGCAAGCTTCGGCTGATACGCCGCAAACTCCGCGTCCGACAGGAAGCTCTTCGTATTCTTCAGATCCAATGTGAGCTGCATGTGAGAATGACTCCTTATGTTGTATGATGTTCCGTATGAGAAATCTATGTATCGGGTGACCTTTTCAGCCGCCCGGATACGTCCATTTTGCCCGGCGCGATCCTCGGCGCAGATTCGTTTCATACTGCAGATGAATGAACGGACGTCTGTTGAACATGCGCGCCACTTTTTCAAATTGCAGCTTGCGTTTTTCCTCTGTCTCTATTATAATGTATACAAACCGTTTTTACAAGTATTATCTTTAAATTTTTCGAAAGGCAACCCATGAATTTCGCATTTTTTACGCTGGGCTGTAAAGCCAACCAGTTTGACACCCAGGCAATGGAGACGCTTTTGCGCGCCAGAGGCCATGAAATCACCGGCCCGGCGCGCGCGGACGTCTGCGTTGTGAACACCTGCACCGTCACCGGCGAGGCTGACCGCAAGTGCCGCCAGACCGTCCGGCGGGTACGGCGCAAACATCCCGCCGCACTCCTTGCGGTGTGCGGCTGCATGTGCCAGATCGACCCCGACGCCGCACGGAATCTCGGCGCAGACGTCGTCGGCGGCTCCGGTGACCGTGCGGGCTTCCTCGATGCCATCGAACGCGCGTACCGTTCCCGTGCCCCAGAAGGCACCGTGTCTGCACATACCCGCGCGGAGACGTTTGAGATGCTGCCGGCCGGCTCCGCTGACGGACGTACCCGCGCGCTTCTCAAGGTCGAGGACGGCTGTGACAACTACTGCTCCTACTGCATCATCCCCTACGCCCGCGGTCATGTCCGCTCAATGCCCATCCCCGATGCCGTGCGCGAGACCGTACGGCTGCGGAATGAGGGCTTCCGCGAGTGCGTCGTCACCGGCATCGAGATATCGTCCTACGGCCGAGACCTGCCCGATACCCCGACGCTTACCGATCTTATATGTGCGCTGTGCGATGCCGCCGGGGACATGCGCGTCCACCTCGGATCGCTCGAGCCGCGAACCGTCGACCGCAGCTTCTGCGAAAAGTTGTCCGGGTACGCAAACCTCTGCCCGCACTTTCACCTGTCCCTGCAGTCTGGATGTGATGCGACCCTCTCCCGGATGCGCCGCCGCTACACCACAGCCCGCTTCCTCGAGAGCGTCACGCTTTTAAGGGAGTACTTCGACAACTGTCTGATCACTACCGACCTCATCACCGGCTTCCCGGGTGAGACGGAGGACGAGTTCCGGGAAACCCTCGCGTTCCTCGAAACCGTACGCTTCGGGACCGTCCACGTCTTCCCATACTCCGAACGTACCGGCACGACCGCCGCCGCACTGCCGCAGCTTCCCCACGCCGTCCGTGAGGAACGCGCGCGGCGGGCTTCGGAGATTGCACAGAAAACCAAGGCAGACTTCCTCGCGTCACAGCTTGGACGTACGCTCGACGTGCTGTTCGAGACGTCCGGCGGCGGGGTGTGGACAGGCCACGCGCAGAACTACGTCGAGGTGTATGTCATATCCGACGAACCTCTGCACAACGTCCGACGGCCTGTCCAGGTAACGGGCGTCCGGGACGACGGCGTTACGGGCGTGCTGATCTGATCTCCCGCGACACCTTTGCGTAACCGTCCGGGTACGCGGTGACGGTGAGTGTACCGGTATCTCCCGCGCGGATGTACGCACACAGATGACCGTTCCACAGCGTCCGCGTGTCAGCGGCACAGACCTCGTCCGTCGTCAGGAAGTCGCCGTTATCGAGGTATAACAACTCACCGCCCGTAACTTCCACGCGTACCTTCGGTCTGTCCTGCGTCCACTCCTGCCCGTACCGGTCGTACAGTGTCAGCTCGGCATGTACCACCTCGCCCGCCCGTACGTCCTTCTCATAGATGCCGAGTGTCAGGTGATCGCCCTGGTACGACGTCTTAAGCGTCTGAGTGCAGACGGTCACACCGCCGCGCAGACCTTCCGCGACGAGCGTGCCGGGCGCATAGGAGACATAGAAGTGCGCCATGCGGTCAGGCGCGGGGGCTGCGTATCTGGGAAGTCCGCCGTTGAGCGTCAGGCGTACTTTTTCACAGTTGGTGAACACGCCGACGTGCATCATCTTATGCGGCGTACCCTGGTTCCAGTGCGCGGTCATCTGCGGGAAACTCCAGTTCGCATTCGCGAGGTCGTACGGCTCCGTCTCGTCGAACACCGCAAGCTTTACCATCGGCGCGTCCGTCCACATCGCCTTCGTATGGTACCCGCGCAGCTTGACAAACCCCGCCGCATCGATTGGGCAGCCCGTCCAGCCGTGCGCCGGCCATCCCATACTCTCCCCGAGGTAGTCAATCCCCGCCCACAGGAATCCGCCCGCCACGTAATCGTGCGCCTCCACGTCGTTCCACGCGTTCACCGGGATCGGGGCGTGCGTCGTCAGTTCCTGCAAGCGGTAATAAGCGAACGTCTCCGAGCCGATCACTGCTTTGCGCATCCCCTCGCGCCGAAGAGCTTCGTAGAAGCCCTCCATATAGTTGCCCATGAACACGTCAACGATCTCCGCGTACTTTAACGTCAGGTCGATGCGTTCGCGGTAGACGGCGGGATCGGTGAAGTCGCGACCGACATGACCGATCAGCGCGTAGGAGACCGGACGCGCCGGGTCGAGCTCCCGGCAGGCGTCGCAGAGTTCCTGAAGCTGCGTGAACCACTCATCGCTGTACTGGTGCGGACTTTCGTTCCCCACACTCCACAGAATCACGCACGGATGGTTCCGGTCACGCGCTACCATCGCCGCGAGGTCTTCATAGCGGTCATGCGCAAAGAAGCGCTTGTAGTAGCGGTGCACCCACTCGTCGTACAGCTCGTCGATGACCAGGAAGCCGATCTCGTCGCACAGGTCGTAGAAGAAACTTTCCTTTGGGTTGTGCGAGCAGCGAATGGCGTTGCAGCCGATCTCCTTTAAGCGCTCAAGCCGACGCCGCAGCACGCTTCTTTCGACCGCCGCGCCGAACGCGCCGTGGTCATGGTGCAGGTTCACTCCACGCAGCTTCACCGGGCGGCCGTTCAGGAGATGCCCGCGGTCGGGGTCGAACACTGACTCCCGGAAGCCGATGTTGAGCGTCACGGCGTCGAGCGTCTTCTGACCGTCGTTGAGTTCGACATGCAGCGGATAGAGCGTCGGCGCGTCCGGCTCCCAGCGTACAATGTCCGGCAGCGTCACGGTCAGCGCAACGGTGTTCACGCCCTTCGCAAGCCGTACCGACGCAAGCTTCGTTGTGTGCGCGATGTCCAGCCGTACGCCCACGGTGTCCGCGTCCGTGCGGTTGTCCACGGTCAGCGTCACGGTCAGCGCGGCGGTCATTCCGTCGAGCGTATAGTCCGTCCGTACGCCATGGGGCGCGATGTGCAGCAGCCCATCACTCAGCAGCGTCACCTCGCGGTAGATGCCCGCGCCGCTGTACCAGCGGTCAAGCTGGGATTCCGTAACACCCTCCGGTGTTGTATTGTCCACCTTCACCGCGAGAATGTTCTCCCCCGGCTTCAGCGTGATTTCGCAGACATAGGGGACATAACCGTACGCCTTTTCTCCGACCTTCTCACCGTTGAGCCAGACCGTGTAAAACCGCTGCACACCGTCGAAGCATAGCCGTGTGATGCCCGGCGTGTAGGGAATCGTTGTACGGTACCAGCCGACGCCGCCGCGCGGATAATAGCCCTGTGACCCTCCCTCGGGCATCTTCGGGTCACGGTGTCCCTCGATCTGCCAGTCGTGCGGCAGCCGTACTTCACGCCATCCCGTGTCGTCATAGTCCATACGCGACGGATCACCCGTGGGATTGAGTGCGAACCGCCAGCCTTCCGTCAGTACCTGATCTTTCATGGTTTTGCCTCCCAATCTCTATATCCGCCGTAAGGAGGATATATCCGCCGTAAGGGGGATATATCCGCTATAAGGGGGGATATTCGCCGCTTCGTCAGCGCTCCCTGGCGGTCAACCCTCATCCGGTGGTTCTGCCGCATTGGTCAGCTCCTGCTGCCCGGCGGGGGATCTCACCGTCATTATAACCGATAACAGCCGTCTGTGTCAACTGTTTTTTATCAGATTCGCGTATTCTCTTTTCCGTCCTGAAACGTCTAATCATTACACTGGAAAATTTGTTAGAATCATGCTTTTCATTTCGGAAAAGATATGGTATGATAAATGGGAATCCAATAAAATCGAGGTAAGGAAAATTGAGCCGTACAAACAAACTCCACAGCCTGTCCGCAGGCATCCTCGCGCTGACTCTGCTCGCCGGCTGTACATCCGGGCTGTCGCAGACGACGACCGCGGCAGCTACGAAAACCACAGCCGCGACGACTGAGGCCACAACACAAACAACGACTGCCGCAGCCACGTCGACCGCCGCCGCGGTGACGGCTACCACAGCCGCAACGACTGAAGCTACGACACAGACAACGACTGCCGCGGCCACATCGACCGTCGCCGCGGTGACGGATACCACAACCGCAACGACTGAAGCTACAACACAAACAACGACTGCCGCGACCACGACGGCAGCGGCGACGACCACCGCAGCCGCAACCGCCACGACAACTACAGCAGCCATAACTGCCACGACAACCGCTGCGGCTGCAACCACCGCGACAACCACAGCAGCGACAACGCCGAAAGCTACTACAACAGCATCCGCGACAACTGCAACCGCCGCGACAACGAACGCTTCCTCCTATGACCCGCCGAATACCTTCCCGCCCGCCGATCCCAATGATCTGACGCCGCTCACCGGCCGTGACCTGGCTGAAGGCGTCACTAAAGAGGCAGCCACCGCGTTCTTCGCTGACTCCGTTTTTGTCGGAGACTCCGTCATGATGGGATTTCGCAACTATATCACGTATCAGCAGACACAGGGCAATACCGGCTGCATGAGTGCGCCGCTGTTTCTCGTCTCCGGCAGCATCTCCGCACGCACGGCTCTGTCGCAGATCCACGGCGAGAGCCTGCACCCGCTGTATAAAGGCGTCAAACGCTACATTGAGGACGTCATCGCGGAGGTCGGTGCCAAGCGCGTGTTCATCCTGTTCGGTCTCAATGAGGTCGCCGTCAACGGTACCGAGGAACCCATCCGCTACCTTGATACGCTCATAGGCCGCATCCTCGAACAAAGCCCCGACGTCGAAATCTACCTCGTCAGCACCACCTATATGGTGCAGGGCAGTGAGAAAAAGCTGCTTAACAACAAGAACATCCGCATCCTCAACTCCAACCGCCGCGCGTACGCCGAAAAGATGGGCTACGGCTACATCGACATCGCCAACAATGTCTGCGACAAGAACGGCTTCCTCCCGTCTTCCTACAGCACAGACCAGTACGTCCACCAGAACTACATTTCCTACGCCATCTGGGAGGAAGTTATGCTCAGCTATGCCTCCCACCTCATCGCATCGCAGGGATAAGAAAGGATACACCATGAAAAAGACGCTTGCGTTCCTCCTTGCCGTCCTGATGCTCATATCGCTCGCGGCGTGCTCCAAGCCCGCACAGACCAAACCCGTCGCCGATATCTATTCCGCCATCGAGACGTCCGTCGCGCTGCCGGAGATGCTCCCGCTCGCCGATGAGTACATCCGGAACTACTACGGCATCGACACCGCCTCGCTCGATGAGTATATCTTCCGCATTGCATCCGACGTCGTCCGTGCCGATACCGTCATCCTCGTGCGAATCAAGGGCGATAAGACCGCAGTCCGCGACGCGCTCGAGCTGATCCTCAAGCAGAAGCTCGCCGAGATGCAGAACTACCTCCCCGACCAGTACGAGATTGCGAAGAAGTCCAAAGTCGAAGTCTCCGGCGACCTAGTCACTCTTGTCATCTCCCCCGACCGCGACGCCATCTATAAAATCATCAACGGATAAGCGGAGGACACCGCTGTGGTCTTTTCCAGTATCCCGTTTCTGTACTTCTTCCTGCCGCTGTGCTTGGCGCTTTACTACGCCGTGCCGGGGCGCTGGAAGAATACCGTGTTGCTCATCTTCAGCCTCATCTTCTACGCCTGGGGCGAGCCGGTCTATATCCTGCTGATGCTCGCCTCCTGCACGGTCAACTGGCTTCTCTGTCTGCTCATCGACCGTCCCGGCGCGAAATACCGACGGCTGTGGCTCGTCTGCGCGGTCATCCTCAACCTC
>JAAZKA010000039.1 GCA_012800055.1 Clostridiales bacterium
TATTGAGGAGGACGGTGACGGCGGACTGAGGCAGGGTGAGAGGACGGCCGTCGATCTCGATACGGTCGGAGGAAGGATCGGCGGAGTCGCCGAGGGAGGCGCGTAAGCCGTTGACGAAGACGCGGCCGTCGGCAATCCACTTTTCGGCATCGCGGCGGGATGTGAGGCCCGCGGCGGAGATGAGCTTCTGCAATCTTTCTTTCATAGGGATTATTATAGCACATCTGCATAAAAAAAGCAACGGGAAAAAGCCCAAACGCGCGGAAAAAGCCGCGTTCAAAATTCCTGCGTCCAAACTCCCGCAAAGAAAGATTCCCGCGGTTGCCCGGACGCAAAAAGGGGGACACCTCGCGTGTCCCCCCTTCCCTATCCTGTTTTATTACCTTGTGGTCTGTTCCTCGACGAGCCGCCCGCCGCAGTAAATCTCCCGCAGCTTCGGCTTCTCAATCTTCCCTGTCGCGTTGCGCGGAACCGGCGCGAGGATAATCTTCCTCGGCCGCTTATACCTCGGCAGCCCCGTGCAGAACTCCATCAGCTCCTCCTCCGTGCAGCTCGCCCCGGGCTTCAGCTCAACAATCGCTGCCGCGATCTCTCCCAGCCGCTTATCCGGCAGCCCGATCACCGCAACGTCTTTGATATGCTCGTTGGCACGCAGAAAGTCCTCAATCTGCACCGGGTAGATGTTCTCGCCGCCGGAGATGATGACGTCCTTCTTACGGTCGACGAGGTAAATAAACCCGTCGGCGTCGACGCGCGCCATGTCGCCGGTGGAAAGCCATTCGTCGTGCAGAATCTCCTCGGTCGCGGCGTCGTTTTTGTAGTAACACTTCATGACGCCCGGACCCTTCACGCACAGCTCACCGACCTCGCCGGAGCCATTGGGAATCTCATGTCCGTCACCGTCGACGACCTTGGTCTCCCAGAGGTATCCGGCTTTGCCGATCGCACCGACGTGGTCGATGTTCTCGACGCCGAGGTGCACGCAGCCGGGGCCGATGGATTCGGAGAGTCCGTAGTTGGTATCGTACTGGTGATGCGGGAAGACTTCCTTCCAGCGTTTGATCAGGGAGGGCGGGACGGGCTGCGCGCCGATGTGCATGAGCCGCCATTGGTCGAGCTTGTAATCGGCAAGGTTGATGTCACCGCGCTCGATGGCGTCGAGGATGTCCTGCGCCCACGGCACAAGCAGCCAGACAATTGTGACCTGCTCGTCGGACACAGCACGGAGGATCCACTCGGGCTTGACGCCTTTGAGAAGCACCGCGCGGGAGCAGGAGAGGAGGCTTCCGAACCAGTGCATCTTGGCGCCGGTATGGTAGAGCGGCGGGATGCAGAGAAAGACGTCGCCGCGCTGCTGACCGTGGTGGTTCTGCTCGGTGAGGCAGGAGGACACAAGGGCGCGGTGGACGTGGAGGATGGCCTTGGGGAAGCCAGTGGTGCCGGAGGAAAAGTAGATAGCGGCGTCATCCTCCTCGGTCAACTCAACAGCCGGAGCGATGGAGGAACAAAAGCCGACATAGCTCTCGTAGTTATCGGCGTAGGCGGGTGTATCGCTGCCGACGTAGAACATATGGCGAATATTCTGAAGTTTGGGGACACTCTGCTCGACACGTCCGATGAACTCGGGGCCGAAAACGAGGACGGAGACGTCGGCGAGTTCGGCGCAGTACTGGATTTCCTCGGCCGTGAAGCGGTAATTCATGGGAACGGCGAGTGCGCCGGACTTGAGGATGCTGAAGTAAATCGGCAGCCACTCGATGCAGTTCATCAGGAGGATGGCGACCTTATCGCCTTTACGGACACCGCGGGAGAGAAGGAGGTTTGCGAAGCGGTTGGCGCGGATGTCGAAATCCTTCCAGGACAGTTCACGGCGGTATCGTCCGCCGGGAGAGGACTCGACGAGGCTGTACTCACGCCAAGTGACGGCGCGGTCGAGCTGGAGAGCGGGATTGATCTCGGTGAGGGCAATCTCGGTGGGGTGCAGGCGAGCGTTCTTTTCGAGGAAATCTGTAATAACCATACTTCCATTCTTCCTTTACTCTGGAGTGTTTGAGTATATCCGCTCATACGGAACCAGTGAATATGATATCACACCCCTGCGGGGATGTCAAGCCGTAAGCTGTGGAATTTACTTCTTTCGGCATTCACATATTGCGAAGGCATCGAATACCGCCATGGGATGGCTTACTCATACCGCGTCTCGCCCGTTCCTTCGAGCATCCTCCTGAGCATTCCCTTGATATCGAGCACACCATGGGCAAACGCACGGCGGATCAGCTCAGGCGGAACATACTCGTCGTATTTCTCAAAGATGGGGACTTCCTTCTCATAAACCAAAGACATCGGATCGATCGGTTCGCGGGCACGGCGGCGGACGATCTCCCAGAACTCCTCGGCCTCAGCCTTCATTCGGAACTGGATAAAGTACGGACGGGACGACTCCATCGCTGTCAGACCCAGCTCCGCGCCGCAGATACGCTTTAAAAACCGCTCGAGCGCGAGGAATGCGTACGTCCCGAGCCACGGCGTCAGGCACCACATATCGCCGCCGAGCCGGAACAGCATATCCTCCGCCCGGTTGCCGTTCAGAAGTCCTGACGCCTTGACCTGCGCGCGGGCCTCGTACAGCCTCTGCGCGGCATTCTTCTGCAGGTACGGGTAGACGGTATCCTCAGCGAGTACGCGGCGCATCCGCTCGAGCACCTTCGTATGGATATCTCCCGGCACAAGACCGAAGTACGCGGGGACATTCCCCTTGACCGGTTCGACATATAGGACGCGCTTTTTGAGGTCAAGCTCGAGCACCTCCCAGACGCGGCCGGCGATGGCAACGCGCTCCCCGACGGGCGGCGGCATGACGATCGTCCCCAGCTCCTGCGACTCCCAGCGTACCGAATACTCCTCATCCTCGCGAAAGACGGCGTAGAACTTATAGCTGTTGACGACGCGCTCACCGGTCAGTCCGATGATGAGACCCCGGTCGGCGGTGATCTGGAGGTGGTCGGTCTCGACGAGATGGCGCAGCAGGATGCGGTAGTCGTCCAGGGAGATATTCTCGAAGCACGAGAGCCTCAATACGCGTTCGGCGAGCTTCGCGGGGGTCATCTCGCCGCCGGACGCGAGGGTGGAGAGGGTCTGGTGGTAGAGAAGCGAAAAGGGCATCTTGCCGGTACGCGGCGGCTCGACCCACTTCTCCTCGAGGTAGAGCTGGATGAGGGCGCAGGCTTGTAGGAGCTTCCACGGGATATGGTGCTGCAGCGGAGCGCGGGGCATGGGAGGCGCTTCCCGCAGTACGAACCACATCTCCTGCGGATCGCCGCGCCGTCCGGTACGTCCCATCCGCTGCAAAAACGAGCTGACGGTGAAGGGCGGGTCGAGCTGGAAGGCGCGCTCCAGCCGTCCGATGTCGATGCCGAGTTCGAGGGTCGCGGTGGTAACGGTGGTGAAAGTGAGGGTATCGTCCTTCATGAGTGCCTCGGCGGTCTCACGGTAGGCGGCGGAAAGATTGCCGTGGTGGATGAGGAAGCGGTCGGGCTCATGCCGATCCTCACAGTAGCGGCGGAGGGTGGTGGTGACCATCTCGGCTTCCTCGCGGGAGTTGCAGAAGACGAGGCACTTATGCCCCGCGGTATTCTTGAAGATATAACCGAAGCCGGGGTCGGCATTCTCGGGGGGCATATCGGTTCCTTCGGCACCGGGCGGGGTGATATCGGGGGCGTTGGGGTGGAGTTTGGGCGGCGGGGGTACTTGTTCCCCGAGAGCGTCGGGGATGATGCGCCAGCGGCGGGA
>JAAZKA010000040.1 GCA_012800055.1 Clostridiales bacterium
CGCTCGTCCTCGCGTTCTCCGACGGCGGTATGAAATTCTCCGAGCCGGTCATTCTGGAGAATGCCCCCAAGACCGGCTATTGCTACCCCGCCGTCCACTACCTCCCTGATGCCATCCTCCTCGCCTACTGCGCCGGTTCCGAATCAGATGGCGGCTGTCTCAACCGCATCGCCATCCGCAAACTGCCGCTATAACAGAATAAAGGGGTGTTTCTATGAAGATGAAGTATCTGCGCATCGGTTATCGTTTCCTGATTGTCCTCGCCGTCCTCATCGGCATTATGGATTTGATGGAGTGGCGCTTTCAAAACCCCTGGATTTTCGCATACTATACGCTGCAGGCGAATTTGTTCGTACTGCTGATGTTCACAGTTCTCGCGATCCGAGAGCTGAAACCGCCGAAGAAGCCCCGGACGCCCACGCATTGGGGCGTCGTCATCCGCGCGGCGATTACAATGAGCATGCTCGTGACCGGACTGGTCTATAACTTCGAGCTCGCGCCCAGGATGTCCTCGATGACCGACAGCAGCGCAGCATTCTCCCTCGGAAGCTTCCTGCTGCACACCGTCGTCCCGATTCTTACCCTCGCCGACTGGTTTCTCTGGGAGCCGAAGGGACAATTCCGCTGGAGCGACCCGTTCTTTTGGGTCATCCCAACCGCGCTCTATCCCGTCTTCTCCTATACCTACGCGGCGCTCGGCGGCGTCTTCCATCACGGCGCGGGCATCACCGGTATGACAGGCGCCAATGTTCCCTACTTCTTTCTGGATTATGTCACCTACGGCTACGGCGGCGTCGCGCTGTGGATTCTCGGCATCCTCGCCGCATTTTTGCTGCTGTCGTACGTCTGGGTCGTCGCA
Source organism: Clostridiales bacterium (assembly GCA_012800055.1). GTDB lineage: Bacteria > Bacillota > Clostridia > Oscillospirales > QAMX01 > JAAZKA01. Next base: position 860 of record JAAZKA010000040.1, read on the forward strand.
GATAAAATGCTCGGCGGATTGTTCGCCAAATCACCAAAATAACGATTACGGAGCGCTCTATGAAGATCGATCATGTGGGTATGTTCGCCATTGTCGGACGTCCCAATGTCGGGAAATCCACCCTCCTCAACGCCCTCACCGGCGAAAAGATCGCCATCGTCTCTGACAAGCCCCAGACCACCCGCAGCCGTATCATGGGCATCGTCAATCGCGACGGCGGGCAGTACGTCTTTGTCGATACACCCGGCTTCCATAAAGCCAGAACACGGCTCGGTGACTACATGGTTGAACTGGTCGAGGAGACCGTTACCGATACCGACGCAGTCATACTCGTCGTCGAACCGAAGCCGGCCGGCATCCCGGAAAAAATCCTTATTGACAACATCCGCACATCCGGATTGCCGTGTATCCTCGTCATCAACAAAATCGACACCGTCACGCCGGCGGACCTGCTGCCGGTCATCGCGGACTATCAGGAACGGCTCGATTGGCGTGCGGTCATCCCTGTTTCGGCACGGAAGAATGACGGGCTGGAGATACTGATGCAGGAGCTGACCGCTCTGCTCGCACCCGGTGAGGCGCTGTTCCCCGAGGATATGCGCTCCGATCAGCCCGAACGCGTCCTCGCGGCGGAAATCATCCGTGAGAAACTGCTGTGGCGGCTCGAACGCGAGATTCCCCACGGCACCGCCGTGTTCATCGAGAAGTATGAGCACGACGACGCAGGGATCCTCCATATCAGCGCGACGATCTTCATAGAGCGTAAGAGCCATAAGGCCATTGTCATCGGGAAGGGCGGCGAAAAACTCCGCGAGATCGGCACGCTTGCCCGCGAGGAACTCGAGAAGAAATATGACTGTAAGGTGTTTCTCGAACTCTGGGTCAAGGTAAAAGAAGGTTGGAGAGATAACCTGTATCAGATGCGCAGCTTTGGGTATGAAAACTAATCTGCTTCCGTCCGAGACGCTTGAAACACGCGGACTGGTCCTGAAAGCCAATACCGAGCGCGGCGCGAACCGTGCACTGTGGGTGCTGACCCCCGCCAGCGGTGTGCTGCGCGTCTTGGCATACGGCTCGGGCAAGGTCACCTCGTCCATCACCGGCGGTACCCAGGTCTTCACGCTCTCCGACTTCACGCTCCTTGCCCGTCGGGGTATCTACCGCGTCGAGGCCGCCGTCTGCGTTGAGCCGTTCCGCGCGCTCACCGCCGATTTTACCCGCTATTCTCTCTCCGCCCACCTCTCGGAGGTGCTCTGTGATGCCGCACCCGCCGGGATCGACTGCAGCAATCTGTACCGCCTTGCCGTCTGTGCATTCTACGCGCTCACGAAGCCCGAACGCGATCCCGAACTCGTCCGTGCAGCATTCACGCTGCGTCTGCTGTCCGATATCGGGTTTACGCCCGACCTTGACGGCGACGCGCTGTTCTTCAATGTCTCCGAAGGCACGCTCGCGGGGAAAGGCGTTCCGCTCACGCCCGGCGCGCTTGCCGCCATGCGCTTCATCCTCTCCGCGCCGTATGAAAAGCTGTTCAGCTTCACCCTCGGTCCCGACAGTCTCCAAGTTCTCACCGGCGTCTGCGACGACTATCTGCGGACCCATATCGGCCGCGAGTATCCGACACTCAACTACTATCGGCAGATAAGTGTATCGAATCAATCTTATTTTGAGGATAAAGATCAGTGAAAAACATTCTTGTTTTCGGTGATTCCAATACCTGGGGTTATCTTCCGCCCCAGGAAGACCGCTACCCGTACGACGTGCGTTACCCCGGCCGCCTGCAGATCCTGCTCGGGGAAAATTACTATGTCATCGAGGACGGGCTGAACGGGCGCACCGTCGCGCTTGATGACAGTATGTTCGGCAACAAGAACGGAACCGAACAGCTTAAAATCGCCCTCGAATGCCACAGGCCGCTCGACCTGCTGATTGTCATGCTCGGCTCCAACGACCTTAAGAAGCGTTTCTCAATGACCGCCTGCGACATCGCGTTCGAGATGGTGCACCTGATTCTCACCGTCAAGTCTTTCAACTACATCGTCCACAGGTGTCCTGAGATTCTCATCGTCAGCCCGCCGTACATCGGCGACGCGTGGGACCGGTCGATGTTCTCCGACATGTTCGGCAAAGAGGCGTACGATAAGAGCCGTGAGCTGGCCGGGTGGTACCAAAAGCTGCTGCCGGGCTTTGGCGCAAGGGTGTTCGACGCGGCGCAGGTCTGCGAGGCAGGCCCCATCGACGGACTCCATCTCGACCCCGCCGGTCACCGCAAACTTGCCGACGCGCTTTTTACAGAGGTCAAAAACATCATCGGTTAGTGAGGAGCTCGTTATGCTCGACAAGTCGATTCCCTACCGCCATATCATAATGATGCTCCCGTATGAGGATAACAACCATACCGTCCCGGAACTGCCCGACGGATACACGTATCATCTGTTCCGGCCCGGCGATGAACACGCGTGGGCAAAGATCGAGACATCCGTGCTTGAGTTCGAGAACGAGGAGCGGGCTCTCGCACATTACACCCGTATCTACCTCCTCCACCTGCCGGAACTTCAGAAACGCGCGGTGTTTATCGCCAACCCCCGAGGCGAACTTGTCGCGACTGCCACCGCGTGGAGAGACCGCACCGACGGGAAAGCGTCCATCGTCTGGGTTGCAGTCAAGCCATCGGAGCAGGGAAAACATCTGGGACGTGCCGTGCTTACAAAGGCGCTCAGCCTGTTCCCCCTTTATGAGCCGGGCCGCGATATCTATCTTCATACCCAAACCTGGAGCCATATTGCCGTCAGACTGTATGCGTCGATTGGGTTCCGATTATGCAGGACATCGCGGCTCGGTGACCGCAGCAATGACTACACAGAAGCCGTCGATGTGCTGCGGACGGTGTTCCCGGAGGACTATATCGATTTCCTGACCAGCAGATCTGTAGAATAACGGAGAAGCCATGATATACGAAAAATCGATCCAGACGCTTGAGCTGCCGCAGGTACTCGAACAGCTCGCGGAGTTTGCCGTGTCAGATGCCGCAAAGGAAAGCTGCCGCGCACTCACCCCGCTGCCGCACATCAACGACATGCGCCGGGATATGCGTGAAACGCAGGACGCGCTCAGCCTGATGGCGACCCGTCCCGCGCCCGGATTCTCCGGGCTGAAGGACATCACCGAGGGCGTGTCGCGTGCCGAACGGGGCGGCATTCTCCATCAAGCGGAGCTTCTGCGCGTCGCGGCGTTCCTCAGAACCGCGCGCGATACCAAGGCCTGGCTCAATACCGACCGCCGTGACGATACCGAAACCTCCATCGACCACTACTTCAAGGCCATCGGCGCCAATAAGTTCCTCGAGGAGCGCATCTCCTCCTGCATCCTCTCCGAGGATGAGATCGCCGATACCGCGTCCACCGAGCTTGCCTCCATCCGCCGTCAGATGCGCGCTGCCAATGCCCGCGTCCGTGAGACCCTCCATCGCATCATCTCGTCTCCTTCCTATTCCAAATACCTTCAGGAAAACCTCATCACCATGCGCGGTGACCGCTACGTCGTACCGGTCAAGGTCGAGTGCCGAGGTTCCATACCCGGTCTTGTCCACGATGTCTCCGCCTCCGGTCAGACCGTCTATGTCGAGCCGACCTCAGTTGTCGAAGCAAACAATGAGCTGCGGCTGCTCGCGGGTAAGGAGCAGAAGGAAATCGAACGCATCCTCGCAGTACTGTCCGACGAGGTCGCGCAGTTTTCTGAAGGCATCCTCGACGACTACCGCCTCCTCACCGCGCTCGACGTCATCTTCGCCCGAGCCAAACTCGCCCTCGCGATGGATGCCCAGCCCCCGACACTCACCGAGGACGGTGCGATTGTCCTCCGCCGCGCACGGCACCCGCTGCTGCCCCGTGATACCGCCGTCCCCATCAACATCCGTGTCGGCGAAACCTTCGACACCCTCGTCATCACCGGCCCCAACACCGGCGGTAAGACCGTCGCGCTCAAGACCATCGGACTGCTCACGCTCATGGCGATGTGTGGGCTGCACATCCCCGCCGGGTACGACAGCCACGTCAGCGTCTATAGACGCGTCTTCGCGGATATCGGCGACGAACAAAGCATCTCCCAGTCGCTGTCTACGTTCTCGTCGCATATGACCAACATCGTCGGCATTCTCGGAGAACTGGATGAGCGCAGCCTTGTGTTATTCGACGAGCTGGGCGCCGGTACCGACCCTGTTGAGGGCGCCGCACTCGCGATAGCCATCATCGAGCACCTGCGGAAACGCGGCGCGCGTATCGTCGCGACGACCCATTACGCGGAGCTGAAGTCCTACGCGCTCACCCGCGAGGGCGTCGAAAACGCCGCGTGCGAGTTCGACCTTACGACCCTCCGGCCGACCTACCGGCTGCTCATCGGCGTGCCGGGCAAATCCAACGCCTTCGCGATCTCACGGCGTCTGGGACTGTCCGACGAGATCGTCGAGGCCGCCCGCGCGTCGCTCAAAACCGAAAGCGTCCGGTTTGAGGATGTTCTCAACCGTCTTGAACGGGAACGTCAGGCAATGGAAAAGGAACGCGAAGAGGCGCGGGAACTGCGCAAACTTGCTGAGGAAGACCGCAAGAAGGCTGATGCGCAGCTTGCAGCGATCAACCGGGAACGGGAGAAGGAACTGGCAGCCGCGAAGGAGAAAGCCCAGGACGTCATTGAGGAAGCCCGCGCCGCCGCAAACCTCGTCTACGAGGAACTCGACGCGATGCGAAGACAGGCAACGTCCGACATCTTCTCGCAAAACCTCATCGAGGCCCGCGCCGTCATCGGGAGAACCCTCAACGAAGCCGGAGCGCAGCCCGCGGCTGAAAAGCGCATCGCCAACAACCGCCGCGACATCCGCGTCGGCGATACCGTCGAGCTGCTCTCCACCGGCAACCGCGCCACTGTCCTCGACATCCGTGGCAAGAAGCTGACGCTGCAGGCGGGCATCCTGACAATCAATGCGAAACTGCCGGATGTGCAGCTTGTCGAGGATGACGCCGCCAATGAGACCAAGCGTGCCGCCGAGAAGACCGTCAAGCTTGCGAGTGCAACGATGAACGCCACGACCGATTGCGATATGCGCGGCTTAAATGCGGATGAGGCGCTGATTGTCCTGGAGCGCTTCCTCGACGCGTCCGCTCTGGCAAACCTTCAGACCGTCACGGTCATCCACGGCAAAGGGACCGGCGTGCTGCGGTCGACGGTTCAGGACGCGTTGAAGAAGGATAAACGCGTAAAGTCTTTCCGGCTCGGCAAATACGGCGAAGGTGAGTCCGGGGTCACCGTCGTCGAGCTGAAATAGCTTGACAATTCTCTCGGCGCATGGTATACTGAAACCGCAAGTATGTCGAGCGATCGCGCCCATACGCCCAAAGGCTTTTGGGTGAGGAAAGTCCGGGCTCCGCAGGGCAGGATAACGGGTAACGCCCGCCGAGGGTGACCTTAGGACAAGTGCAACAGAGAGATACCGCGTACGCGCAATCAGCGTGCGTAAGGGTGGAAAGGTGAGGTAAGAGCTCACCGGCCTTCCGGGAACGGCAAGGTCATGTAAACTCTATTCGGAGCAACACCGTGAAGGGGACTCCCGCAACAAGGGACGCGCTTGCCCGGCGCGCGTGCCCCGAGAGGTGGCTTGAGACGTCCGGCAACGGACGTTCGAGATAGATGATCGTTTAAGACAGAACCCGGCTTACAGACATACTTGCACTACTACGCATGATCGCCCCCTTCCTGATAAGAAGGGGGCATTGTCAAATAGAAAGGCGGCGATCGTTTGCTCAATATCTTTTACGGACGCGCCGGCTCCGGCAAGTCCGCACGGCTGTTTGAAGAGCTCCGCGTTCGTGCCGACCGCGGCATACGCGGAATGATCCTGCTCGTCCCAGAAACCGCGTCGCACAATACCGAACGCCGCCTGTGCGCGACGCTCGGCGACCGATCGAGCTTCCATTGCGAGGTGCTCACGTTCACCCGGCTCACCCAGCGCATCTTCGCAAACTGCGGAGGACTCGCCGCGCGCATCCCCGACGACGGTGTGCGCATTCTGCTGATGTACCGCGCGTTCGAGCAGACTCGTTCGAGTCTGAAGGTCTACACGCATCTGACCCGCTCATGTGAGCTTCTCAAAAACCTGCTGTCCTTATACGACGAGTGCGCCGCCGGATGCGTCGATGCGGAAAAACTGGGCAATACCGTCCCGAAGACCGAGGGGCTGCTCTCCGATAAGCTGCGCGATCTGTCGCTGCTGTTCGGCGCGTACGAGGATGCCGTCTTCCGCAGTCTCTCCGACCCGCGCGATGCTCTCTCCCGTGCCCGCGACGCCCTCGCCGCATCCAATTTCCTGCGCGGCTGCACGCTTGCCATAGACGGGTTCGAGGGCTTCACTCCCGTCGAACGGAACTTGCTCGATACGCTCATCGCCCGCGCGGAGGACATCTATGCCGCGTTCACCGGCGGCTCCCTCACGCCCGATGACGACAGTGTGTTCCGCAAACCCATGCGCACCGCATCCCTGATCACCCACATCGCCGAGAATCACGCGCACGCCGTCCGCTATATAAAGCTCGACCCGCCCGTGCGTGACCCCGCCCTCGCATACCTTGAGGAACATTTCGAGGACTACACCGCCGGGTCATTTGCCGGCGACTGTTCTCGTGTGCGCATCCATACCGCCGCGACGCCGTACGCCGAGTGTGAAGCCGCCGCCGCCGATATCCTCACCCATGTGCGCGGCGGACTGCGCTGGCGGGACTGTGCCGTCGTTGCGCCCTCCCTTGACGATTATCGCCTGGCCGTTGAGTGCGTTTTCGAACGCTGCGGCATCCCCTGCTTCCTCTCCGAGAAAACCGACCTCGAGGCCACCGGCGTCTGTGCCGTCGCCGCACGTGCACTCGATGTCGTCATCGACGTCTTCCGGACCGAGGACGTCCTCGCCTATCTGAAAACCGGCCTGCTCGATTTCTCCCCGGAGGACTGCGACCGACTCGAAAACTATGCGCTCATCCGCAAGCTGCACACCATCGGTCCCACACCGTGGGACGGTCACCCCGACGGTCTCACCGTCCCCTTCGACGACGACGCCCGCGCGCGGTTATCTTATCTCAACGGCCTGCGTGAGAAGCTTCGTGCACCGCTTGAAAAGCTCCGCGAGGGGATCAGCGGCACTTCTCCCGCCATCGACAAGACCCGCGCGCTGTATCAGTTCCTCGAAGATGTCGGACTGCCCGAGACCTGCGAGACGCGCGCACAAGCCTGCCAGACGCGCGGAGACCTGACCGGAGCCGATGAGTACCGCCAGCTCTGGGGTATCCTCTGCGGCGCTCTTGACAGTATAGCCGACGCACTCGGGGAACGCAGGATGGACGGGGCGCTGTTCACGTCGCTGTACCGTCTCGTCCTATCACAATACAGCGTCGGCGTCATCCCGTCGTCGCTCGACCGCGTCCATGTCGGCGCGACCGAAACCCTCCAGGCACGCTCCGCCCGCTGTGTCTGGATCCTTGGCATGAGCGAGTCCGCCTACCCCGGCGGCACTTCCTCCGGTGGCATCCTCACGAGTACCGAACGCGATACCCTCGACGCCCTCGGCATCGAGCTGCTCATCACCGACGACGGACAGGATCGCACCAAACGCTTTGCCATGTATGCCGCCGTCTCGTCGCCCGACCTTGCGCTCACCTTATCCTGCCCGCGCTGTGATATGGAAGGCAGCGAGATATCCCCGTCCCCCTTTCTCTCACGCGTCCGGCTGCTGCTGCCCGGCACGCGTACAACCGTGGACGGCGACTGGGCACTCGCCGCCGAGGAGCCCGCGCTCGAGCACGCGCTTTCCGGAACGTCTCCGCTCGCCCAGGCCGCGTACCGGTGGTTCTCCGAGAACTCTCCGTATGACGACATGCTCGCGGATATCCGTCGGCGTGTGTCACGTCCGAGGGGACCGGTTATGTCCGAGCCGCTGCGCAAACAGCTTTACGGCGCGCGTCCGAAACTCTCCGCGACCGGCGTCGATCTCTGGTTCTCCTGCCGCTACCGTTACTTCATCACGCATGGACTGCGGCTTGATGAACGCCGTCCCGCCGCATTCGACGCTCCCGAAGCCGGCACCTTCCGCCACTTCGTCCTCGAACACACCGTCCGCGATGTCCGCGAGAACTACGGCTCCTTCCGCAATACCAACGCCGATTACGTCCTCGCGCGCGGGCGGTTCTGGATGGAGGAATATGCAAACGAACGTCTCGGGGGACTTTCCAACAAGTCCGCACGCTTCATCTTCCTGTTCACACGCGTCTGCCGGGCAATGGACGCGCTGCTTACGGAATTATACGCCGAGTTTTCACAGTGCCTGTTCGAGCCGATGGATTTTGAGCTGGCCTTTTCGCCGTACGAGGCAATGGGGGCGGTTGAGATACCGCTCGGCAGCGGCGTCACAGCCGTCCTCAGCGGCAAGACCGACCGCGTCGACGGATTTCTCCACGACGGGAAGCTTTACATCCGCGTGGTCGACTATAAGACCTCACAGCAGAGGCTGTCGTTCGGCGATCTGTACGACGGCGTCGGACTGCAGCTGCTGCTGTATCTGTTTGTGCTCGAGGAACGTGCCGAGGCGTACCGTAAGCTCCACCCGGAGCTGCCGCCCCGGACGCCGCTCGTGCCCGCAGGGCTTCTGTATGTGCCCATCGGGATGCAGTATCGCTTCGGCTCCGCGAAAGGTGACAGCCGGGAGGGGCTTGTCACCGATAACGCGGAGATTCTGCGCGCGATGGACCCGGAAGGGCAGGGATTCGTCCCCGTCACGCTGCGCAAGGATGGAACGGTCAAGAACAACCGCCGCTTGGTCACGCCCGAGCGCTTCCGCATCCTCGACCGGCATGTGCGCCGGATGCTGCGGGAGATGGGCAGCGGTCTTGCGCGCGGATTGTGCGACGCGTCCCCGAGAGGCGGGAAGGATCTGTGTGTGCGCTGCCCGTACCGCCCGGTGTGCCGCTTCGATGAGCGCGCCGGAGATGTTGCACGCCCGGCACAAGCGAATATGAAGCCGGATGAGTTTTATGAAGGGATCGGAGGGGATTCACTGTGAGCAGCCGTTGGAACGATGAACAGCGCGATGCCATCACCCATCGCGGGTCTGAGCTGCTGGTCGCGGCTGCGGCAGGCTCCGGTAAGACCGCCGTCCTCGTCGAGCGCCTGATCTCCCGCGTCGTCGATGAGCGTGTGGGGCTTGACCGCTTCCTTGTTGTTACGTTCACCCGCGCGGCGGCAGAGGAAATGCGCGCGAAGATCGCCGACCGTCTGACCGCACTCGTCTCCAAGCAGTCCGATGACCGCTTCCTCAGACGTCAGCTCAGATTGCTGCCCCGCGCGCATATCAGCACCGTCCACGGCTTCTGTACCTCCCTGCTGCGCGAGAACTTTCAGGCCGCCGGACTCTCCCCCGACTTCCGTGTCGCCGATGTCCCCGAGTCCGATGCGCTGCTCGAGCGCGCTCTCATCGAACTGATCGAGAGCCGCTATGACCGGGGCGATGCCGGATTCCTCGCACTCGTCGACGCGCTCTCCGCCGCAAACGACGACGAAAAGCTGCTGCGCGTCACCGTTGCAGCATACCGCAGGATGCTCGCGCATGTTGACCCGCATCAGTGGGCCAATGAAATGCGTATCGCTGCCCGTACACTCGCCGCCGATGGCCCCGACGCATCCGATTACGCCGCCCTCGTCCGCTCCGATGCGCGTCATACGCTGCGGTATCATTTGGAGCGGTATCAGATGTGTCTGCCGCTCACCGACGGCAAACCCCGCGCTATTCTCGAGGACGAGCAAGCAGCGCTCGAACGTCTGCTTGATATGCTCGATACCGCGCCTTGGGATGCGCTTGTCGCGGCATTTACAGAGGTCGGATTCTCCATATTGCGGTTTCCGAAAGGATATCCGAAAGAAGATGCTGAAACCGTCAAAGCTGTCCGCAACGAATGGAAGAAGACCTTCGTGAAGCTGCGCGAAACCGTCTTCTCCCGCGATGCCGCCGGTGTGCGCGAGGATGCCGCTGCCGTTCTGCCCGTCGCGGAGGCACTCCTGAGCCTTGTGCTCGACCTCGACGCCGCGTTCACCGACCTCAAGCGACGGCGTAATCTCGCCGACTTCAACGACCTCGAGCACCTCACCCTCGACCTGCTGCGTCTCCCCGACGGCTCCCCTTCTCCGCTTGCCGTGCAGCTCTCCCGCGGCTATGTCGAGATCATGGTTGACGAATACCAGGACTCCAACGCCGTCCAGGATGCCATCTTCTCATCCCTTGCTCACAGCTCCCTCTTTATGGTCGGCGATATGAAGCAAAGCATCTACCGCTTCCGCCTCGCCGATCCGACAATCTTCCTGCGCCGCTACACCGAGTACCCCGACGCCGCGCCGGAGCATCAGCCGCGCCGTGTTATCCTTTCTAAAAATTACCGCTCACGCGCGGATGTCCTCGAGGCGTGCAACACGCTGTTCTCCGCGATCCTCTCGCCCGCCGCCGGAGAGCTTGCCTATACCGAACGCGAATATCTCTATCCCGCGCGCGCGATGCCCGAGACCGATCTCGACTCCGTCACGGAGCTGGTGCTTCTTGATCTGAGCGCGCAGGCTGCGGAAGATCATGACGCGGAGGATCCTGTGGACCCGGCAGACACTGCGGAAGATGCAGACGATGATACCACGCGCATGGAGGCCCGCTACATCGCCTCGCGCATCGCCGAGATGTACACCGCGCATACGCAGGTGACTTCCGGCGACGGGACACGTCCGGTTCGCTGGAGCGACTTCGCGATACTCTCGCGCTCGATGACCCGCGCATCCGTCTATACGGAGGTCTTCCGGGACGCCGGGGTTCCTCTCGCGGCGTCCGTACAGGAGAACCTGTTCGAGACGCCGGAGGCGGAGCTTGCACTGTCGCTGCTGCGCTGCGCGGACAATCCACGGCAGGATATCGCGCTCACGGCGGTCATGCGTTCGCCGCTTTTCGATTTCTCCGCCGATGAGCTTGCCGCGCTGCGTGTCACGCGGGAGGGGCCGTTCTATGAGGCCGTCCGTACAGCGGTCACCCTCGATGCCGACACCCAACCCGACCCCGCTGTTTTCCTGACCGCGAAAGAAAAGGCGCGCGCGATGCTCACGGCGCTCGATACACTGCGTGAGGATGCACAGCACATGCCGCTTTCTCGATTCTTGTGGCACGCCTTCACCGTGACGGGGCTGCTGCGCGTCTGTGCCGCGATGTCTGAGCCGGACACACGGCGTGCCAATCTGCTGCGGCTGCTCGAACATGCCGAACGTTATGAGAGTGCCGGGTACCGCGGTTTGTACCGCTGGCTCGGCCTGGTGGAACGGATGGACGGCGGCAACAGCGCGGCGGCATCCGTCACCGAAGATGCCGTGCGGATGATGACCATTCACGCATCCAAAGGGCTGCAGTATCCGATCGTGTTCATCTGCGGCTGCGGGAAACAGTTCAACCTAAGCGATCTCGACAACCCGGTGCTGCTGCATCCGCGCTGGGGCATCGGACTGCGCCGCCGGATTCATGATACACGCACCGAGTACCGCACCCTCCCCGCCCATGCCATCCGTACGGCGATGAAGCGCGAAGCCATCTCCGAGGAGATGCGCGTGCTCTACGTCGCGATGACACGCGCGGAGGAGAAGCTGATCCTCGTCGCGGCGCAGAAGAATCTGCAGAGAGTGATCGCATCTTGTCAGGGGGGCACGCGTCCCTGCCCGCCGCGTGAAATGCTCGACGCACTCTCGCCGCTGACCTGGCTGCTGCGCGCGCTGCTGCCGCTCAGTCCCGACGGTTTGCCATTCCGCGCGGGCGGCTGGTATGTCCATGAAGACCAAGCGCCCGGGCGCATCGCGCAGATCGCCGACATGCCCGCCGACGAGTCCGTCACGTGGGACGGGTCGGAGCTGCGCTTTGTCTATCCATACGCCTCCGCCGTCGATACGCCGTCGAAGCTCACGGCGACCGAGCTGCGCGGCTCTCCGATGGATCAGGAGCTGCAGGAGGACGCCGTCCTTCTGGTGCCGGAGGATACAGCAAGCATCGCTCACGACGCGCGTCCCTTACGGAAGCCGATACGGCCGAGGTTTCTCGAGCGGCTGGGATTGACGCCGTCGGAGCGCGGGACGGCGCTGCACCTTGCGATGCAGTTCTGCCGGTATGAACACTGCCTGACGGTTTTCGATGCCGCGCGGGAACTGGAACGTTTGACGAAGGAGACATATCTCACGCAGGAGCAGGCTGCTGCGGTCGACCCGGCAAAACTGACGCGCTTCTTCCTGTCGCCTCTCGGGCAACGGCTGCGGCAGTCACGGGAGCTGCACCGGGAGTTCAAGTTCTCGCTGGAAGTCGACCCGGCGGTTCGTACGGACGGTGCCAACGCGCTGCGGAAACCGGACGGTGACAGCATACTGTTACAGGGAGTTATTGACTGCTTCTTTCTTGAGGACGACGGCTGGGTGGTTGTCGACTTTAAGACCGATTACGTGCGCCCCGGCTCCGAAGGCGTGCTCGCCGACCGCTACCGTCCGCAGCTCCAGGCCTACGCCCACTCCCTCTCCCGCGCCACCGGTATGCCCGTCCGCGAGGCGGTTCTGTATCTGTTCTCTACCGGAGAGGAACTCTCCGTAAAACTGCGGTAAATATAACTGTGTCTGCCGACCGTTATGTGAATTTGCTGTTACCCCGGTGAGCCAAGATGCCTCTGCTTCAACCGTTACACATGAACGGCTGTGGTTTTTTCAGAGACCACAGCCGTTTATACATGATTCAATTTTATGGTTGATTCTCGTTCCCGACGGCATCAATCTCTCCGCAGAAGAGTTCAAAATCTGAACAATAGAGATAGGCTTTCTCGTTTTTCTCGTGCTGTACGGCTTTGGCAAGTACTTTACTGCACAAGTCCCTGCCGCCGCTTTCCCTTAGCGATTTCCGCTTGTCCGATTGTATTTTACTTTTATTTGACAAATTCGCAAACTTCCTCTTGCAATTTCTAGAAAGATGTGTTATAGTCAATTTAGTAATGGTTCATGTATTTCCCATAAATTGCATACGCTTCACTCCCTCATCCCGCGCACATTCAGAAATCAGGAGGAACGCACGATGGATCAAAAAAAAGCAGCAGTCCACAAGCCGCAAAAGGCCACTCTTGGAAGGATGATCTGGAAACACCGGGCACTGATGCTGATGCTTCTGGTCGGCCTGGTGTATTACATTATCTTCCACTATGGCCCGATGTACGGCATTCAAATCGCCTTCAAGGATTACAAGTTCCGCAAGGGCATCTGGGGAAGCTCTTGGGTCGGATTCCATTGGTTTATCAGGATGTTCTCCGGCCAGAACTTCGCGGTTGTTTTCCGCAACACGGTACTCATCAGCCTATATAAGTTGATTGCCGGATTCCCTGCGCCGATTATTTTCGCTCTGCTTTTAAACGACCTCGGCGGGAAATGGTTCAAGAAGACGGTACAGACGGTTTCCTATCTTCCGCACTTCCTGTCGTGGGTCATCCTCGGCGGTATATTCCTCCAGATTCTGTCTCCGTCTACCGGAGCAGTCAATTATGTCATCAAACTTTTCGGGGGAGAGCCGATCTATTTCTTGGGAGACCCCCGCTGGTTCCGCTCTACAATGGTCATCCTGTCTGTCTGGAAAGGCTTCGGCTGGGGCAGCATCATCTACCTTGCAACCATCTCCGGAATCGACCCCGGACTCTATGAGGCTGCTACGATCGACGGCGCGAACCGCTTCCAGCAGGCATTACACATCACGCTTCCCTCCATCACGCCGATCATCTCCATTATGTTCATTATGAATTCCGGTTCCATCATCAATGACGATTTCGACCAGATTTTCAACCTCTACAACGAGAATGTCTACCGCGTCGGCGACGTCATCAGTACCTATGTTTACAGGCAGGGTCTTATTGAGATGAAATACAGCTACACCACTGCTGTTGGAGTGTTCAAGAACGTCATTTCTTTCGCAATCATCCTGCTGACGAACTTCATTACCTCCAAGTTCAGCGAGTACGGAATCTGGTAAGTCAAATTGATTACAAAGAAACGGAGATGAATGTTCATGATTAACGAGCGCTCTGTCGGTGAAAAGATTTTCAACATTGCAAACATCATTTTCATGACTTTTCTGGTATTTCTGACGGTCTATCCTTTTTGGAACGTCTTTATTACCTCCATCAGCCCGGTGGGCGAAGCGAATGCCTACAGTCTGCATCTGTATACGCTGAATCCGACCTTTGAGGGCTATCAGAAAATCGCGCGCAACGCCTATCTGCTGGTTGCCTATCGCAATACCATCCTGCGTACCGTTGTCGGTACAGCAGTCAATGTTTTCTTATCCTGCCTCGTCGCTTATCCTTTGTCCAAAAAGTACCTCCCTCTGCGCAATCTCTGGACAGGGCTCATTGTCTTCACGATGTTCTTCTCAGGCGGCCTGATTCCATCCTACCTGCTGATGGAATCGCTGGGACTGATCGGTTCCTTCTGGGCGCTGATTCTCCCCGGCGCGATCGGCACCTATAACATGATCATCGTGCGCAACTATTTCCAGTCGCTGCCGGCAGACATCGAGGAGTCCGCCAGAATTGACGGCGCGTCCGAGATGCGCGTCCTGTTGCAGATCGTCCTGCCGATTTCGGTGTCGATCATCGCCACAATTTCCCTTTGGTACGCCGTAGGACACTGGAACGCATGGTTTGACGCGATGATCTACACCTCGTCGGACAACCTGATGGTGCTCCAGCTCCTGCTGCGCAAGATGGTCATCGAGGGCTCCGCACAGTATATGGAATCCTCGGGCAGTATTGCGGAAAACGCTGAGTTTACCGTTACCCCGGATACCATCAAGACCTCCGCCATCATTGTTGCAACCGTTCCGATTATGTGTGTATATCCGTTCGTTCAGAAGTATTTCATGAAGGGTATTATGGTCGGCTCCCTGAAGGGTTGATCATTGCCATAATTTAAAAAACAAGGAGGATCCCACATGAGCAAGAAACTCACCAAAGTGCTTTCTGTCATTCTTGCCGCCGCGTTCATTCTGACACTGGCCGCGTGCAGCACCAATAATGGGAAGGACACCACCGCTGCAACCACTGCCGCCGCGACCACCGCCGCTGCAACCACCGCCCCCGCGACTGCGGATCGCGTCAAAATTCGCTGGGTCGGTGCGGAATACGGCCCCGTTGATGAAAATGCTCCGGTCAAGAAAATCGTCGAAGATCGTTTCGGTGTCGAACTCGAACTGATCTACGTCGAAGCCACGACCTACGCCGAGCAGATGGGTCTGAAGTTTGCCTCCAAGGACATCCCGGATATGTTCCATGCGCGCAGCCCCGTTATCTATCGTGAGTGGGTCTCGCAGGAAGTCCTTTGCCCGCTGGATCTGGATACCATCAAGGAACTGGCTCCCGGCATGTACGCCGAAGTCGATCACTGGACCCAGCAGGTTAAGGTTGACCTTTGGGAATCCGTACGTGTTGACGGCGTCATCTACGGTATGCCGCAGCTGAATACCGACGGTATGTTTGCCGCTCCGGTCATCTATCGTGACGACTGGATGAAGAATGTCGGTATCGAGAAGGAACCCGAGACGCTCGAAGAGTGGACCGATATGCTGTATAAGTTTGCCAAGAATGACCCGGACGGCAATGGCAAGGCCGATACCTACGGTCTGTCTCAGAGCGGCTTGAACGCTTTCTGGGGCGTCTATGGCTACCTCCCGACCATTTGGAGCTACCTGCCTGACGGTACCGTCGGTTACGGCGGTGTCCAGCCTGAAATGAAGGATGCCCTTGCGATGTTCGCCACCTGGTACAAGGACGGTGTTCTGGATCCGGAATACATCACAGGTGAAAACACCGGCGGTTACTGGGCTCTGTCTCACAGCTTCATCAACAGCCGCATCGGTATGAGCTGCCACGGTTCCTACTATCACTGGAATCCTCCGTATTACGAGGGTCACGCCGGCGGCTCCAATTATAAGCCCTTCATGGAAGTCAATCCCGAAGGCTCCTACGCGCTGGCTAAGCACAACCCGGTGATGCCTGACGGTTCGGGCGTGATGTCTGCGGGCTTGGGTACCACCGGTTCTCAGGGTGTTATGGGCTATCAGGTTGAGGATCATCCGGAAGTCATGGAAAAAATTCTCGCCATCATTGATGCCAACTACACCGATTACGACTTCTATCTGATGGTTAAAAACGGCATCGAGGGCGAGCATTGGGAGTTTGACGAAAATGGCGTCGTCGTGCAGACCAAAGCATGGCAGGAAAAGATAAAGACCTATGATTCTGGACTTGTTGCTTCCGCTTCCATCGGCTGCTCCAACTGCTTCTGCCCGGTTCAGTCCATGATCCATTATCAGAAGCTTCAGAAGTATCAGTATGACTTTGCAAACTCCACGGTTGCGCATTATCAGACCACCATCAACGTAAAGCAGCTGATCATGCCTTCCGAGTCGGAGTACATCACCGACCTGGATACCCTGCGCAGCACCACGTTCACTGACATCATCACCGGTGCTCAGCCCGTCGATGCCTTTGATCAGTTCGTCGAGAATTGGCTTGCTCAAGGCGGCAAGCAGATCACCGACGAAGTGAACGAGGTATACAAGAAGTAAGTTCTCACCGCTCAACGTTTGAAACCCCGTTGAAATGTCGAATCCGCCGTGGATTTTCAGGAATCTCCGGCGGATTCTTTCAAAAAAGGTGGCATTCTATATGAATCTGAAAAATGAACTGATGCTGATTTCCGCTCTGCAATACGCAAATAACGAAACGCTGGACAAATCGCTGGAGCTTCTGCGCAATCATGTTGCGGCAAACGATTTTGACACGGAACAGCTTCTGCACCTCACCGCGGACGGTCAATGGGCATGGTATAATGACCAAACGCATGGTGCGAAGCTCGATACCTACCTTGCCGAAGCGCAAAGACTGGGTATCAGAGAAATCATGTATCTGAACATTCACTGCTTCTCGTTGGAAGTGGCCGCGATTCATCCCGACTGGGCACAGATCGACCGCAGCGGGAATGCCCCGCTGGCCTACGAGATTACGAACTACGTTTGTCTCAACAGCAGTTGGAAGGAACACTTCTGGGGAGAGCTGCGCAAGCTCTGTCGTCACGCCATTGACGGAATTTTCCTCGACGGACCGATCATGCGTCAGGATTGCTGTTACTGCATGGCTTGTCAGGCAGATTATCGCCGCAGATACGGCAGGGATCTCTTTGACGCAAACCGCGCCGAGATTATGGAGTACCATGTCGCGGTCATCGCGGATTTTCTGAAGGAGACCCGCAAGGTCATGCTGGAGGTCAACCCGAAGCTGTTCATCTACATCAACAACTCAGCACTTCGCGCGGACGTGACCGGCAGCCGTACGAGAGCACTTTTGGAAAGCGTGGATTTGCTCGGCGCGGAGGGCGGCTTTGTCTGGGTCAACCGCGGGTCCCGACTCTGGCCGGTTTCGCCGATGGCCAAGATGATCGAAACGCAGGCGGAGGGACGTCCGACCGTCATCTTCATTGCCGGCGACTATAAGCCTTGGTCGTACTATATGCACACCGCGCCGGAGACAGGGATGTATTACGCGCAGTCGGTCGCCAACGGCTCGAGTGTCTGGTACGGCATCCACGGCCCCGCAGAGCAGATGGACACCCCGGGAGGCAGAGAAGCAGTCCGCTGGAACCGTTTCCTGCACAAAAACCGCGCATTGTACGCAGACACCCGTCAGCAGGCCCGTATCGCTCTCCTCTGGTCACAGGACAGCGCGAACTACTATGCCTCCAGCGTGGAAAAGACGGATTTCACCAGCGCGGAAAAGATTGAAAACGTCGAAAAGCTCCCGCACGGCAATCATTCCGACGCATTCCTGGGTGCTTTTGAGATATTGACCCGCGCACATTTGCAGTTTGTCGTGTTGGATGAAGAAGCTGTGGAAAAAGGTGCGCTGGATACGATGGATACGGTCATCCTGCCGACCTACGCTTGTATGCGTGAGAGCGTTTCGGAAAAGCTTCACGCTTTCGCGCAGTCCGGAGGAACAGTCGTTGCGACCTACGATTCCGGAATGTATGACGCGCAGGGAAAGCTTCGGAACGCTTCATTGATTGCGGACCTTGCCGGGATTCAGTCTTTGAACGGCTTTGAAACGTATACACTCAGCGGAAGCGGATACCGCCGCAAGACAGAGGAAGCTGCCCTGACAAACGGCCTTTCATGGAAATATACACCGTCGGCATCTCTTGTGCTGGAAGCGGTCCCGACGGAGGAAGCAAAGGTATATGCGGAATCCTGCGCGGCGATGCCCAGCCGATACAGCGAACTGCCGGAGCAATGGTTCCCGACCGTCTGGGAGCATCCCTACGGCAAGGGGAAATGCGTGTATTTCGCCGAAACGCTCTGTGAGGATTACTTCAAAGAGGCAAATCCCGACCACCGGGAGCTTCTGGAAGCTGCCGTTCGGTTGAACACGCGGAGTCTTCTCGAAACAAATGCCGCGGGAAGCGTCGAAATGGTTTTGCGGAAAGCTCAGGACGGGTTTGTCCTGCATCTCATCAATGAAACCGGGGAGATGGAGCGTCCGATCCGCCGTCTGCTGCCGCAGGAGCATCTGAAAATCGAACTGTTCCTCGAAAAGCCGCTTTCCCAGGCTGCATTGCATACGCCGGACGCGGATACCGGCAGACTGCGGTTCGAACCGACCGGAACCGGAGCAGTCCTGTACCTCGAGAAGCTTTCCTCCTACGCCGCAATAGCGCTGCGATAAACGCCGCACAGAAATGAAAACGCTGCATATTACGATATCTCTATAAGAGATTACTACAAAAGAAATACCACGTAAAAATGATTTTTACGTGGTATTTTTGGTGGACACTAAGGGACTTGAACCCCTGACCCCCTGCACGTCAAGCAGGTGCTCTTCCAGCTGAGCTAAGTGTCCGCATTTAATTTCTTGTTTTGCTCTCGCTGAGCGTAATTAATATTATACTCATTTTTCAAAAAAAGTCAAGAGGTAAAGACAATAAAACATCTTTTATTTTCTGAGCCATCCTTTTATCCCCATATCTGCCCTCTTTTCGTCCTACAAGACAGTCGTTTTCAACACAGTAGTTGACATAATCATTATTGAAGCTATTATAAAACTGAGTATAAGATACGACGCGATCCGAAATATCTCTTGACAGATGAGCACTTGTTCATGTATAATAGAAACACTTTTGAATGAACGCTCATATAAAAACATCTACGGAGGTTTCCATATGGGTCGGGATTCCCGCGTCAGGCTCCTGCGCATTCTCGTGTCCGCCGTGCTGCTGACGGCGGCGTATGTCACAGTCCGCAGCATCACCCCGCCGATGTGGGCGGAGCTGCTGCTGTACCTCCCCGCCTACTTCGTCGTCGGGTACGACGTGCTTTGGGAGGCCGTCGAGGGCATACGCGAGGGCAGCTTCCTCAATGAGAACTTCCTGATGGCTGTCGCAACCATAGGCGCACTCGTCATAGGCTTCCTGCCCGCCGCACAACCTGAATGCGCTGAGGCTGTCTTCGTCATGCTGTTCTTTCAGATCGGAGAGCTGTTCGAGGAAATCGCCGAGGGGCGCAGCCGCCGGTCCGTCATCGGTCTGATGGATCTGCGTCCCGACCGCGCGAGCGTCGAACGTAATGGCAGCATCATATCCGTCGACCCGGATGCCGTCACGGTCGGTGAAATCGTCGTCATCCGCCCCGGCGAGAAGGTCCCGATGGACGGCGTCATCCTCGACGGCTCCTCTGCCCTCAACACCGTCGCGCTCACCGGTGAAAGCCTGCCGCGCGATGTCACACCGGGCGACACCGTCCTCTCCGGCTGCGTCAACCTTACCGGTCTGCTGCGTGTACGCGTCACGAAGGTGTTCGGGGAGTCCGCCGCCGCGAAAATTCTCGCGCTCGTCGAGAACGCCGCTGAGAACAAGTCCCGCAGTGAAACGTTCATCCGTAAGTTTGCGCGCGTCTATACGCCCGCTGTCGTCGGTGCAGCCGTACTGCTTGCCTTCATACCGCCGCTTCTTTCAGGTGATTTCTCCGTATCCTTCCCTGTATGGCTCCACCGTGCGCTCACCTTTCTCGTCGTATCCTGCCCCTGCGCGCTTGTTATCTCTGTACCCCTCACGTTCTTCAGCGGCATCGGCGGCGCTTCAAAGCGCGGCATCCTCATCAAAGGCTCCGGCTTTATGGAGGCCCTCGCGCGCGTCGGCACCGTCGTCTTCGATAAGACCGGTACCCTTACCCACGGCGTCTTCCGGGTCACAGCCGTCCACCCAGAGGTCTGTGACGAGTCCCACCTGCTCCATCTTGCCGCTCACGTTGAACGCTTCTCCACCCACCCCATCGCCGTCTCCCTGCGTCAGGCTTACCCCGATGAGGCCGACGACTGCAGCGTCACCGACGTCGAAGAAATTCCCGGTCAGGGCATCCGTGCACAGGTCAACGACCACAGTGTCTGCGTCGGCAATGCGGCTATGATGGATGCATGCGGCGTTCAATGGACAGAATGCAGTCATGTCGGCACCATTCTGCATGTGACCATCGACGGCGTCTATGCGGGTCATATTGTCATCTCCGACGAGGTCAAGGAGGACGCCGCCTCCGCCGTCTCCGCACTTCACCATCTCGGCGTCACGCGTACGGTCATGCTCACCGGCGATCGTGAGGAGGTCGGTCGGCATGTCGCACATATGCTCGGTCTGAGCGAGTACCGCGCGGAGCTGCTGCCGGCGGATAAAGTCACGGAAGTAGAACGGCTGCTCACCACGCGCGCAAAAGATCGGACGCTCGCGTTCGTCGGCGACGGTATCAACGACGCGCCCGTGCTCGCCCGTGCGGACATCGGAATCGCGATGGGCGCGATCGGCTCCGACGCCGCAATCGAGGCCGCCGATGTCGTTCTCATGGACGATCGCCTCATGAAACTCGCCGACGCCGTTCGTATCTCCCGCCGCACCATTGCCATCGCCCGCCAGAACATCGTCTTTGCGCTGACAGTCAAAGCCGTCATTCTCATACTCGCCGCGCTCGGCTACGCGCCGATGAGTCTCGCCGTCTTCGGAGACGTCGGCGTTACCGTTCTCGCCATTCTCAACGCCATGCGCGCGTTGAAGAGTTGACATAACAAGAGACCGGGGTGCGGCTATCCGCACCCCGGTCTCTTTGACTACAGGCTGTATACGTCCCCGTCATGCGCGACGCTCTTTTTATACGGCAGCGCGGCGAAGTAGTCCAGCAGTGTCTGCTCCCCGTCGCCGTGCCAAAGGTCATACACATGCGCAAAAATAACCTGTTCCGTATCCGCGTGCAGCAGAATTTCCCGCATCCGGGCAAGGTTTTCTGTCTTGATTGTATAGTGCGTCGTCTCCACCATGATCGCCGTATAGTGTCCCGTGAGTGCCGGAAAGTCCGCGAGGTCGGCGCGCAGGTCACCCGTGATCAGAAGCCGTCCTTCGCGTCCTTCAGAACCCCCGTCGTATGTGAACTCATACGCGTATGACCAGTCCGAATGTGCAGTGCGGATTGCGCGCACGGCAATGTGCTCATCGCGGTAGAGATCTCCCTCGTGTGTAACCTGCGGGACAATCCCCGACTTCGGGAACGCCGCACTCATTGTGCTCACCCATGCGCATAACGGCTCAACGGCAGCGGCGTCCGGGATGAATACGGCGGGCTTCTGCGGGTATTTCACGCAGTGCTTCAGTACGTCCGGCA
>JAAZKA010000041.1 GCA_012800055.1 Clostridiales bacterium
CATTTCGGGCAGGCGGTGATGTCCTCCTTCGAGACGGTCATCTCGCCGCATGCGTCGCAGTAAAACGCCGGAATGCGGTGACCCCACCAGAGCTGACGGGAGATGCACCAGTCGCGCAGGTTTTCCATCCAGTTGATATAGTTCTTCGAGAAGCGGTCGGGGACGAACTTCAGCTCGCCGCTCTTGACAACGTCGATGGCGGGCGGAATCAGCGGGCCCATCTTGACGAACCACTGTTTGCTCGCGATCGGCTCGACGGTTGTATGGCAGCGGTAGCAGGTGCCGACGTTGTGGTCGTGCGGCTCGATCTTCACAAGGTAGCCGCCGGCTTCCAGATCGGCAACGACAGCTTTCCTGGCTTCATAGCGGTCCATGCCGTTGTACTTACCGCTGTTGATGACCTTTGCGTCACCGTCGAGCATCAGGATTTCCTCGAGATTGTGGCGACGGCCGACTTCGAAGTCGTTCGGGTCGTGGCACGGTGTGATTTTCACACAGCCGGTACCGAACTCCTTGTCAACATATTCATCCGCGACGACGGGGATCTCACGTCCGACGAGCGGCAGGATGAGGGTCTTGCCCACAAGGTGGGTGTAGCGCTTATCGTCGGGATTGACCGCAACGGCGCTGTCGCCGAGCATCGTCTCGGGGCGGGTCGTCGCGATGGTGACGTACTCATCGGAATCCTTGACGGGGTAGCGGATATGCCAGAAGCTGCCGGGCTGTTCCTCATACTCAACCTCGGCGTCGGAAAGGGCGGTGGTGCAGTCGGGGCACCAGTTGATGATGCGGTTGCCGCGGTAAATCAGATCCTTATTGTAGAGATCGACGAACACCTCGCGGACGGCTTTGGAGCAGCCCTCGTCCATCGTGAAGCGTTCCCGCCGCCAGTCGCACGACGAGCCGATCGCCTTGAGCTGCTCGATGATACGGCTGCCGTAGCGTTCCTTCCATGCCCATACGCGCTCAAGGAACGCTTCACGGCCAAGGTCGAAGCGGGTCTGACCGTTCTTTCGCAGCTCGGCCTCAACTCTGATCTGCGTGGCAATACCGGCGTGGTCGGTGCCGGGAAGCCACAGCGCGCTGTAGCCCTGCATACGCTTCTGGCGGATGAGGATGTCCTGTATTGTCTCGTCCAGCGCGTGACCCATGTGGAGCTGCCCGGTGACATTGGGCGGCGGAATAACAATGGTGAACGGTTTCTTCTCCGGATCGATCTCGGCGTTGAAGAAACCGCCGTCTTCCCAGAATTTATACAGCCGCTTCTCGGTTGCCTGCGGCTCGTAGGTTTTTGGCAGTTCTTTTTTCATACGGTCCTCCAAATCATGTAGAACTAATAGATTGTCTTTATGTCGTCTTTTGTGATGCCATAGGTCTGGCAAAACGCACTGAGGTCGGCGTCGGTGCGGATGAGCATGACTTCCTCGAAACGTCCGGTCTCACAGTTGCGAAAACCCGCCGCGCGCTCGCCGGTGCAGATGCTTGCGCGGACGACCGGTTCGAGCAGAATCCGGTCATACGTCTTTTGTACCTTTTTCCGTCTGAACACGGTGATCAGCCTCCTTTTGCACGTAAAAAAGCCTTCGCTCTGTACATCACAGGGCGAAGGCTTACAAAACCTCCGTGGTACCACCTGAATTGGACGCATACACGTCCCACTCTCATCGAGCGCCAGCACGCTCTCACCCGGATAACGGTGGGTCAACCGGCAAAACCTACTGATCCTGATGCGGATGTTCAGTCTGCGGCTCGGGGGCTACC
>JAAZKA010000042.1 GCA_012800055.1 Clostridiales bacterium
CATCGCGAGAATGACCGTCGCCGCGCCGGTGACCGCGTCGCCGCCTGCGTAGACGAGGTCGCGCGTTGTCAGGCCGGTCTTCTCGTCGCGGACGATCAGGCAGCCCTTGGAGTTGGTCTCAAGCCCGGGTGTCGTCATACGCAGCAGCGGATTCGGCGTCGTACCGATCGCGACGACCACGCAGTCGCAGTCAACCGTGAAGTCCGAGCCTTTGACCGGTATCGGACGCCGGCGGCCCGACGCATCCGGCTCTCCGAGCTGCATCTCCACGCAGCGCAGACCCGTTACCCAGCCGTTCTCGCCGAGCACCTCGGTCGGCGCAGTCAGCAGCTTGAAGACAATCCCCTCTTCCTTGGCATGCTCGATTTCCTCCCGCCGCGCCGGAAGCTCCGCCTCGCCGCGCCGGTAGACGATTGTTACGTTCTCGGCACCCATGCGTATGGCACATCGTGCAGCGTCCATCGCGACGTTTCCGCCGCCGACCA
This sequence comes from Clostridiales bacterium, assembly GCA_012800055.1. Classification (GTDB taxonomy): domain Bacteria; phylum Bacillota; class Clostridia; order Oscillospirales; family QAMX01; genus JAAZKA01. The sequence goes on from JAAZKA010000042.1 coordinate 486, forward strand.
CCGCCACCTGCTTTGCCCGCAGGATCGGTGTCGCCGCATCCTCACGGTACGCGCCCATCAGGTTGATGCGCGTCAGGTATTCGTTGGCCGAGTACACCCCGTTGAGGTTCTCGCCCGGCACGCGCATGAACGACGGCAGTCCGGCGCCCGTTCCGAGGAAGATCGCCTCGTAGCCGTCGGCGAACAGCTCGTCAACCGTCTGCGTGCGTCCGATGACGTAGTCGGTCACGATCTCGACGCCCAGCGCTTTGAGGTTCTCAACCTCCGCACGGACGACGGCCTTCGGCAGACGGAACTCCGGGATGCCGTACATCAGCACGCCGCCTGCCACATGCAGCGCTTCGAACACGGTGACTTTGAAACCTTTTGCCGCAAGACTCCCCGCGCATGACAGTCCGGCAGGTCCCGCGCCGACGATCGCCACACGCTTGCCGTTTGATTCAGCCGGTACGGGCTTTTCGGCACTGTGTCTGAGCTTCCAGTCGGCAGCAAAGCGCTCGAGGCGTCCGATGCCCACAGGCTCGCCCTTGATGCCGCGCACGCACTTGCTCTCGCACTGCGTCTCCTGCGGGCACACGCGTCCGCAGACGGCGGGAAGGGCGTTGGTCTCATACAGCACGTCATACGCGCCCGAAAAATCGCCCGCGGCGATTTTCGCGATGAAACCGGGGATCTGTACGGTGACCGGGCAGCCCTCGATGCACGGCTGTGTCTTGCAGTGCAGGCAGCGCCGCGCTTCTTCGATGGCCATCTGTTCGGTATACCCGAGTGCGACCTCATCGAAGTTATTTGCGCGGACGCTCGCGTCCTGCGTCGGCATCGGGGTCTTTTTCGGCGACATGTTCGGCATCTTCACACACCCTCCCCGTTTCTCACGGTACCGGTCAGACGGCAGACATGGCGTTCCTTCGCGGCAGCTTCCTGGGACTTGTACATCGCGCCGCGCCGCATCGCCTCGTCAAAGTCCACCTGATGCCCGTCGAACTCCGGGCCATCTACGCACGCGAACTTTGTCTCCCCACCGACGGTCAGACGGCATCCGCCGCACATCCCCGTCCCGTCGACCATCGTCGAGTTCATGCTCACGATTGTCTTCACGCCGTAGGGCTTTGTCGTCGCCGCGACGAACTTCATCATAATCACCGGCCCGATCGCGTACACACGGTCATACTGCACACCCGCGTCGAGCTTCTCCTTGAGGAACTGCGTGACAAGGCCCTTCTTGCCGTTGGAGCCGTCGTCGGTGCAGACGGTCAGGTCGTCGCAGACCGCACGCATCTCATCTTCGAGCATGATCAGGTCGGCATTGCGGAAGCCCGCGATGATGTCGACCTGCGCGCCGAGGTTGTGGAGCGCCTTGGCGGTCGGGTAGGCGATCGCGATGCCCAGACCGCCGCCGACGACGCATGCGCGCTTCACACCCTCGACCTCCGACGGTTTCCCCAAAGGCCCTACGAAGTCCGGCAGTGTGTCGCCGACGTTCTTCTCGCCGAGCGCCATCGTCGTCGCGCCGACCTCCTGGAAGATGATCGTCACCGCGTCGCCGTCGGTATCCGCGACGGTCAGCGGGATGCGCTCACCGTCATCCGACACGCGCAGGATGATGAACTGTCCGGCCTTCGCTTTTTTTGCGACAGCCGGCGCGTGGACGCGCATTCTCTTGATCGAAGGCGCCAATGTCTCTTTGGTCAGTATCTTGAACAAAAAACCACTCCCTTATCATGAAAACAAATCCTAATTGAGACTCCATAAAAGCGTCCGCAACGGGTACGGCACAGGATGCTTTTTATTATACCAAAGTTTTCCCGCGTTGTAAAGAGTCGAAGCGCCGGATTCTTGACACGCGGAGAAATATCGTATATACTATGCACGTAAAGCCATGTGAAAAATCAGCTTCGGAGGTGTTTTCATGACACAGATTTTCACCGCGCCTTTACCGCCCATCCTCCCGCTTGCGGATTTCCGACCGTTCCTCGACCTGCCCGACGCGTGCTGTTTCTCCGCACTTTCCTCCGAGACCCGCACTGCACTCGTGAAAGCTGCCGACGAATGTCCGCCCATCCCGATCCTGCCCGCGTCCGATTATGCGCGCTTTGTGAAGGACGGCAACCGCACCGAATACGAGCGCCCCTACTTCCTGCGCCGCAAACGTCTGATGAACCTCGCGCTCGGGCAGAAGATTGAGCCGCGCTTTGCCAATGCGCTCGCCGATACGCTTTGGGCGATCCTCGAGGAGACGTCGTGGGTACTCCCGGCGCACAACAAAAAACGCGATTCTCCGATGCCCGCGCTGCCGTTCTGTTATTGCGACGATGTGGACAACATCGACCTTTTTTCCGCCGAGACTGCCGCCGCCATTGCGCTCGTCGTATACCTGTGCCGTGACGCGCTCGACGAGGTGTCGCCGCAGATCATGAACCGTACGCTCTATGAGCTGGAGCGGCGCATCTTCCGCCCGTACCTGCGCTATAACGACATGTGGTGGATGGGCGAGACCGGTTCGTCTCTCAACAACTGGACGCCGTGGATTGTCTCGAGCGTGCTGACCGCGATGGCGTTCATGCTGGACGACGACGCGCGCCGCCGGGAGATCGCGGAGAAATCAGGCGTTATCCTTGACCGATTCCTGACGTTCTATACCCCCGACGGCGGCTGCAGCGAGGGGCCGTCATACTGGAGCGTCGCGGGCGCGTCGTTCTTCGACTGCCTGGAGCTTTACTACGACCTCACCGGCGGGCAGTTCGACGCGTTTTCCGTCCCGCTTGTCCGTGAGATGGGCGCGTACATCATGCGCGTACACATCGCCGGGGAGCGCTTCCTCAACTTTGCCGACGCGCCCGCGAAGCTGCATCCGTCCGGCGCGTTTATCCGCCGCTACGGACGCCGTACAGGCAACGCGCAGCTGACGGCGTTCGGCGCGATGCTCGATACGAACGCGCCCGACAACACCAACGGTAAACTCAACCGTGCCGGTACGCCTTTCCGCGCGGTCAAGAACCTCTGGGAACCGACCACGCCGACGGAACCCTATACGCCGGAAGCCGTCACCTGGCTCCCCGATCTCGGCGTGCTGCGGCTGTCACGGAACGGGTTCACGCTCGGCGCGAAGGCCGGCTGCAACGGGGAGAGTCATAACCACAACGACGTCGGTTCCTTCCTGCTGTTTGACGGCGACCATCCCGTCCTCATCGACGGCGGTGTCGGGACGTACTCGAGGAAGACTTTCTCCGCCGAGCGCTACACCATCTGGACAATGCGCTCAAGCTACCACAACCTCCCGACGATCGGCGGCGTGGAGCAGCGCGAAGGCCGCGAATACGCTGCGCGCGACGTCTCATTTGACGGTCAGACGCTCTCGATGGATCTGGCGGGTGCATATCCCGAGAGCGCAGGGATCATACGCTGGACGCGGACACTGACGCTCGACGATGCGGGCGCGGTGGTTACGGACGACTATACGCTCAGTGAGCCCAAGCCGGTCGCGTGGACACTGATGCTCGCCGACCGTCCGACACTGAAAGACGGATGTATCGAGGTGTCCGGCTGCGCGGTGACGTATGACCTGCCGCTGACCGCCGCAGTCGAAGAGATACCGCTGGACGATGAGAAGCTGGCCGCTGCGTGGGATCGCGACAAACTGTACCGCGTGCGTCTGACGGGTACGCCGGACACAAGCGGACGGCTGACGATGCATATAAAACGGGTATGAAATCCCCCTTGCATTTTACGCACGGGCATGGTATACTATTCACACGATGAATAAAAGTGATAAAAACACCGCACCGGTGAGCGCGTCGCCGCTGCTTGACACACTCACCGGTGCGCCGGGAGAGCTTACGTGTTTCTCCTATGACCAACTGAACGCGTTATGTGCCGAAATCAGGGCATTTCTTGTGGATTCCGTCTCGCGTACCGGCGGACATCTGGCGTCGAACCTGGGGATCGTGGAGATCTCCGTGGCGCTGCAGCTTGAGTTCGACCACTTCCGCGACCGGATTCTCTACGACGTCGGGCATCAGAGCTATGTGCATAAACTGCTGACCGGACGGCGTGAGGGCTTTTCTGCGCTGCGGCAGTACGGCGGCATGGCGGGTTTTCCGAGGCCCTGGGAGAGTCCCGCCGACCCGGTTGTTGCCGGGCATGCGTCCGCCGCGATCTCCGCGGCCTCCGGCATCGCACGCGCCAGGACGCTTCTCCATGACGACTACCATGTCGTGGCGATCGTCGGTGACGGCGCACTCTCCGGCGGCATGGCACTCGAGGCGCTCAACGACATCGGACGCTCCGACGAGCCGGTCATCGTTGTCCTCAATGACAACGCCAAGTCCATCTCCGACAGCGTAGGCGCGATTGCGGACTACCTCACGCGTATACGGACGCGGCCGTCATACTACCGCTTCAAGACGTTTGTACAGCGTGCTGTGGGCGAACGCTTCGGCGGCTTCCTCAGACGTCTCAAAAACCGCGTCAAGACCTTATTGCTGCCGGCGTCCATTGTCGAGGCACTGGGGTTTTCCTATCTTGGCCCGGTGGATGGCCACGACATCCGGCGGATACGGGAGCTTCTGGCGTTCGCGAAGCTGCTGAATAAGCCCGTCGTCATCCACTGCGTGACGGTGAAGGGACGCGGCTGCGCGTATGCCGAGCGTGACCCGGGACGCTTCCACGGTGCCGCGGCGTTTGACTCCGGTTCGGGCCGCGAGGTCAAAACGCGGCAGACATGCTTCTCCGACGTCTTCGGAGAAACATTGACGCAGCTTGCGCGTAAGGACGCCCGTATCTGCGCGATTACCGCCGCGATGCCGTCGGGCACCGGGCTGACGCAATTCTCCCGTGAGTTCCCGACGCGCTTCTTCGACGTCGGCATCGCAGAGCAGCACGCCGTTACGATGTCCGCAGGGCTTGCGAAGGCGGGAATGCTGCCGGTCTGCGCGGTTTACTCCACATTCCTGCAGCGTGCATATGACCAGATCATCCACGATGTCGCGATCGAGGGGCTGCATGTGGTCTTCGGCGTCGACCGCGCCGGATTGGTCGGAGAAGACGGAGAGACCCATCAGGGCGTCTTTGATGTGCAGTACCTGACCGGCATCCCCGGGCTGACACTCTATGCTCCGGCGAGCTGTGCCGAGCTGAGGACGGTTCTGCGGCGTGCACTCTGCGACTGTACCGGTCCCGTCGCGCTGCGCTACCCCAAAGGGACCGATGGCATCTACCAAGACAACCACCCCGAGGATGTGTACATTCTGCGGGACAGCTTCCCGGACGGTGCGGCGGAGACGCATGGAACGGTCAAGACAGTTTCCCACGGCGGCAGTGTGTCCGGTACAAGGTGCGCAGGGAGCAGCACAGAGGTCATTTCCCACGGGGACAGCGTGACGCTTCTTTCCTATGGCGGGATGATCAACGAAGTCCTGGGCGCAGCGGATGTCCTCACACGCGAGGGTATTCCGGTGCGCGTGGTGAAGCTGCTGACGCTCAAGCCGCTGCCGGACGTGACGCCGTATCTCAGGGGCGCGCTGGTGATTGTCGAGGACGTGGTGCCCTGCGGGAGCGTCGGTGAGGCGGTCCTTTCGCGGCTTGCGATCGCGGGTATGCCGATCCGCACGCGGCATCTGCATACCGGTGACGGCTTTGTGCCCTGCGGCAGCGTCGCGAAACTGCGCGAGGTGCTCGGGATCGACGCTGCCGGGATCGCGAAAGCCGCCCGGGAACTGCTCGGACGCTGACGCATGTTTATGATTCCTGTCTCAGGAGGTGTTTCCGATGGCTCGTTTTGACGCGGAGCTGGTCGCGCGCGGGCTGGTTTCCGGCCGTGACCGCGCCGCATCCCTCATCCGTGACGGACGCGCGGAGGTCAACGGAAAGATCGTGCTCAAACCCTCCTTTGACGTCTCGCAAGACGATGTTCTCACTGCACACGATACCCCCTATGTCGGACGCGGCGGTCTGAAGCTCGAACGCGCGCTTGCGGCGTTCTCCGTCGACGTGACCGGGATGACCTGCGTCGATCTCGGTGCGAGTACCGGCGGCTTCACCGACTGCCTGCTCAGGCACGGTGCGGCGCATGTCTATGCTGTCGACGTCGGTCACGGCCAGCTCGACGCGTCGCTGCGGCGTGACCCGAGGGTGACCGTGATGGAGGGTGTCAACGCGCGGCTTGTGACTCCGGCGATGTTCCCGCGCCCGCCGGCGATCGTCACCGCTGACCTCAGCTTCATCTCCCTGCGGCTGATTTTCCCTGTGATCGCGGCGCTGCTGCCTGCGTCGGGAAAAGCCGTCACGCTCATCAAGCCTCAGTTCGAAGCCGGACGTGCCGCGCTCTCCAAAAACGGAGTTGTCCGCGATACGCGGGATCATGTACGGGTATTGCGTGAGCTGGATGAGGCTGCCATGACCCACAGACTGTTCCTCCACGGCGTCTGTGTCTCTCCCATCCGCGGTCAGGAGGGGAATGTCGAGTACCTGGGCTATTTCACAAAGGAAAAGCGTATGCGCGCGCATAATTACGAAGCGCTTGTCAAATCTCCCGACTGATCAGAGTTCATCCCATGAAGGAGCAGGCATGAAGCAGGAAAAACATCCCCCCGTGCGCACGGCGGCGCTTTACTACAATCGCAGACGTCTCGAGGCTGCGCAGGCTATCCGGGATACGGTGTTCCTGCTGCATGACGCAGGCGTCAACGTGCGCTTATTTTCGCCGGAGGACATCGACGTCCCGGACTATGTCGTCCGCGCAGGCTTGTCGGAGGTACTGTCCGGCGCACAGCTTGCCATTGTCATCGGCGGCGACGGCTCCATCCTTCGTGTCGCCGCGCACGCCGCTCCCAGAGGGATCCCCATCCTCGGCGTCAATATGGGGCGTCTCGGGTTCATGTGCGAGCTGGAGCCGTCCGAGCTTTCCGATATCCGCACGGTGCTCTCCGGCCGCTATGCGCTCGAGCGCCGTATGATGCTGCGTGTACAGACGGTTCACGGCGGTGTGGTCTCCCCGCGAGGGCATGTCCTCAACGACGCGGTCCTCGGACGCGGCCATACCGGGCGCATCCTCGACCTCACCGTCACGGCTGACGGCGTCGAGGTCGGAGAGTACCGTGCCGACGCCTGCATCGCCGCCACGCCCACCGGATCCACCGCCTACTCCCTTGCCGCCGGCGGTCCCGTCATCGAGCCTGCCGCCCGCAACATCATCATCACCCCCGTTTGCGCACACGCCCTCTATGCTCGTTCTTTCGTTCTCGCACCCTCCCGCCGCGTCACCTTTTCTGCCGGCGCCGACGCCGTCCTCACACTTGACGGCCGCGAACCGATCCTCCTCCCTCAGGGTGATTTTGTCGCGATTTCCCGCTCTCCCTACACCACCGACCTTGTCCGTATCCGCGACCGCAGTGTCTTCGATGTTCTCAGGTCGAAGCTGTAACATTCCATGCATCCCCCGCTGGGCTTCCTTCACTTTTTATTCTTAAACTGATCACTGATTATAGAGGTATGGTATGAAGTTTCAACGACAGACGAAGATCCTCGAACTGATCGAGAACGAACCGCTGGAGACGCAGGAGGAGCTTTCAAATCGGCTGCGGGAGGCGGGATTTGACACGACGCAGGCGACGGTGTCCAGGGACATCAAGGAGCTGCGGCTGATCAAGGTGATGACCGCCAACGGCACTTACCGCTACGCGACGGCGGCATCCGAGCAGGAAGGCGGGATGCAGACGCGCGTGCGCCGCATTTTCCGTGAGAGCGTCACGAGCATCAACGTCGCGCAGAACATCGTCGTAATCAAGACGCTGCCGGGCCTCGCCAACGCTGCCGGCTATGCCATCGACGCGATGCGTGAGCCGTCCGTCGTCGGGACGCTCGCCGGGGATGACACCGTGTTCTGCGTGATGAAGGACAACGCGGCCGCCGCCGAGTTCCGCGAGGACACCATCAAGCTGCTGGCGTAGGCGGGAAAGGAGGCCGTCCCTTTGCTGTCTTTGCTGCATATCGAAAACATCGCGGTGATCGAGTCGGCCGACATTTCCTTTACGGACGGCCTGAACGTTCTCACGGGCGAGACCGGCGCGGGCAAGAGCATCGTCATCGACGCGATCGGCGCACTGCTCGGCGCACGTGTCGGGCGTGATCTTGTGCGCTACGATACGCCCCGCGCACGCGTGACGGGGCTGTTTACGGGGCTGTCCGACGACGTTATCCGTGCGCTCGGTGAACTGGACGTCACGTGTGAAGACGGCGAGCTGCTGTTGTGCCGTGAGATCACCGCCGACGGCAGGACCTCCGCGCGTGTCGGAGGACGTCCGGTGACGGCGGCAGTGCTGCGGTCGATCGCGCCGTACCTGCTCCACATTCTGGGGCAGCACGATACCGGACGGCTGCTCAACGAGTCCACCCATCTGCCGTTTGTCGACCGTGCGGGAGACTGCGGCGCGCTGCTCAACACGTACTGGGAGAAGTACGCGGCGCTCCGGGCGATCGAGCGCGAAATGGAGACGCTGAAGATCGACGACGCGGAAAAGGCGCGGCGGGCGGACAACCTGCGCTATCACATCGGGAAGCTCGAGGCGGCGAAGTTGAAGGCGGGCGAGGATACGCGATTGGAGAAGCGGCGCAGCCAGCTTCGCGGCGCGGCGCAGCGTCAGGAGGCCGCGACGCAGACGAGCGTCTGCCTGTCGGGGTCGGACGACGCGATGGGTGCGGTATCGCTGATGCGGCAGGCAGCGCAGATTCTCGAGCGCGGCGCGGGTGACGATGCCGATACGCAGAAGCTCGCGGAACGTCTGACGGAGCTGTCGTACGAGGTCGAAGATGTCGCGGAGCATGTGGCGGACATGAGCTTTGCCTATGACCCACGGGAGCTTGATGCAATCGAGGGTCGGCTCTACACGCTCGACCGGCTGCGCAAGCGCTACGGCGCTACGGTCGATGATATGCTGAGCTATCTGGAGACGGCGCGGAAGGAACTGGAGGCGTTGGACACGGCGGAGGCGCGGCTCGACGAGCTGGGGCTGATGCGTCAGACGGCGTACAAAGAAGCGCTGGACGCGGCGGATGCTCTGCATCAGCGGCGTGTCGAAACGGCGGCGTCGCTGTCGAAGGCGGTTGAGGAGGAACTTGCATATCTGGACATGCCGCGCGCAAGGTTTGATGTGAGCCTGACGATACCGCGCGAGGCGGACGGCGCGCCGACGCTGATGTCGGACGGCATCGACCGCGCGGCGTTCCTGATCGCGGTCAACGCGGGCGAGGAGCTGAAGGCGCTGGCAAAAGTGGCGTCGGGCGGCGAGCTGTCGCGTGTGATGCTGGCACTGCAGACGGTGCTGACCTCCGGGCAAGCGGACGATGCGGACATCCGGCCGACGCTGATTTTCGACGAGATCGACGCGGGCCTTTCCGGACGCGCAGCCGGGAAGGTCGCAAGGAAGCTGCGGTCACTCGCGGACGGGCGGCAGGTGCTGTGCGTTACGCATCTGGGGCAGTTCGCGGCGGCAGCGCATTCCCAGTTCTGCATCCGTAAGACCGAGCGCGGCGGGCGGACGTATACCGAGGTGCTGCCGCTGGACGACGACGCGCGTGAGACTGAGCTTGCACGGCTGCTCGCGGGCGAAAATAAGAGCGAAACCGTACGCGGTGCCGCGAGAGAACTGCTGCGCGAGTATCAGAATTTGTAAACGATGAGACAGAGAAACCGCCGTGGTGTACACCACGGCGGTTTTATTATAGTTTTATGATACGTTTGCCAGGATTCTCACGCACTCGCCCGCCATCATCAGTCCCGCGCAGCCCGGTACCCACGCCACGCTGCCCTGCGTCCGGTCATGTGCCTCGCCGACGGGCAGCTCGGTCGAGCAGACCACCCGCAGCCGCTCCACACCGCGTTTTCTCAGCTCATATCGCATCACCCTTGCCAGTGCATCGCCCTCCGTCTCGTAGATATCTCCCAGCCGCAGGCATGACGGGTCGAGCTTCCGGCCGGTTCCCAGTGCCGAGAGTATCGGCAGCCCCAGCTCCTGTGCCGTCAAAATCAGGTCGAGCTTTGCCGTCACGCTGTCGATGCAGTCGAGCACGAAGTCCGGGCGCTCGCGGAAGACTTCCGCGCGCGTATCGGCGTTATAGAACACAGTCAGCGCGCGCACCCCGCAGTCCGGGTTGATGTCCAGCACATGTTCCCGGCAGATGTCGGCCTTATACCGTCCGAGCGTCGACCTTCTTGCGCAGAGCTGACGGTTGAGGTTCGTGATGTCCACCGTGTCGTGGTCGACGAGCGTCAGTTTTCCGACTCCCGCGCGGGCGATTCCTTCGAGCGCGTAGGAACCGACGCCGCCCAGTCCCACAATCAGCACATGCGCATTTTTAAGCCTTTCGACACCGGATTTTCCCAGAACCATCTCCGTACGTGTCGTCATCGTCGGTGTTATTTCGTCCATGCAGAATACGCCCTCATCTCACAGATCCGCGCCGGCCCTTCCTGCGTCCTTGTGACAGACACGCGCACTGCGCTGACCGTCACGGGGTCGAAGCGGTGGACACACAGCCGCTGCAGATTGTCCCGCACCTCGGCGACCGTCCTCCACGTGCCGTCGCAGACCTCCACGCGGTAGTCGCGGACAAGCTGCGGCGGTATCGCGTACTTATTTGAAACATGCGGGCTGTCCATGTCCGTGTCGAATGTCACACGCAGCTCGGACAGCACGGTGGGCGCATCAAACGTCAGCGCGAGCCATTCGGGAGCCTCCGATGTCGGGACATTTGCGCTGACCCACTCGTAGCGCTGCGCGTCCAGAATCCGCGAGACGCCGTTGATTGCCATTGCGGGAGAACAGTCCGCGCGCTCCGGGATGAGCGGACAGAGTGATGCGGCATGGGTCTTCGCGAAGATATACTCAAAGCGGCCGTTGGGGTCGGTGCGTTCGGAGCGCGAAAAATCGAGCATCGAGCATTCAAGTGTCCGCCACCACACGCCGTCACAGCGCTCGAGGTAGAACCAGAAGTAGCGCAGATCGACGCGGACGTTCAGCGGGAAACACACCCACGTCTCCTGTCCTGCCTTGATCGATGCGGACGAACACGCGGTATCCTCAGGCGTTTCGAAGCCGTCGGGATCGGCCTGGATGCGGAAGTGCAGCGTCAGTGTCTGCTCTCGATCGGTGTCGTTGCGAAGCCACAGGTACAGCGCCGGTATCTCCGTGTCGATGCCCCGCGCCATAAAGCACGCACGCTCCCGGTCAAGCTCCAGCCAGTCGGACAGAAAACCCGGGTACGGCGCGTACATCTCGTTCCCGGATACCGACGACGCGGTCGGAGAGCTTGTACGCGCAAGGTCGTCGGGATCATTGTTGACGATGCCCGGGATGTACTGGTCATCGCGCAGCAGGATTTGCTGCAGCTCAGCGAAATGGTTCGTGCCGATATCACGCGGGTTGCAGCCGTAGCGGACGCACAGCGCGGCAGCGGTACCGGCAGCCTGTGCGGATGCCGCGATCGTATTCTGCACCCTCGCGGTTCCGAGCGCGATGTGCGACACGCTCGCGCAGCGTCCGGCGAAGAACAGGTTCGGTACGTTCTTCGAGTACAGGCAGCGGTACGGGAAACCGGTCAGCCGGATGTGTGTATTGGAGAAAAACGGCCCCTCCAACCCCGAGTAGATGCCGCGCACATGGTGCAGGTCGATCGGCCAGCCCAGATGTGCGACGGTGTCGTCAAAGATACGCCCGGCCACGCAGTCGTTCTGGTTGAGCACATAATCACCGATGAAGCGGCGGGATTCACGGCGGGCGTTGAACAGGTTCATGCCGGAAAAGCGGTAGTTCGCCGCACGCTCTTTGAGATGCCAGCGGTTTTTGAGGTAGTCAAAGTAGCCGAGGTTGATGCGCATCAGCTCATCGCGCGCCTGCTCGCCGTCGTAGAGGTCGTCGATGTTGTTGGGAGCCTCGAGCCACCACCGCAGGCCTACACGGTCGATGTTGCGTCCGAACGCGCGGCCCTCGGGGAACTTCGGCGCCCAGTCCGGCGCGGTGAACGTCACCGGATGCCCGACGTCCTCGAACATCGGACGCCCATTCCCTCGTTCCCGTACGCCGCTCATCAGCGTACCGGAGAGCGTGCAGTTGTCCGGCTGTGTTGGAGCAAAGTCCTCGTCGTACTCCCACGCCGCCTCGCGTCCGTAGCGGTACTTCGCACCCGCGTAGTACCCGAGCCAGCCGTCGCCCGTACAGTCGGCGAACAGTTTTGCGGATGCCGTGACATACGCGCCGGTGAAGATGTCCCGCGCGGTCACGCTCCGGATGTGTCCGTTCTCCGTTGTGCAGCCGCAGACATGGACGCTGAGCACATAGTCAAGGTTCGTCTCGGCGTCGACAAGCGCGGTATAGACGTCGCCGAAGCAGCGGTGCTCACCGCGATAGACCCGCATGGCCTCCTCTGCGATGCCGCCCTCACGCGCGTTCATCTGCCTGGATGCCGCACCGGAGTAGAAGATATTCGCCTCCCTGCTGCCGTTGCCACCGAGGACGGGACGGTTGTGCAGGATCAGCACGCGCGCGCCGTGACGTGCGGCCGCGATGGCGAGCGGCATCCCGGCAGGCCCTCCGCCCGCGACGATCAGGTCATAGCATCCCAGATCGCGCGGCGTCTCGTCCAGTTCCAGAAGCTCCGCGCGCTGCCGGAGGAACGCGTCTTTCGGACGCTCGGGCATGAAGTCCATATCGCGCGTGACGATCACGGCGGCGAAACGTCCGAACCAGCCTGTCAGATCCTCGGCTTCCAGTGTGACCTCGCCGCCGGGTACATCCGCGTCGCCCGCGCACTGCCAGTGCCAGGCGTGCGTCGGCAGGTTCCCGAGCGTCACGCCGGTGGGCGTCCCGTTGACGAGCAGCCGGAAGGTGCCGGGAGAATGGGACGGATACCAGTTCTTTGTCCGTACCCAGAACCGCCAGCGCCCTTTCTCCAATGGCAGCGATGTACGGGCGATACCGACCGGCTCTCCCGGCGTCCCGCAGGCGAGCAGATACGAGCTGCCGATGAGCGGCGCAAACTGCGAGTCGAGTTTCCAGCCGCTGTATTCCCGGAAGCGATAGGCGTCGAGGTAGATTGTATCCTTCATAAGAAAACTCCTTACATGTCACGGACTTCATTGGGATAAAACAAAGGACAGAAACCATGAGCCTCTGTCCTTTGTTTTATTCAGTTCAAATCAGTTGCAGTCAGCCTGCAGAGGTCCGGCCAGCTCCTTGAGGAAGAACAGCTTGCCGGGGAGGGTGGGCATGAAGGTCGACGGCAGCCACTTGGACGGGCCGTGACGCAGCGTGACCCAGATTCCCATGCCCTGCCACATCATGCCGCGGCCGAGCACGCCGTCGCAGCCGCCGATGCAGTAATCCGACTGCAGGAACAGCGCCGGTCCGATGGTGTTGGCGCGGCACGGCACCAGGGTCGTACGGGACTTGAAGGAGGTGACAGCATTCTGCTCGATGGTGAGCGGATGGAGTTTGGCGCCGATACGGTAGGCGTTGGCTTTCCAGGCTTCGAGGGTATCGAACTCCGCGGCAAAGTGCGGCTCCCAGAAAGCGATGTGGAACACACGGCCGACGCCGTAGACGGTGACGAGTTTGGTACCCTCGGCCTTGAGAGCGGCAATCTTCGCCGGATAGGTCGGCAGGTTGTCCTTGGTTGCGAAGTTGCGCTGATCGACCGGCACGGTCAGCTCTCCGAGCGGGCCGTAGAAAGCGTTGGTCATGGCGTTCTGGAACGCACCGGGGTTATCGGCGGGCAGTGTATTGCCGTCGCCGTCGGACCACTCGTCCATGTTGAAGCCGTAGACGTGCTTGCACGAGACGTTCCACTCCTTGAGGAAGTAGACGGCCCAGCGGTACATGCCCATCGGGCCGACCGGCAGGATCATCGCGAGCTTCTGACCGGCTTCACCGGTCTTGCGGATCTGCATGGCGATCTCGTGACCCATCATCATATCGAAGTCCGCGAGCTGATCGCACTGCACAGGCCGGAACTCTTTGTTCCAGAAGCACTGACGTTCCGTGATCGCTTCGGGCGGGAACTTGCAGCAGTCGTCAAACTTCTGCATGTCCCATCCGGCCGGGAAGAAACCTTCGAGCAGCGAACCCTTGACAGTTGACATGAAATCCATGATCATATCTCCTTTTTTAAGAATTTATGTGATATACAGGTGAACGGCGGACAGTTCGGGCACCCCTGCGGGGGATGCGTCGCCATAGGGAACGCCCCTGCGTCGTTCCGTAACCGCAAACCGTCCGGCGGTGCGCCATGTGATTCGAACCCTTCGGCACAGCACAATGCGGAAGCTTCGCCGGAATGCGTGAGCGTATGAAAAAGAAAGCTCGGGAAAACGGAAAGACCTTTAGGGAAGGAGATGCTTTGTCGAGATACGAGGCCAGGTCAAGCAGGGACGGAAGCCTTCGGCATAAGGCACCCCACACTGGATGCCGCGGAATTTCGAGCAGGTGCGGACCATATCGCAGAAGTCGATGTGGTCGTGCTCGAGCATCCACTTGATCTGGCTCTCGTGCGCCTCAAGCGCGCGGAGCTTGATCTCGATGGTGTCGGTGATATCGACATAGTGGGTGGGAGTGAAGTTGACGCCGCCCAGGTTGTCCATGTAGAAGATGGGGCAGGAGTTGCCCTCAAACGGCGCGGACTTTGTGACATAGTGCACGATGGAGGTGGAGAACGACGCGTTGAACGTCGTGGCGCTGGTCTCGCGGTGGTCACGCATATAGTCCTCGGTATCGTGCGTGATGATGATGTCGGGGCGGGCGTAGCGGACAACCTCGCAGACCTTGAGCTGTGTATCCTCGTTGTAGCGGCTGACATAGAGGTCGCCGACGTCGATGTTGATGACCTCCTCGGCGCCGAGGATTTTACCGGCTTCCTGCGCTTCTTTGGCACGGATTTTACCCAGCTCGTCGGGCATGATGACAGCATGTCCCATATTCCCGTTGGCAATGTGGCACATGATGACTGTGTCGCCGCGCTTGGCATACTTCGCGAGGGTACCTCCGCAGGCGATCTCCAGATCGTCGGGATGACATCCGATGGCTAAAATTCTCATTGTTGACAGATCTCCTTTGTTACATGAGTTTGACCGTATAGTAAACCGCAAGGATAAAGAGATATGCGCAAAGGCCGTAGATGAGATAGACCGCGATCCCCCCGTACCAGAGGCTGGTGAGGATGATGCCGGCGATGAAGCACAGCGCGAGAACGCCGGCGGTGACAAACGCCGCCGCGACATCGTCGCCGTTGTCCAGAATGCGCAGCTTTTTCCCTGCAAAGGACAGCACACCGTCGCCCTTTTTCAACAGGAAAGCCGCGCCTGCAAGCAGTACGCATAAAAGCAGCCCGATCGCGCAGAAGATGATGCCCGTACGCGTCCCGGCACGTGCGACTGCCCAGAACAGCAGCATCGAAATGCCGATCGCGACGGCCTGCCCGAAGAACTCCCGCTGCAGCAGCGAAAACAGCAGATACGCGACCGCAAAGCACGGGTAGACAATATACAGCAGACGAATGACATCGACCATGTTGAGCCGCCACAGCAGAAACGCCGAGCATGCAATCAACAGACCGACCACACAGACATCAAAGCCTGTCACATAGCGCCACTTTTTATCGGAGGGCCGCCTGGCATCCCGCACAAGCAGGAAAACGCCGAGGAGGAACATCGCCGCGCCGATGCCGACAAAGATCCAGGTGCTGTTCAGGACGGCGACTACTCCCGCTGCCGTCTTGATTGTGTTGTTCACAAATACAAGTGCCAGGATGCCGAGGATCGCGAGCAGGAAAACGCCGCAGGTTTTATTCACGAGAAAACTGTTTCTGGTAAACTGCTTGCCGGTATTACGGCCCATCTGTTAACACATGCCCTTCTAGTAGTGAAATGGTTTGCGCAGCGCGGTACATCCGGGTGAGAAACAGCGATACAACGCCTACAGTGCGCCGGACGCATACAATACGGCGGCCAGCGCGGCGAGCGGCGCGGTCTCGCAGCGTAAGATGCGCGGCCCGAGCGACGCTATACGCAGACCCATTGCACGTGCCCGTTCGACCTCTGCGTCGGAAAATCCGCCCTCGGGTCCGGTGACCAGCGCGGCGTCCGTCCCCATCGGCAGCGTCCGCAGTGCCTCACCGCCATGCTCGAAGAAGAACAGCGGCAGCGTGTATCCGGCGGCCTCACGGAACGCCTCATCCTCGGAGAGAAGTCCCCTGACCGGCGGGATCACCCCGCGGCCGGACTGCATCGCCGCTTCG